>CAZFKN010000035.1:24138-27793 GCA_964519805.1 uncultured Gemmatimonadaceae bacterium
CCTGCCCTGTCTCCGCTCCAGATCCTCTTCATGCACAAAATCCGCGTCCACGTCCTCGTGGTCGAATATTTCCACCTCGTGATGACCAACCTCGCGCAGCAGCGTGATCTCGGCGAGGCGCGGTGAAACCATCGGGAAGCTCCGCGCAAACAGCGAGTACAAGAGCAGATACAGACCGGCGAAGAGGAGCGTCGGCGCGATCTCGGGTAGGCCGTACAACGGGCCGGCGCCGGCGGTGATCGACGGCACGATGAGCAGGTAACGCTCGAGCCAGAGGGCCGTAAGGCTCACCACGGCGAAGAACCCGAGTGTAGCCCGGGCCTTCTTGGGACCGACGCCGAGCAGGCCAAAGAAGGGCACGATGAACATGCCGAGGAATACGATCTTCGCCACCGGCATCCAGGGGCCCCAGAGGCGGCTGTATACGAAGCCCGTCTCTTCGGGCATGTTCCCGTACCAGATCACCTGGAACTGGCTCCACATGAGGTAGGTCCAGAACACGGTGAAGCCGAAGCAGAGCTTGCCTAGGTCGTGGCGCTGCTTGGCCGAGATCAGGTCTGCGATGTAGAGCTGCTGGCCCCCGTAGATCATCATGAGTGCGAGCAGCATGTGGCCTGCCAAAAAGCACCCCATGACATACCAGCCACCGAACAAGTTCGAGTACCAATGCGGCTGGAGCGCCATCATCCCGTCGAACGCCACGGACGTGAACCCAAGCGCATAAAGCACGACGAACGTGGCGGCGAGGCGGCGAATCCGGCGGTCGTTTGCTTCGATCGAGCCCTCAGAGCCGTCATACCCCGCGGTCATCCGCTCGAACCGCACCTGGCGCGGGCCGGTCACCGCATTCTTGGCCGCGAGCATGTCTGGAACCATGTCGGCGCGTACCAGACGCCACCCCACCGCGTACAACGCCACCAACAGAAGACCGAGCCGCGCGAACATCACATCGTGCGACAGCCAGACCGCCTTCCCGTGGTGGAGCGAGTGCAGCTGGCCGGCCATGTTGGCGTAGATGTGCGGGTACCCGACGGTGAAAATCAACAACAGCCCGATCAGTGAGATCGGCAGGAACGCGACGGACGCCTCGGCGAAGCGGATCATGAGGCCCGACCACCGGGCGTTCACTACCTTGTGCACCGCAGCGACTGCAACACTGCCGCCGGCCAGGCCGGTGAAGTACACCCAGTTCACATGGAAGAGGTGCCACGCCCGGTCCGCGTCCCGGCCGCCGAGCGCCCGGAGGAAAAGGACGAGCCCGAGGACGGTTAGACCCCCTCCCAGACCGAGGAACGCGTCGTAGCGACCGGAAACCGACCGGGAGACGAGCCGCTGGTGGACGCCCGCGAGATTCGTCACTTGGGGCCTCCCGGCGGGCTGGGCGGGAGCGGTGCCTCCGCCTGAAGCTTCCGCACATGATTCACGATGGCCCACCGATCCATCGGATCGTAGACCTTGTCGCCGTAGCGTGGCATCAGGCCGCGGCCATACCGGATGATGCTGTAGATGTAGCCGTCAGTATAGGCGCGCGCCCGCGGGCTGATGAGCGGCAGCGCGCCCATCTTGCGTCCCACCGGTCCGTCGCCGGCGCCGGCGGGACCGTGGCAGGTCGCGCAGAAGTTCTCGTATAGCGTGTCGCCTTTGGCGTCGACTGTCCCGGGAATAGCCGCGGTTTGCGCGCCGTGCCGCGCCACGCCACCCGGAGGGGGCGTGCCCGTGGTGGGGTTCTTGAGCGCGTCGGCGGTGGTGGTCTTGCCCGCGAGCCATTCCGCGCTCCAGTCCGGCTCGCCGCCGGTCACGGGCACCGTTCCATCCGGCGTGTAGCGGGGAACGTCGACGCGGGAGTACGGGTTCACCGACTTCTGGACCACCATCTGGTCGAACCAGGGGAGGACTTCCCACAGCTGGTCCGGCGAGGGCACGTCGTTGTAGTACCAATCGCACCCGCCTGCCGCCAGGGCGACGCCGGCGAGCAGAACCAGCCGGTCAAGCCGTCGCATGCCGCACCTCCACCGCTCCCGCATCCCGGAAAAGCCGCTCCAACGCCAGCGCGGCGTCGGCGGCAGCCGGGACGAACACTCCGATCCGGTCGTCGCTGAAGCTTGGGTCGTACATGATCCCGCGCCGGGTGCCCAACATCACGAGGAAGATGACACCGACCACGCTGGCAAGGGCGCCGATCAACACCGTGAGCTCGAACATGATGGCCACGAAGGCCGGGATGGATGCGATCGCCTTGCCACCGACGAGCGTGGGCCAGTCGAGGTTCATCCAAACGGTCATCGAGGTGGCCGCGGTGACACCGGTGAGCCCGCCGATGAGAGTGAACAGCCGCACGGGGCTCACCGGGGCTTCCAGCGCCTCCTCGAGCTCGTGGTTCGGGTGCGAACAATAGACCACGAGGTCCTTGTGCCCGCCGGCCCTGAGGGCCTTGATGGCGTCGGTCGCCGCGTCGATCTGCTCGAACGAGGCGAGCACGCCCGGCACGACCTTCGGACGCCCGCCCATCAGTGGTGCCCTCCCCGCTTCCGCGGCAGCGGGATCATCTCCTTGACCTCCTGGATCGCCACGATGGGGAACGTCCGCGCGAACAGGAGAAACCACATGCCGAACCAGCCGAACGAGCCGGCCAGGATTCCCCAGTCGGCCCAAGTGGGATTGAGCTGGTCCCAGGCCCATGGGAGGTAGTCGTTTTGCAGGGACGACACGATGATCACGAAGCGCTCGAACCACATCCCGATGTTGATGAAGATCGAGATCACGAAGAGCGCGGTCGGGTTGACCCGGATCTTTCTGAACCAGAAGAGCTGAGAGACGAAGGCGTTACAGATGATCATCGACCAGCCGGCCCACCAGTAGGGCCCGAAGGCCCGCCGCCAGAACGTCGTCTGCTCGAACGTGTTGCCGCTGTACCAGGAGATGAAGTATTCCATCCCGTAGGCGTAGAAGAGGATCGAGCCGGTGAGCAGGGTGAGCTTCGCCAGGTTGTCGAAGTGGTATTCGGTGATCATGTGCTCGAGCTTGAGCGCGCGCCGGAGC
Source organism: uncultured Gemmatimonadaceae bacterium (assembly GCA_964519805.1). Classification (GTDB taxonomy): domain Bacteria; phylum Gemmatimonadota; class Gemmatimonadetes; order Gemmatimonadales; family GWC2-71-9; genus DASQPE01. Next base: position 27,178 of record CAZFKN010000035.1, read on the forward strand.
GGGATGATGAGGGTCAGCACCATCCCGATGCCGGAGTAGATAGCTCCGGCGACGAAATACGGGGCGAAGATAGTCCCGTGCCACCCGGGCACGAGCGCGGAGGCGAAGTCCCAGGACACCACCGAGTGCACCGAGAGCACCAGCGGGGTCGCCAGCGCGGCGAGGTAGAGATAGGCGCGGGAATAGTGCCGCCACTGGTTATCGGTGCCGGCCCAGCCTACCGAGGCGAATTTGTACACCAGCTTCCGCCATCCGCCGACCCGGTCGCGCACGGCCGCCACGTCGGGAACGAGCCCGTAGACCAGGAACGTCGCCGAGACGGTGAAGTAGGTCGTGATCGCACAGACGTCCCAGAGCAGGGGCGACTTGAAGTTGGGCCAGAGGAACCGCTGGTTCGGGTACGGGAGCAGCCAGTAGAACAACCACTGCCGCCCGATGTGGATGATCGGGAACAGCGCCGCCGTCATGACGGCGAAGACCGTCATCACCTCGGTCGACCGGTAGACCGCCGTCCGCCAGGGCGAGCGGAAGAGGTAGAGGATCGCCGAGATCAGCGTGCCGGCGTGGCCGATGCCGATCCAGAAGACGAACGTCGTGATGTAGACGCTCCAGAAGA
>CAZFKN010000036.1:0-27483 GCA_964519805.1 uncultured Gemmatimonadaceae bacterium
CGCGGAGGAGCTGGACCGGCTGCCGCTGGTGGTGAGCGACGGCGCGGGAGGCGAGACGGGGGGCTAGCCCACTACCGGACGCTCCGATAGGCGCGGCGCGCCAGGCGGCTTCCCGCGCGTCCCCGCGCGAGCCATTCGGAGAAGCGGTCCGCGGGAACGGCTCGGCCGACCAGGTGCCCTTGGACCTCGTCGCAGCCCTGCCCCCGGAGAAAGGCGAGATGCTCGTGGGTCTCGACGCCCTCCGCGACCACCTTGAGCTCGAGCGCGTGCGCCATGGCGATGACGGCCGCCGTAATGGCCGCATCGTCCGGGACGGCGATCAGATCGCGCACAAAGGTGCGATCGATCTTGAGCGAGTCTACCGGGAAGTGTTTGAGGTAGCTGAGCGAGGAGTAGCCCGTGCCGAAGTCATCGATCGACAGCTGAACGCCCAAGGCCCGGAGCCGATGCAGCGCCGCGACCGCCTCGTGCTGGCGCTCCATGAGGACGCTTTCCGTCAGCTCCAGACTGAGCCAGCGCGGCTCCAATCCGGCCGCTTCGAGTGCGGCGCGCACCGCGGTGACGAGGGTGCCCTGGCGGATCTGGCGGCTCGACAGGTTCACCGCGATGCGGAGGGAGGCGAACCCGGCGTCCTGCCAGGCCCGGTTCTGGGCGCACGCGGTCCGCAGGACCCATTCGCCCAGCGGGACGATCAGGCCGTTCTCCTCGGCGATGGGGATGAACTCGGACGGCAGCAGCAGGCCCAGTGACGGATGCTGCCACCGGACGAGCGCCTCGGCTCCGGTAATCGCGCCGGTGTCCGCCCGGACTATCGGCTGATAGTGCAGCACCAGCTCCTCGCGCTCGAGCGCGCGGCGCAGATCCGTCTCCAGCGTCAGCCGCTGCATGGCGGTAGCGTTCATCGTGCGGGAGAAGATCTGGTAGCCGTTCCCACCCTGGCTCTTCGCCTCGTACATCGCGGTATCGGCATGGGTCAGCAGCGTCTCGACGTCCTCGCCGTCGACCGGGTAGAGCGCGATGCCGATGCTGGCGGTGATGAACACCTCGTGCGTGCCCAGCGGGACCGGGGGTGTGAGGGTCGAGAGAATCCGGCGCGCGAGGGCCACCGCTTCGTCGGCATCGTCGATCCCCGTGAGCAACACCGTGAATTCGTCGCCGCCGAGCCGCGCGACTTCCGCGCTGGGGGCTCCGGCCGCGGCCTCGCCGGCATCGTCGGCCCGAGTACAGCAGCCATGCAGCCGCTCGCCCACGTGGCGCAGGAGCTGGTCGCCCAGCTCGTGGCCGAGCGTGTCGTTGATCCGGCCGAAGTTGTCGAGGTCGATGAAGAACGCCCCGACTTTGCGACCCTCCCGCCGTGCCTCGGCCAGCGCGCGCGCCAGCCGGTCCTTGTACGACGGCCGGTTCGGAAGCCCGGTCAGGCTGTCGTGATAGGCGAGCAGACGGACCTGCTCCACCATGCGGGCGTTGGACAGGGCGACGGCCACCTGATCCGCGAGGCGCCTCGCCTGCATCAGGTCTTCCGGCGCTGGAATGACCTCCTGCGGCGTACCCAGCGCGAGCACGCCGGCAAGCTCACGGTGCGATGCGAGCGGCAATACGACCGCCGCGGTCACGCCGCACTCGGCCATCGGACGGAGGTAGTCGGGGAGCCGATCACCCGCCCGGAACTCGATCACGTCCCCCCCGGCCAGCTGTGACAGATCATCGGCACTGAGCTGCACCCGGACGGCCTCCCGCCGCCCGCCGTCGCCATCCCGGCGCACCCAGCTCACCGCGCCGGTGCCCCGCTCGGCTGGAAGCAGGGTCACGCTGGCCGCACTGCACGGATAGAGATCCCGGATCCGGCTCAGGACCGCGTCCACGATGGTCGAGGCGTCCATCGCTCCGAGCACCGCGCGGTCGATATCCGCGGCGGCGGCCAGGGCTTTGAACTGCCGGCCGAGGCGGGTAGCCATGGTGTTGAAGGAGTGGGCCAGCTCGGCGAATTCATCGCGGCTGGTGACCGGTACCCGCCAGTCGAAGTCCTGGAGTGCGATGCGCCGCGTTCCATCCTGGAGATGGATCAGCGGGACAAGGCTTCGGCGGATCTGGCTTATGCTGAGCACGAGCACCGCGAGCGTGCACGCCCCGATGATCAGCAGGAAGCGGTCGGTGAAATCGGTCATCGGCCCGAGCACCGTGGCCTGGGCTTCGCTCAACACCAGCGTCCAGCTCGGACTACCAAAAGCGTCTCGCAGGACGATCGGCCAATAGGTGCCCAGGTAGCTACGCTCGCCCAGCTCGAGGGTGAAGTTGCCCCAGAGCGAGCGCTGCGAGAGCTCGTGCACGTGGCGCGCCGCGGCGCTTCGGAGATGGGTGGAGCCCACCAGCATCTGGCCCGCGTCGTCCAGCACCGCCAGTTCGGTCGTCGGCGACGGCATCGTCTGGTCGCGCGTGCCCCACAGGTAGTCCCCGCTCACCTCGCCGATGAGCATGCCGGTGGGTCCCGTGCGCCGGGCGAGCCGCCGCACGAGATAGATCCGCGCGACGCCGTTGCTGAACTGTGTCACGATGCGGGGGTTGCCCTCCATCACCTGGGCGCTGTCGGCCGCGGAAAGCGTGGGCAGCTCCCACAATTGGCCGAACACCGCGACACTCTTGCCGTCGTCTCCTAGAAACTCGAGCGCGTTGAATCGACTCCGGGCCAGGAGGTCGAGCCCGGCGATGATGGTTCGGCTGGCCTCAGGGTCCTTGGCCGGCGCGGCCGGAGCCGCGGGAGCGCCCCCCTTCTGAGCGTGATCCATCATGACCCCGCCCAGCGCGATCCGTCCGTCGGTCCGCGCACCCTGGATCTGGTTGCCGGGGCGTACCCGCTTGGGACGACGCACAGGCGGCGGCGCGGCCGGCTTCGGCGGCGGCGGGCCGAGCTCGGCGATCGCGCGGGGTGGAATGCTCCTCAGCGTGGCTTCCAGCAGCAGGAGCCGCTCGAAGACCGCCCGGCCAAGGGCCTTGTTTGCCTGGAGGAGCCGAGTCCGGCTCTGAAGCTCCAGTTGGCGGGTCATGTGGCGGAACGACAGGAAGCCGAACAATCCGATCGGAACGAGCGCGCAGCCCACGAAGAGCGCGAACAGGCGGCGCCCGAAGCGGCTTCGGAAGAGACTCGACCGGAGGTTCACTGGAGCTCGTGTCGGCGGCAGGGGCGAGTGAGCGGGGGGCAAATGACATGCCCCCGCCGACCATCGCGAGCAAACCTAAGTGCAAGCGCTACTTAGAAATGGATGGCTGGGGAGGACGGGCCTTGCCGACCTCGTGGTTCGCGGCGATCGCCGCCGGCTCCATGAGGAGGCGCGCCCGAAGGGCGTGGACCCGCCCGGCGTCCACCGTCCCGCTCCGTCCGCCGGCACAGGCCGCCCCCCGCACGCCTACGATGTCGGGTCCCAGCGCCGCGACCCGGGCCAGATCCCCGAGGCCGAGGCTGCCCGCCAGAGCGACCTCGAGGCCGGCGGAGCGTCCGGCGTCAACCCAATCGCAGAGCCGATTCTCCGGCCAGAAGTCGAGGAGCGTTCGGCCGTCCTTGATGGCGGTGTCGAGCAGGATTCCCGCGGCCCCGGCCTGTCGAGCGGCCCGGAGGATCACCTTTGCGGAGCTGTCACGATCCGCGCAGGCGACCGCGACCAGCCGAGGCCGTGCCGGATGCCGGGCCGCGGCATCGGCCGCTGCGTCGAGGAGGATGAGCAACTCGCCCTCCGCGGAGACGCCGTCGAATCCGAGCTTCACGTAAACCGTGGCGCGCGGGTTCATCCGGAGCGCAACAAACGCCGCCCGGATGGCTTCGACCGACCCGACGTCTCCGAGCGCCACGCTCAAAGCGACGTGGGACGGCACCTGAGCGACGATGGCCTCGAGGACATCGTCCGCCACCGGGCCGAGTGTTCCGCGGCTCGGGTCCTTGGCGTCGACAATGTCCGCACCCCCCTTCAGGGCGGCGCGGACCTCATCCGGGCTGCGAACACTCACCAGCAACCGCACAGACTTCTCCCTTGTGAGTTGCTAACGCAATGATATGTTAGCGCTTAGAACTTATTCGTCCGGGCTCATCGGCGGGAGGTACCGTGGCGCAGCGGGCGGATGGCGGGGGAAGCGGGGACCGGCGCCTTGCGGGCAAGGTCGTTCTCGTCACCGGAGGGTCGAGCGGAATAGGGCGGGCGATCGCAGTGGCGAGCGCCAGGGCCGGGGCCAGCGTGGCGCTGACCTACCGCGAGAACGCGCAGGGCGCGGCCGAGACCGCCAGGCTCATCACGGCAGCGGGACAACGGGCCGAGATCCGCCGGTTGGATCTGGGCCGGACTGACACGCTGGAGGGGTTCGCCAACGATCTTCGAGCGGCGCTCGGCCGCGTGGATGTGTGGGTAAACAACGCCGGCGCGGACATCCTCACCGGCAAGTTCAGGAATCTCCCTCGGCGCGAGAAGCTCGATCTCGTCCTGGACGTGGATCTTCGGGGCACGGTGCTCGCATCCTGGGCCGCGGTGGATCTGATGCGGGCGCAGGGCCGCGGCGGCGTGATCGTGAACATGTCGTGGGACCATGTGGGCCAGGGGATGGCAGGCGAGAACCCGGTGCTCTACTCCGCCGCCAAAGGCGGGATACTGAGCTTCAGTCGCTCGCTCGCGCGGGACGTGGCGCCGGACATCCGGGTCAACGTGATCGCTCCCGGGTTCATCGCCACTGCCTTCGAGGAGGAGGCGCCGGCCGGTTGGCGGCGGCAGGTCGCCGACGCCACCCCGCTCAAGCGATGGGGCAGCCCGGAGGACGTGGCGGGGGCCGCGGTCTACTTGGCCTCAGACGAGGCCGCGTTTCTCACCGGGCAGGTGATTATGGTCAACGGAGGAGTGGTGATGTAGCCGACGAGCAACGAGGAGACTGTCATGCCGACCACCAAAGAGCGCACGTACAACGACGCGGAAATCGCCGAGCGCCTTAAGGCGCTGCCGGGCTGGTATTACGAGGATGGCTGGATCCGCCGGGTCTACAAGACCGACGGCTGGCCGACCACGCTGATGCTGGTGAACACGATCGGCTACCTCGCCGAGGCGGCGTACCACCACCCCGACCTGACGGTTACCTGGGGTCGGGTCATCGTGAAGCTCCAGAACCACGCCGCCGGCGGTATCAGCGACAAGGACTTCGAGCTGGCCGGGAAGATCGAGGATCATGTCCTTTGGCGGCCGAGTGGCGGCGCGCTGGAGGGCACGCCGAACAAGTGGGTTCGCCCCGGAGACCCGCGATAGGCGGGCTCCCGGCTCCGCCGCTCCGCCGCGTCGTGTTCGTCACCGGCAAGCTTGCCGAGCCGGCGCTGCGGCGCACGCTCGCCGACATGGCGCCTTCGTTCGCGGCGGACGTGGCGGTGCTCAAGATCACGGTCGCCGCCCTCATGACGACGCCATGGATCGCGCGCTTCCTCGAGGTCCCCCGCGAAACCGATCTCGTGCTCATCCCCGGCCTCTGCGAAGGCGAGGCGTCCGTGATCGCAGACCACGTGGGCGTGCGGACCGAGAAGGGCCCCAAGGACCTGCGCGAAATTCCACGGTACTTCGGCCGGGCGTCTGCCGCACCGGACTACGGCGCCTACTCGATCGACATCCTCGCCGAGATCAACAACGCCCCCAAGCTTTCCCGGGACGCCATTCGACGCGCCGCGGACGCCTTCCGCGCGAGCGGCGCGGACGTCATCGATCTCGGCTGCACGCCCGGGGTTCCCTTCCCCGCTTTGCCCGAGGTCGTGCGTGAGCTGCGTCGAGACGGTTTCCGGGTCAGCGTAGACTCGTTCGACCCGGAGGAGATCCGCACCGCGGTTCGGGCCGGTGCCGAGCTGGTGCTGAGCGTGAACGGCACCAACCTGGACGTGGCGCGCGACGTGGCCGCGGCCGGCGGCAGGGTCGTCGTCATTCCGGACTTCGGCGCCGGCCTGGAGACGCTCGATCGCAACATCGAGCGCCTCGATGCGTGGGGCGTGCCGTACCTCATCGACCCCGTCATCGAGCCGATCGGCTTCGGGTTCATGGCGTCGCTCGAGCGCTACGCGGAGGTACACCGCCGTTATCCCGGCGTCGGGCAGATGATGGGCGTCGGCAACATCACCGAGCTCACGGCGGCCGACAGCACCGGCGTGAACGCGTTGCTGCTGGCGATCGCGGAGGAGGTGGGCGTCCGAGCGGTGCTCACGACCGAAGTGATCCCGTGGGCGCGGGGTGCCGTCCGGGAGATCGACGTCGCCCGTCGGCTGATGCACTACGCGGTGGAGCAGAAGCGGGTCCCCAAGGGCATCGACGATCGCCTGATCACGGTGAAAGACCCCGAGGTGCTGGCCTATTCCGAGGTCGAGCTGCGCGAGCTGCAGGCGGCCGTGACCGACCCGAATTTCCGCATTTTCGCCGACCGCGAGGCCATCACGGTCTTCAACAACGAGCTGTTCGTGCGCGGCACGGACATTCAGGCGATTTTCGCGCAGTTGGGCGTCGAAGAGGCGACTCACGCCTTTTACCTGGGCCGGGAGCTCATGAAAGCGAAGCTCGCGGTCACGTTGGGAAAGACGTACCGGCAGGAGGGCGCGCTCGCGTGGGGCTATCTGACGCCGCCGGACGACCCGAAAGGTGAGCATGTCAAGCTCACCCAGCGCTCCCGCCGCCGGCGCGCGGCATCGAAGGAGCCCGAGTGAGCCGCCTGCCGCTGGCCGAGCGCCTCGATGCGGTCCCCGATGCCGTCGCCGCCGCCGAGCGTTTCGCCGATCTCCCGTTCCTGCTGCTGCTCGACAGCACCGCGGACGCCGAGCGGACCGGGCGCTACTCCTTCCTCACGGCGGATCCGTACGCGGTGTTCCGGAGCCGGGGGCCCGGCGCGGAGCGGCTCGACCGAGGCGGCGGTTGGACGCGGCTCGGCACCGATGCCCTGAGCGCCGTGCGGCTGGCGCTCGCGCCGCTCGCCACCGACGCGGTGCCGGGGCTTCCCCCGTTCCAGGGCGGCGCCGCCGGCTACATCGGGTACGACTGGGGCGCCACGCTCGAGCGCTTGCCCGAGGCGCGCTACGACGATCTCGCCATTCCGGACCTGATCCTCGGGCTGTATGACTGGGTGCTCGCCTGGGATCACTGCGAGCGCGCAGCCTGGATCATCTCGACCGGCGCGCCCGGTTCCGGCTCGGACGCCGAACGCTCGGCCCGCGATCGGCTGGAGGCGGTTCGTCGGCGGCTGGAGCAGCAGGCAGGCGGCCGACCGCACGCACCGAGCCGCGCCCCCGCGCTTGCGCGATCGAACGCGGGGGCGCCGTCCTACCCCGTGCTCGGCGTCGAAGGCGGCGAGGAAATCGGTCTGCGCTCTACCTTCACCCATCGCGGCTACTTGAGCGCCGTTGCGCGGGTCCGTGAGTACATCCTGGCCGGCGACATCTTCCAGGCGAATCTCTCGCAGCGGTTCGAGGCGGGGCTCGCGGAATTCCCGCTCGCGCTCTACCGCCGACTCCGACGCACCAACCCCGCCGCCTTCGGTGCGTACCTCGACTTCGACGGGCTCCAGGTGCTGAGCGTCTCGCCGGAGCGGTTCCTTCGGCTCTCGGGGACCCACGTCGAGACCCGCCCCATCAAGGGCACGCGCCCACGCGGCCTCGGCCCGATGCACGATGCGCTTCTCGGCCGGGTGCTGGCCGAGAGTGACAAGGACCGGGCCGAGAACGTCATGATCGTGGACCTCCTGCGGAACGACCTGTCGCGCGTCTGCCGACCCGGGACGGTGCGGGTCCCGGAGCTGTTCGCACTGGAGCAGCATCCCACCGTGCACCACCTGGTTTCGACCGTCGTCGGCGAGCTGGAAGGGGGCAACGACGCGGTGGACCTGCTCCGAGCCACGTTTCCCGGCGGCTCGATTACCGGAGCGCCCAAAGTGCGGGCCATGGAGATCATCGCGGAACTCGAGCCCACCCGGCGCGGGGTGTATTGCGGGTCGCTCGGCTATCTCGGGACCACCGGGGCGATGGACACCAGCATCGCGATCCGCACCGCGGTCGTCCGGAATGGGGTGGTGTACTTTCAGGCCGGCGGCGGCATCGTCGCTGATTCGGAGCCCGAGGCCGAGTACCGCGAGACGGTGGACAAGGCACGGGGGATAATCCGGGCGCTGGGACCGTCATGATTCTGCTGATCGACAACTACGACTCGTTCGTCTACAACCTCGCCCGGTACGTACGAGAGCTCGGCGCCACGCCCATGGTGCGCCGGCACGACGCCGTGACGCCGGAAGAGATCGAAGCGCTTCGCCCGAGCCACATCATCATCTCGCCCGGCCCGTGTTCACCCCAGGAAGCCGGCGTGTCGACGGAGGTCGTGCGCCGACTCGGCGCCTCGATCCCGATCCTGGGCGTTTGCCTCGGCCATCAATGCATCGGCGCCGCCTACGGCGGCGAGATCGTCCGGGCCGGGCGACCCATGCACGGCAAGACCTCCCAGATCCATCACGACGGGAGCGGCATTTTCGAGGGACTTCCGAGCCCCTTCCCGGCGACCCGCTACCACTCCCTCGTCATAGCACCCGGCTCCCTGCCCCCAATGCTCCGGGTCACGGCTACGTCCGAAGACGGCGAGATCATGGCGGTGCAGCACCGCGAGCATCCGGTCATCGGGGTGCAGTTCCATCCGGAATCGGTGCTGACCGAGCACGGGTACGCGATGCTCGCCCATTTTCTCGGCGCGCCGATGCCGACCGTCGACGCGCTCCCTGTCGGCGCCGACGGCGGACTCGGACTCTCCGCCATCGGGTACCAGCCATCGACAGAAGGGCTGGACCGGCGACGCCGGCCGCGCGCTCACGAGGCGCCCTGGTACGTTCCGCCGAGCACCTGACCCCGGATCGATCGTCCATGCGCGCACGCGCATCTCTGGCAGCCGCTGCACTCAGCCTCCTTGCCATCGCGCCGGGCGCGGAGGCGCAGGCCCCGGACTCGCTGCCCGGGTTCGATCGGACGGAGGTCATGATCCCGATGCGCGACGGCGTGCGCTTGCACACCGTCGTATTCGCCCCGGGCGAGGCCGACGAGCCGCTCCCCATTCTGCTCACGCGCACGCCCTACGGCATCGCCGGCTCGGCCAACTATCTGCGGATGCGGTACGCCGAGCTGGCGCACGACGGCTACGTGTTCGTGTTTCAGGACATCCGCGGGCGGTACGGATCGGAGGGGCAGTTCGTGATGAACCGGCCGCTGCACGCGCCGGCGGATTCATCCGGCGTGGACGAGAGCACCGACACCTACGACACGGTGGAGTGGCTCATCCGAAGCGTTCCCCACACCGTTCCCAAGGTGGGCGTGCTCGGCATCTCCTATCCCGGGTGGCTGGCCGCGATGGCCGGCATCAATCCGCACCCCGCGGTCAAAGCGATCTCACCCCAAGCCCCGATGACGGACACGTGGATGGGGGACGATTTCTTCCATCAGGGCGCGTTCCGGCTGACGTACGGGTTCGAGTACGGGTCCGAGATGGAGCTGTCGAAAGACGAATCGGTCCCGCCGCCGACCGGCGGATACGATACCTACGACTGGTATCTGGCCCAGGGCCCGCTCACCAGCCTGACCAGACTCCTGGCCGGCCGCTCGCCGAGCTGGAGCAACTTCGTCGCGCACCCGACGTACGACGCGTTCTGGCGCGCCCGCGCCTTGCCAACGTATCTGCGCCGGCTCTCCGTGCCCACGCTCACGGTAGGCGGGTGGTGGGATCAGGAAGACTTCTACGGAGCGCTCACGACCTACGCCACACTCGAGCCGCTCGACACCGGGCATGTCAACGCGCTCGTCGTGGGCCCGTGGAATCACGGTGGCTGGTCCCGTCCCGACGGGCAGAAGCTTGGCGACGTGGATTTCGGCAGCAACACCGCGCAGTACTTCCGGGAGAAGATTCAGGCGCCCTGGTTCGCCCATTGGCTCAAGGGGCGTGACTCCGTCCCGGTGGCGGAGGCCGTCGTGTTCGAAGGCGGGTCGAACCGCTGGCGGGCTTTCGATCACTGGCCGCCCGCCGGCGCCAGGAGCCGGAACCTGTACTTCCGCGAGAACGGCGGGCTCTCCTTCACCCCTCCCGCCGCCGGCGATGGCGCGTTCGACAGCTACGTGTCCGACCCTCGTCGCCCCGTGCCATACCGCAAGCGGCCCATCCAGCGGACGTACGACCCGCGCGGCTCCGGCTGGTATACCTGGCTCACGGAGGATCAGCGCTTTGTCGACAACCGGCCCGACGTGCTCACCTGGCGCAGCGAGCCGCTCACCGAGGAGGTTGCGATCGCCGGCAACCTGGGCGCCGAGCTGTTCGCCGCCACCACCGGCAGCGACGCGGACTGGGTCGTCAAGCTCATCGACGTGTACCCCGACAGCGTGGACGGCGATGCGAAGATGGGCGGGTACGAGCTGATGGTCGCGAGCGACATCCTTCGCGGACGGTACCGGACCGGGTTCGATCGTCCAACGCCGATCCGGCCCGGTGCGATCGAGCGCTACCGCGTGGACCTCCACCAGCAGAGCTATCGGTTCGGTCGTGGACACCGGATCATGATCCAGGTGCAGAGCACCTGGTTTCCGCTGTACGATCGCAACCCGCAGACCTTCGTGCCGAACCTTTTCGAGGCGCGGCCCGCCGATTATCGCGCGGCCACGCAACGCATCTACCGGTCCGCGGCGCACCCGTCGCACGTGACGCTCCCCGTGCTCGCCGACTAGGAGAGGGCATGCCGCTCATCGTCGAATCGATCGTGACGACGATCGACCCCGAAGACCGGAGCAACTTCGCGCCGATGGGTGTCGAATGGGGTGAGGATCTGATCGTGCTCAAGCCCTTCCTGGAAACGACGACCTTCCGGAACGTGCGGGCCACGGGCGTAGCGGTGGTGAATCTCACGGACGACGTGCTGCTCATCGCGCGGAGCGCGATCGGGAGCCCGGTGTTCCCGGCAACGCCGGCGACCGTCGTGAACGGCGTGGTGCTCGAGGCTGCGTGCTCCTGGCGGGAGCTCGAGGTTGTAAGCCTGGATGCGTCGCCGCCCCGATCGCGCATCGAGATGCGGGTTGTGCATCGCGGCATCCGGCGGGAGTTCGTCGGCTTCAATCGCGCGCGCCACGCGGTGCTCGAGGCCGCGATCCTCGCGACGCGGGTGCACCTCCTTCCGGCGGGGCAGATCCGCGACGAGCTCACGCGGCTCCAAGTCCTGGTGGACAAGACCGCGGGCCCGCTGGAGCAGGAGGCCTGGACCCTCGTGGGCGCCTACATCGCGTCCAAGCTTGGCGCCGGGGCTCCCGCATGAGCGGCCGACCGGACGCCAGCGTGTTTGTGGAGGCGCCGTCGCGCCTGCATTTCGGCGTGCTCGATCTGCACGGCGGCCTGGGACGGCGGTTCGGCGGGATGGGTGCCGCAATCCCGACCCCTTCGCTGCTGGTGGAGGCCGCCCGAGCGGAAGACGTGGAGGTCGAGGGCGCCGACGCTGAGCGCTCGGCGGCGTTCGCCCGCCGCATTCTCGCCTCGTACGGACAGCCCGGCGGCGTGCGGCTGCGCGTGCATCGCGGGATCCCGCCCCACGTCGGTCTCGGCTCGGGCACGCAGCTCGGCCTCGCCATCGCGCGCGCGGTCGCCGAGCTGTACGAGCTGCCCACGGTCACGCGCGAGCTCGCGCGGGCGGTGGATCGCGGGCGCCGGTCGGCGATCGGTACCTGGGCGTTCGAATCGGGTGGCTTCATTCTCGAGGGCGGGCGGCGCCCCGGCACGGACGATGTCGCGCCGCTGCTCGCCCGCTACGAGATCCCGCCGACGTGGCGCTACGTGGTCGTGATTCCGTCGGGGGCTCCGGGGTTGAGCGGCGACGCGGAAGTGGAAGCCTTCCGGCGTCTGCCGTCACCCGATCTTCGTGAGGTGGAGCACGTCGCCCACCTCGTGCTGATGCGGCTGCTCCCCGGCCTGGTGGAGCGGGACCTCGAGGCGTTCGGCAGCGCGCTCTCGGAGATTCAGCGGATCACGGGTGGGTGGTTCGCCGGTGCGCAGGGCAGCGTCTTTGCGCCCGGCCCGACGGGACCGTTGATCGAGCGGCTGGCCGCCGCCGGGGCGCACGGCGTCGGCCAAAGCTCATGGGGTCCAACGGCTTATGCCATAGTTGACGGCGCGGAGCACGGGCGGGAGCTGGCTCGGCTGGCGGCGAGTTGGCTCGGCAGTCGCGGGGCGGTGTTCGAGGGAGCCTTCCTGAACCGGGGCGCCCGGGTCTGGCGCGGTTCGACAAACGCGTTGGTTGATTGACAGTTGGCCCGGTGCGCGGTATAGTCTAGCCCCACGTTCCAATGCAATGCAGGCACGCCCCGCCGGCCTCGGGCGGGCCCGCAGAATTCAGGCGTTCAGCGCCTGCGACGATGCGGGACGCGTGGTCCGAGAGAGGCTGCCTGATTGGGAGGCAGCGGTCGTTTGTTGGACTCCGAGAAAATCCCGACGCGACTCCACCGCACTCCCGGGCGCTTCGGGTTCACTGTATTTCTTACGAAAATCGTTGGGCGGCGGTTTTGCCGAGGGTCGTAATGGGAGTTTTCCCGTTCGCTGCCACGACGTGGGATGCTTCAAGCCCTATTTCGGTCCGGTCAGGATGGGTACGCGGACCGGCGTGGCCTTGGTGTCTCCATTCCCCGCTCCGTCCCCCCAGGTCCGAATCGATCCCGATGTCCGCCACCGCCCGCCACGCCCCTCTGGCGCTTGGGCGTTTCGTGGCGTACATCCAACGTGTTGCGTTCTCGCGTATTCCAGTTCGGAGTCTCGCACCCGGAGGCTCCTGGGTGGCACCCATCGAACGCGGCCCACCGGCGCATTGCTCGTGAGCCGCACCGGCGGGGCGGGCGGCTCTGGTTGGCGACTCACGCCACCGGGGCATCAGTTGGCAACCCCACGAAGGTGTAGGTCGCAGTAGAATCACCCTTCATCCTGAGGTCAGTTATGAACCGCTTTACCCGGAAGGTGTTGTCCGGCGTCGCTGCGGGCCTTGCGTTCGCAGCGGTCGCCAACGCCCAGGAAGCGCGCGGGGGCGCCTGGACCCGCAACGCCCCCGAGGGCGACTGGCAGATCGCCGGGCGTGATTACAGCTTGCAGCGGTTCAGCCCGCTCAAGCAGATCACGACGGCGAATGTGGCGAACCTCAAGGCCGCTTGGAGTTTCTCGTTGGGGACGCTCCGGGGCCAAGAGGGCAACCCGCTGGTGGTCGGGAACGTCATGTACGTCAACACGTCGTTCCCGAACATCGTCTACGCGCTCGACCTCTCGAAGCCGGGCGCGCCGATGATCTGGAAGTACGTGCCGAACCAGTCGCCCGACGCGATTCCAATCGCGTGTTGCGACCTGGTGAACCGCGGCACCGCGTACCACCCGAGCGGCAAGGTGTTCATCAACGCGCTTCAGGGTGAGTTGATTGCGCTGGACGCGAAGACCGGCAAGGAGCTCTGGAAAGCGAAGCACCCGGATCACTCCGACGCCGGCCCCGAGGCCATCGGCTACAAGCAGGGCGCCACGATCACCGTCGCCCCGCTCGTGATCAAGGACATCGTCCTCACCGGTATCTCGGGTGGTGAGTTCGGCGTCCGCGGCCGCGTCTCGGCGTTCGACGTGAACACCGGCCAGCACAAGTGGACCATGTACAGCACTGGTCCCGACAAGGAAGTCGGCATCGAAGGCGATGCCAACGCCAACTACGCGTCGCACAAGGGCAAGGATCTCGGCGTTTCGACCTGGCAGGGCGACGAGTGGAAGCGCGGCGGCGGCACGACCTGGGGCTGGTACTCCTACGACCCCGAGCTGGACATCTTCTACTACAGCGTCGGCAACCCGGGGACCTGGAATCCCGATCAGCGCCCGGGCGACAACAAGTGGTCGATGACCATCTTCGCCCGCAAGCCGGATACCGGCAAAGCGGTCTGGGCCTACCAGATGACGCCGCACGATGAGTGGGACTATGACGGCGTCAACGAGAACGTGCTGTTCGAGAGCGGCGGCAAGAAGCTGCTCGCGCACTTCGACCGGAACGGCATCGGCTACACGGTCGACCGGACCAACGGCAAGGTGATCGTCGCCAACGCCTACGGCCCGATCAACTGGGCGAAGAACAAGGGCACCGGCACCCCGGTCGAGGGTGTGGTGACCACCGGCGTCCCGGTGAAAGATCCGAAGTACGGCACCACCTCGAAGCACAACACCGAGGGCATCTGCCCCGCGGCGATCGGCTTCAAGGATCAGCAGCCGTCGGCGTACTCGCCGATCACCGGGTTCTTCTACGTCCCGACGAACCACATCTGCATGGACTACGAGGGCGTCGAGGTCAAGTATTCGGCTGGCCAGCCCTACGTGGGTGCCATTGTGCGGATGTTCCCGGGCCCTGGCGGCAATCGTGGCCGCTTCATCGCCTGGGATCCGATGTCGGGCACCGTGAAGTGGGAGATCAAGGAAAACCTGGCAGCGTACGGTGGTGCACTCACCACCGGGGGCGGCCTGGTCTTCTACGGCACCATGGAAGGCTGGCTCAAGGCGGTCGATCAGAAGACCGGCAAGGTCCTCTGGCAGTTCAAGACCCCCTCGGGCATCATCGGCAGCCCGATGACGTACCTCGGCCCGGATAAGAAGCAGTACGTGGCCGTGTACTCGGGCATCGGCGGCTGGGCCGGCATCGGCGTAGCAGCCGGCATCGGCGCCGAGGATCCGACCGCCGGTCTGGGCGCGCTCGGCGCGTTCGGCGACGCGGGTCAGTTCACCAACCAGGGCGGTGTCATGACCGTCTTCTCGCTCTAAGCAGGGCCGGTAGCGGCCGGCGGGTTCACCGCCGGCCGGTGCCGGGTCTAGATTACGAAGGACAGCGACGGCGTCGGGGCGCTGACCGCTCCGGCGCCGTTTCGCTCGCACAGGAACGAGGCTTACCGATGTCACCACGACTGCTGTTGGCAGGCGCTGCCGGCTTCGCCGCTCTGACCGTCGCCGCAGCCACCCTGTCCGCTCAGGACGCCTCTCTCCGGCCGCATACCGAGGCTGCCGGCGTCCTGCGCGTCTGCGCGGATCCGGACAACATGCCCGCTTCGAACGACAAGGGCGAAGGCTACGAAAACAAGATCGCGGAGCTCATCGCCAAGGAGTGGCACGCCAACGTCGAGTACGCTTGGTGGCCGATCCGCCGCGGGTTTTTTGCCCGCGCGCTGAACGGGCGCTACTGCGACGTCGCGATTACCGCCCCGGCAGGCCTCGACATGGCAGCGACCACGAAGCCCTACTTCCGCTCGGCGTACGTCATCGTCTACCGGAAGGACAGCGGGCTCAACCTCACGTCGCTCGATGATCCCACCTGGAAGAAACTCAAGATCGGTGTCCACCTCCTGAATGCGGACGCCGAGAACACACCGCCGGCCATGGCGATGAGCGCCCACGGTGTCGTCGGCAATCTCGTCGGGTTTACCACCTTCTACAGCGACTTGACCCGGCCCGACGACATCATCAAGGCGGTGAGCAACAAGCAGATCGATGCGGCGATCGTGTGGGGACCGGTGGCCGGATACTTCGCCAAGCAGTCGCCCGTGCCGCTGGTGTTGAACCCGATTCTCTCCGACAGCGCCAGCAACATCCCCTTCGCCTTCAGCATCGCGATGGGCGTCCGGCGTCGGGATCGAGAGCTGCGCGACAGCCTCCAGAAGGTCCTGGATCTTCGGGCCCCGGAGATCCAGGCGATCCTGCACGACTACGCGGTGCCGCTGCTACCGATGCCGGCCGACTCCGGCCGGGCCGCCTCATCGCCTGGCAAGGCCGCGCCATCCTCGACCGGCCAGCCCGCACCCGGGCGCTAGGGATCGCCCCGACCTCAACCGCGCGAAAGGACCGTCCGACCGATGAGCACTCCCCCGACCTCGTGGTTTGCTCGGCTGGGGTTCGTCCCGATCCTGCTGCTCGGATTGGTCTGGACCGTACGCCCCGCCCAGGCACAAGCGGGCGATGCGTATCACCCGGCCCCGCGTGACACCATCGGCGTCGAGGCGTATCAAGGGTGGAAGCAGTATGAGCTCAACTGCTCGCGATGCCACGGGGAGTTCGGGGTCGGCTCCTCTTTCGCGCCCGCATTGGTCGTGTCCCTCACCGACAGCGGGTCGATCAACACCAAGGAGCTCTTCATTCAGACGGTCTGCGCCGGCCGGCCGACCAAGGGGATGCCTTCCTGGTGCGCCCTCGGGCTCGAGATGGGCAAAATCCAGAATATTTACGCGTACCTCAAAGGACGTGCGGACGGGAAGATTCATCTCGGCCG
The DNA here is from genome assembly GCA_964519805.1 of uncultured Gemmatimonadaceae bacterium. Taxonomy (GTDB): domain Bacteria; phylum Gemmatimonadota; class Gemmatimonadetes; order Gemmatimonadales; family GWC2-71-9; genus DASQPE01. The sequence continues at coordinate 16,306 of CAZFKN010000036.1, forward strand.
CCCGGCTGCGAGGGCCACGCCAGGCAAGTCCGAAAGCTGACCCCGGCACCCGCGGACGGGACCGCCGAGCTCGGCGGTCCCGTTGCCGTTGGGACCTCGCCGATTCCCGGACGCTCCCATGACCCTGCGCTTCGCCTTCCTCGCCACCCTCCTCGCCCTGAGTCCCCTGCCGGCCACCGGACAGGCTGCACCGGGCGGCAAGCCACTGACGGTCGCCGAGGTGAAGGCCAGGCTGGCGGTGGCGACCGACAAGAGCCCGCCCGATCTCGGCGGAGCGGACATGAGCAATCTCGACCTGAGCGGTGTGGACTTTCGTCGGGCCAACCTGACGAAGGCCCGCCTGGCCGGGGCCAAGCTCTCCAAGGCGAATCTCTTCACCTGCGACCTGACGGACGCGGTGCTCACCGGCGCAGACCTGCGGGAGGCCAACCTGGATGGTACGGTCCTCCGCCGGGCCAACCTGCACGGGGCAAACCTCGAGGGCGCCAGTCTGTTCGCGACGATCGTCGAGCGGGCGGACCTGAGCGGCGCCAACCTCGCGAAGACCCGGATCATCGGCTACCTGAAGAACGCGAATCTCGCCGGCGCCACGCTGCGCGACGCCAACATCGGCGCCGATCCCAGCAATCAGTCGATGGGCGTCATGCGCGCCACCTTCGTGAGCGCCGACCTGCACGACGCCGATTTCTCTGGAGCGAATCTGTTCAAGGTCGACTTCTCGTTCGCCAACCTCACCGGCGCCAAGCTGGTCGGCGCCGACATGAGCAATGGAGATCTGGTGCAGACCGATTTCTCGAAGGCGAACATCAGCGGCGCCAATTTTACGAAGGCGGACATCAGCGGCGCGATCTTCCGGGGCGTGGCCGGCCGAGCGCAAGCCAAGGGGCTGGACCAGACCCGCAACCGTGACAAGGCAATTTTCGATGCGCAATAGACTTCTGATCGTGGCTGCGGGCCTCGCGGCCTGCAGCTCCGGCTCTCGCCCGGACAGCGCTCGGGTCACCGACTCGACACCGCCCGCGGCCACGGTCACGCCTCCGGCCGCCACCCCATCCGAGCTGGCCTACGTCACCAACGAGGATTCCCGCGAGCTCAGTGTGGTGGACGTGGGCACCAATGCCGTGGTCGCACGCATCGAGGTCGGGACCCGGCCTCGCGGGCTCCGAGTCACCCGTGACGGCCGGACGGTGTTCGTCGCCCTGAGCGGCTCGCCCAAGTGCCCTCCCTCCATGCCCGACGCGGAGTGCGAGAAGCTCCAGGCCGACAAGAGCAAGGACGGAGTCGCGGTCGTCGATGCGGCCAGCCGCAAGGTCGAGCGGATTCTGCCCGGAGGCTCCGATCCTGAGAACTTCGATATCTCCGCGGACGGCACCCGGCTCTTCGTCTCGAACGAGGACGCGGGCACCGCCTCGGTCGTGGACATCGGCTCCGGCAAGATCATCTCCACAGTCAAAGTTGGCCGCGAGCCCGAGGGCGTCGGCGTCCAGCCCGATGGCAAGGCGGTGTGGGTGACCGGTGAGACCGACCACAACGTGACGATCCTCGACGCCCAGACGGGCAAGGCGCTGGGCGCGGTCGAGGTGGGAAAGCGTCCGCGAGGGGTCGCGTTCACCCCGGACGGGGCCAGGGCGTACGTGACCTGCGAGGTTGACGGAACGGTATGGGTGATCGATGCACGGGCCCGCAAGACGCTGGCGACGCTGACGATGCCCCCCGGCTCGAAGCCGATGGGCGTCGCGGCCGCCCCCGACGGCAAGCGGGTGTATGTCTCCACCGGGCGCGGCGGCAACGTCGTCGCCATCGACGTGGCCACGAACGCGATCGCCGGCACGCTCGTCGTCGGTACCCGGCCGTGGGGCATCGCGTTGACGCCGGATGGCCGGAGGCTCTACAGCGCGAACGGTCCGTCGAACGACGTCACGGTGGTGGACACCGAGGCGATGAAGGTGATCGGCCGGATTCCGGTGGGGAAGGCTCCGTGGGGCGTGGCGATCGCACCGCCCCCGCCTTCGCCGTCGCGCGCCACCCTGTGAGCAGCGGCACCCGTGAGCCACGCGGCGGCGAGCCGGGTAGAGGCCGGCTCCTCGCCCGCCTGATCACGACGGCCGTGATCGCCGCCCTGGCCGGCGTGTCTGCCGCCCACGCCCAGGACGATCCGCGCTACAGCGCCGATGCTCCCGGTGCCGTGCACCGATTCGAGATCGCCGCCGACGCACGCCAGGCTCTCCGCGCGCTCTGGGACTCGAGCGTGGCGGTGGCGGCCGAGCGTGCGGCCTGCATCGGTGGGGAACGGGCCGGCGGGGTGGCGTTGATTACGCGGGTGCTGCCGCTCGAATCGTCCGCGGCGGATTCGATGGGTGTGTCCGCGTCAGCATCCATCGAGCGGTGTGGGCCGCCGGCCTGGTTCGGCACGGCGCACACGCACATTGCTCATCGCCGGGGCGAGCGCCCCTACGCGGCGTTCTCGGGGGCGGACCGCGGCGTCATGCGGCTTTGGCTTCGGCGCTGGAGCGCGGACGGCGTCTTCTGCCTGCTCTACAGCCCCTCAGAAGCGCATTGCGAGACCGAAGGCGACTCCGGCAGCCTCATCGCCGGCCCCGAAACGAGAGCCAGCTACTGACACGCCCACCTAGCTCACCGGGCGGCGCGTCAGCCACGACCCCGGCTTCCGGGCCACGATGACCGCGTCCACCCCGCACCGCCGTCCCGCCCGACTGAAGAAGAACGCCAGCATCAGCGTGAAGAGCAGCAGGTGGAATCCCTGCTGCCCGGCCGACATCCATTGCGTCGCGAGCCCATAGTTGATCACCAGCGTAAGCCCGACCAGCGAGGCGAGGCCGGTGCACAACCCGAGCGTGAGCCCGAGTCCGGCGATGGTCTCGCCCCACGCCGTCAGGTGCGCAAAGAAGTCGGAGTGCGTCAGGACGGTTTGCTCCAGGAACTGCTTGTAGAACGCGATCGGGTTCTCGGAGGCCTGCTTCGCGACGATCTTGGGCATGGTCGCCAGCCAGCGATCCGACACCGCCGGGAGCGGGAGGAACCCGCCCGCGAGCACCACGGTCATCTTCGTAACCAGGGCCTTGGCGAAGTACAGGCCCACGGCCACCCGCAGTACCACGAGCCATTCCGCGGGGTGTGACAGGCCTTCGGAGCGATCGGGCATGGCAGATCCTTGGGTTCAATCGAGTCCGAGTTCGTGGAAGACAAAGCTCCAGGTATCGGTGAGCTCGTCCAGCACCTTGGCAATCGGCTTGCCGGCGCCGTGCCCCGCCTTGGCCTCGAGCCGGAGCAGCACCGGGTGCGCCGAGCCCGTCGCCGACTGCAGCCGCGCGGCCATCTTGCGCGCGTGCATCGGGTCGACTCGCGTGTCACTCTCGGCCGTGGCCAGCAACACCGCAGGGTATGGGGCGCCGTCCTGGACATGATGGTAAGGAGAATACGCCCGGAGCCAGGAGTACTCGACCGGGTCGTCGGGCGAGCCGTACTCGGGGATCCAGAGCCGAGCGATCAGGAACCGATGGTACCGGAGCATGTCGAGGAGCGGCACCTGGATCACCACCGCCCGGAACAGGTCCGGCCGCTGGGTGAGCACGGCCCCCATGAGCAGCCCGCCGTTCGACCCGCCTGCGATCGCCAGACGCCCCGGCCGGGTGTAGCCGTTTGCGATGAGCCATTCCGCGGCCGCGATGAAATCATCGAAGCTGTGCTGCTTGTTGCCCAGCATCCCCGCCTGGTGCCAGGTCTCACCGTACTCGCCGCCGCCCCTCAGGTTCGGCACCGCGACAATGCCGCCCCCCTCGAGCCAGAGGAAGAGTGAGCGCGCGAACCCGGGCGCCATGCTGATGTTGAAGCCGCCGTAGCCGGTGAGGTACGTCGGATTGTCCCCGGACGGCGTCACATCGCGCGCGTGCACCACGAACATCGTCACCGGCGTCCCGTCGCGCGAGTCGTAGGTCACCTGGTGTACGACGTAGCGGTCAGGCCGGATGTCTGCGTCCACCCGCCGCCACAGTGTCTCCTTCCCGGTCGTCAGGTCGATCCGGTAGACACTCGGCGGGACGGTATACGACGAAAACCCGTACAGCAGCTCGCCTCCGTCCCACTCGGCCCCGATCCCGAACACGCTTCCGATCCCCGGCAGCGCGTGCTCGGTCACTCCGGTTCCGTCAAGGTTTGCAAGGCGCAGGCGAGAGGTCGCACGCTCCAGATACGTGAGCGCGAGGTGCCGGCCGACGATCGTCAGTCCCTCGAGGACCACGTCGGACCTCGGCCCGACCAGCTCGACCGCCGCGTCCAGGTCGGGCCGTTCCGGATCGAGCATGTACACGCCGTACGTCGGCGCACGGAAGTTCGTCCGCAGGTACAGCCGACTCCCGATCACCTGCCCCTCGAACAGCGCCGGCAGATCCTTCGCCACCGGCCTCGGCGGGGTTCCGGCGTGCAGATCCTGGAGGTAAAGGTCGGTCTGGTCGAAGGTGCGCCCAACACCGATGAGGAGCCACCGACCGTCGGGGGATAGACTCACACCCGGCCAGTGTTCCTTGGCCGCGGGGCGGAACACCAGCCGGTCCGTTCCGGGCTCGGCGCCCAGCGGGTGAAAGAAGACCGCCCGATGGTAGTGCTCCTCGCCGGCGGGGACCTCACCGGGAGCCGGATAGCGCGTGTAGTAGAAGCCCGAGCCGTCGGGCAGCCACGCCACGTCGGCGGCACGCGTGTGCGGAATACGGTCCGGGAGCACCCGCCCTGTGGCAACGTCGAGGACGTGGAGCACGCTCTCTTCGCTGCCGTCCTCCGACAGCCCGTAGGCCAGGCGTCGACCGTCTTCGCTGGGGTGGTACCAGTCCAGCGCCGTCGTGCCGGCGGCGTTCAGGAGGTTCGGGTCGATGAGGACCCGGTCATCCCCTTCTACGCCCTCGCGGACGTAAAGAATCGGCTGGTTCTGGTGGCCGTCACGATACTGATAGAAGTAGTGCCCGTGCGCGGGGGTGGGGACGCTCAGACTCCCGATGGCGAGCAGCGTCTCGAGCCGGTCGCGAATGCCGGGCCGGGAAGCCACGCGGGCCAGGTACGTCTCGGTCAGCGCGTTCTGCGCCGCCGTCCAGGCCTGGGTCTCCGCGCTCTCTCCGTCCTCGAGCCAGCGATACGGATCGGGGACGCGCTCCCCGTGGAGCACCTCGCCCGCGTCCTCTTGCCGGGCAGGCGGGTAGGCGAGCCTGGCTCGCGCGGTGGTGGAGCTCATCGCGGGTCTCTCAATCGCCGAGACTGATGCCGAGGTCGCGGACGGTCGTAATGATGTCGGAGTCGAGCGGGACGTGGCGCGTCCGGCCGACTACGTCGGCCAGCGGCACACGGGTAATCGTCGGCCCATTGAGGCCGACCATCACGCCGAAGGATCGGTCGGCGATCGCGCGCACGGCCGCCGTGCCGAAACGGAGCGCCAGCAGCCGGTCGTAGGTGGTCGGGCTGCCGCCTCGTTGGAGATGGCCCAGCACGAGAGTCCGTACCTCCTTGCCGGTTCGCTCTTGAATCGCGCGGGCCACCTGGCCGCCGATCCCGCCCAGGCGGTCTACGGTCCCCGGCCCCCGTCGCTCGAGCAAGACGATGTCCCCGTCGCGCGATCGGGCACCCTCGGCCACCACGACGATGCTGAACCGGCGCCCGCTTGCTTCCCGGCTGCGGATCTTCTCGCACACCTTCTCGATGTTGAACGGCAGCTCCGGCAGGAGGATGACGTCGGCGCTGCCGGATACACCACTCGACAGGGCGATCCAGCCGGCATACCGGCCCATGACTTCGACCACCATCACCCGCTCATGACTCTCCGCCGTCGAGTGCAGCTTGTCGATCGCTTCGGTAGCCGTGCTCACGGCGGTGTCGAAGCCGAAGGTGCGCTGCGTGCCGCTCACATCGTTGTCGATGGTCTTGGGGACGCACACGACCGGGACGCCGCGCTTCCAGAGCTCATACGCGATCGCGAGGCTGCCATCACCGCCGATGGAGACGAGCGCGTCGAAGCCGCTCGCATGGAACGCGCCGACCAGGTCGTCCGACCGGTCCAGCTCCCGCTCCTGGCCCTCCGCGTCGCGGGTGACGTAGTGGAACGGATTCCCCCGGTTGCTCGTGCCCAGAATCGTGCCGCCCAGATGGGTGATGCCCCGGACTTGCTCCGGTCCGAGCGGAACGACGCCGTTGAAGGAGAGCAGTCCGTCGTATCCGCGCAGGATCCCGTAGCACTTCCACCCGCGCAGCTCCGCTGAGAGCACGACGGCCCGGATGACGGCGTTGAGGCCCGGCGCATCACCGCCGCCGGTGGAGATGGCGATACGCATAACGGCCTACCCCTTACCTCTTACCTCCCCGCTCCCGGATGAGTCCCACGACCTCCCCGGCCGCGGCATGCCGACCGGTCGCCGCCTTGGAGTACACCAGCTCGCGGTCCACCGTCACCTCGAAACGCCCGCCCGACGAGGGGATCAACTTGACCTCGGCCTCGGGGAATTCGCGTCCGAGCTCGGCCGCCAGACCGACGGCCCTGGGTTCGTAGTTTCAAACGACGCAGTACTCGATCGTGACGCGCATGGTCCTCTCGGAAACGAGATTCGGTGAGGGTCGGGTCGAATCGTAGCGGCGGGTTGGGGCGCTGGCCAGGGCCCGGACCCCTCCGTTGAGCGCTTGTCAGCAACCACGGCTGGACGTATCTATCCATACCATGACTCCCGCTCGGGGCGCGGCCGTCGTCCTCCTGGCCTGCCTAGCCACCTCGCCTCAACCCGCCGCTGCGCAACGTAGATACCTCGTCGAGCTTGGCGCAGCCGGCTCCGCGATGACGTTCGATGCGGCCACCGACCTGAACACCGGCCCGGGCGGCCTCGTCCGCCTCGGCTTCTGGCTGCCATTCAAGTTGTCGATCGAGGGCGAGGGTTCGCTGGTCAAGCCGAAGACGAATACCGCTTCCATCGGCGTCGACGTGAAGACCCTCAGCCTGTCGACGCTATACAATATCATCGCCGGCTCCAACAACTCGGTCTATCTCAAGGCCGGCATCGGGTCCACCACCTACGGCGGCAGCTGCCCTACGGTCGCGATCCCGGGGTCTGGCCCTTGCGGCACCGCCGGCACTTTCATCGGCGGAGTCGGGTTCCGGGTCGGCATCGTTCCGACCGTGATGTTGCGCACCGAAGGCGTCATCAACCGGAACATCAGCGGCAGCCTCAAGTTCTCCAATTTCAGCGGCAATTTGGGCCTGAGCGTCATGCTCGGCAGCAAGCGGACCACCGACAGCGACGGCGATGGCGTACTGGACGACGACGACAAGTGCCCCAACACCCCGCACGGCGCCGTCGTCGACAAGCAGGGCTGTCCGATCGACACCGACGGGGACGGCGTGTACGACGGGCTCGATCAGTGCCCCAACACGCCTCACGGCGCCAAGGTGGACTCCGTCGGCTGTCCGATCGACAGCGACGGGGACGGCGTCCCCGACGGCATTGACCAGTGTCCGGATACGCCGGTCGGCGCCAAGGTGGACGCCGTGGGCTGCCCGATCGACAGCGACGGCGACGGCGTGCCCGATGGCATCGATCGCTGCCCCGATACACCCCACGGCGCCACCGTCGACGCCCTCGGGTGTCCGAGCGACAGTGATGGCGACGGCGTGCTCGACGGCATCGACCAGTGCCCCAACACGCCTCCCGGCACGCCGGTCGACGCAACCGGCTGTCCTATCAAGCCGGGAGCTCCGGCGCCGAAACCGCCGCCGGCCGCGGCCCCACCCACGCCTAGTCCGGCGGCGCCGCCTCCACCGACGCCGCCGCGGGTCGAGGCCCGGAGGGCCTTGCCCCCCAAGGAGCAGCCGCCCAAACCGGCGGGCGCGCCCGTATCGAAGTTCGTGCTGCGGGACAACGCGTTCGCCGCGGGGAGCGCGCGCCTCCGGCCCAACGCTAACGCAACACTCGATTCCATCGCCGCCGCGCTCAGTGCCGATCCGACGCTCCGGCTCGAGATCGGCGCACACACGGCCCCGTCTCGCTCCGAGGTCGACAGCCGTGGCTTTGCCTCATTACGAGTCGAGGCGATCCGCTCGTACCTCATTGCCAAGGGTGTGAGCCCTCAGCGGCTCGTGCCCAAAGTTTACGGCGCAACTCAACTCCTCACGGGCGACACCAGCGCTACCGGTCGATCCATCAACCGCCGCATCGAGATCGTTCCACTCCCGTAGGCCCCTGATTTGCCTTGCTCCGAAGCATCCCGGTTTGTCGCGGGCACGTAGTGCGCGCCAACTCGCTGCACGGTCACGCGTTGGCGTGGACCACCACTCTCGCTGGATTCGGAACCAGGCATGCTTCGTTGGGCTTTCTGCACGGGGGTCTTCGCCCTCGCCCTGCAAACGTCTGCACTCTCCGCTCAGCAACAGGCCAGCTGGGGCGACGAGCTCGGCTCGCCGCTCGCCCCGATAAACTCGCTGCCCGGTGCCGCGGCCCAGCCGCCCACCTGGCCCGCGCCGCCGCTCCTCGACCCGCCAAAGCCGCTGCGCGCCATTTATGTCAACGCCTGGGCGTTCGGCGACCGGCGGTTCGACGAGCTGGTGAAGCTCGCCGATACCACCGAAATCAATGCGTTCGTCATCGACGTCAAGGATGACACCGGCTATCTGACGTACCGGTCCGCCGTGCCCACCGCGATCGAGATCGGTGCAAGCGATCAGCGCCGGACCCACGACACCGAGCGCCGGCTGCGCACGCTCATCGCGCACGGCATTCACCCGATCGCGCGGATCGTCGTGGCCAAGGACCCGCTGCTCGCGGCCCGCAAACCGGCCTGGTCCGTCCAGCACGCCAGCGGCGGCCTTTGGCGTGACCGGCTGGGCTTCGCCTGGGTGGACGCGTTCAACGACTCGGTCTGGATCTACGCCTCACAGCTCGCCGAGGAAGCGGTCCGCATGGGCTTCGCCGAGATCCAGTACGACTACGTACGCTTCCCCGATGAGCCGGCCGATCGGATGGCCACCGCGCGCTTCATGGCGCGTGACTCCGGCATGACGAAGCGGCAGGGCGTCGCCCACGGACTCCGCATTCTCCGCGACCGGACTAAGCGGCTCGACGTTCCGTTCACGATCGACGTGTTCGGCCTGACGACCAGTGCGACGGGGGACATGGGGATCGGGCAATATTGGGAGGACCTGGTCACCACGGCCGACGTCGTGCTGCCGATGGTGTATCCCAGCCACTACTACCGCGGTGTCTACAACGTGAGGCGTCCGAACAACGAGCCCTATCTCATGGTGCGGCGCGCGCTGGAGGACGGGCTCAGGCGGTCCGGGCCCCTAGGAAAGACCGCGGAGATCCGTCCCTACTTGCAGGCATTCACTCTGGGGCCGCCGCGATATTCGCCGACCGAGGTGCGCGCCCAGATGCGGGCGGCGCAGGACCTGGGCATCGAATCCTGGGTCCTCTGGAATCCGCGGAGCGCGTACGACCCGGGGATATTCCACCGCAAGACCACCGCGCTCAGCACGACGCAGGGGAATCCCGTCGCGCCGAATTGATCGCGCCCATTCGAACTGGCCTCGGATGATGACGCCGATCAGTTGATCCTCGCTCCTGCCGCCTTCGTAAGTCCTTCAGCAACAGCTTGTTAGAGCAGTATCGCCAGCGGGTCCACAAGTTGCTCCCCCCGAGAAGCGCTCACCGACCCGGGACGCTCGCTTGTTCTCTATGCGTCGATCCGTATACTTCGGATCGCGTCCGCGCCCGGCGGAGCGCCGTCATCATCTCAACTCGATTCGGAGCTCGCACGATGGACATGCGTACTCGTCTCGGCCTGCTGGTTGTCCTTGGACTTGCCGCCACGGCGGTGCCCGCGCGGGCGCAGGGGCTGCCGGCTGGTGTCACGCAGGAGATGGTGGACAAGGGAAAGGTCATCTTCACGGGTGCCGGCAATTGCTACGCGTGCCACGGGCAGAACGCGCAGGGCATGCTCGGGCCGACTACGAATCTCGTGGATCACACCTGGCTGCATAGCGACGGCTCGTATCAGGGAATCGTCGGATACATAAAGAAGGGTGTGACCAAAGAGGAATCGAAGAGCGGCATTCCCATGCCGGCCCGCGGCGGTTCGAATATCACGGACGAGCAGGTGAACCAGGTGGCGTCCTACGTTTGGTCGATCAGTCACGGCAAGAAGTAGCGCGGCGGCATCACACCGCGGAGAAGGGGGGCGACGCGAGTCGCCCCCTTTTTCGTTACCTTCGGGAATGACCCCCCCGCTGCCCGGGTTGTCACAGTCGTGGAGCCGGGTCGCCCGCGACTACCAGCGCTACATCGCGCCCGGCTTCCTGCCCGCCGCGAGGGCCATGTGCCGCGCGGTGCCCGTCGCCGCGGGCGACTCCGTCCTCGACGTAGCCTGCGGACCGGGGACGGCAGCCCTCGCGGCGCGGGAGCTCGGGGCCAAGGTCGTGGTCGGCGTGGATTTCGCCAAGGGGATGATTACCCTCGCCCGCGACCAGGCTGCCTCGGGAGCGCTGGCACACTTCGCGGTCGCCGACGCCCTCGCGATCCCCCTGCAAGCCGGGTACTTCGACGTCGTGATCTCGAGCTTCGGACTCGTCTTCGCCCCCGACCCCGTGCGTGCCGCCGGAGAGGCCGCCCGTGTGCTCCGCCGAGGTGGCCGGCTGGCCCTCTTGGCGTGGCCACCGGGCGGATCGGTCGGGGCATACCAGGACGCGGCATTTCGCCATCTCGCCGTCCCGCTGAGCGCCCACGATCCCTTCAATTGGGGCGTACCCGAGCGCGCTCGCGGCTGGCTCGGCGCCGCCTTTGAGGACGTCGAGCTCCGGCCGATCGACGTCCCGTTCGACGCCACGTCTCCTGCGGCCGCCTGGTCGTTGCTTCGGACGGCGACCGGGCGCGTGGCCGCCGCGTATGCGGAGCTCGATCAGCCCACGCGTGCCCGCCTCGACGCGGAGATGGAGCGGTTCTTCGAGCCATTCCGCGTCGAGGAGGGACGAGTGCACTGGCCGCGCCGGGCATTCATCGTCCGGGCAACACGCCGATGAACCGACTCCAGAACGCGTCATCAGCCTACCTCCGATCCGCCTCCCATCAGCCGATTCACTGGTATCCCTGGGGCGATGACGCCTTCGCCGCCGCGCGGGCCGCGAACAAACCCATCCTCCTCGAC
>CAZFKN010000037.1:0-27199 GCA_964519805.1 uncultured Gemmatimonadaceae bacterium
GAGCGACGCGTATTCGCCCCGGCTCTACGATTCCGCCGGCGATTGGGACGTTGTGTCCGCCGTCGAGCGTGTGGCGGGGCAGCGCGGCGTCACAATGGCCGAGGTGGCCTTGGCTTGGCTGCTCAGTCGGCGCGGGGTGACCGCCCCGATCGTCGGCGCAACTAAGCCGGAGCACCTCGACGCCGCGATCCGGGCGCTCGACCTCAAGCTCGCGGACGAAGAGGTGACCGCGCTCGAAGCGGAGTACCGGCCGCACAGGGTACGGGGCATCGACGCCTAGCGGTCGAGCGGGTGCCTAACGCCTTTTCGGAGCGCCCGTCAGCCCCGGAGCCGTTGTCACGTCCCTGACCCCGAGAGGCATCCCATGTTCATGTCAGCCCGATCCCTGCGCTCTCCTTCGAAAACCTCCGCAACCATCGTCTTCGGCGGGCTTGGCCTCGCGCTTCTGCTGTCGTGCGCTCCGCCCCCTCCCGGCCGGGTGTATGTCGTCCGCCGTCCGCCACCCGATCGGGTGGAGGTCATCGACGCGGGCCCCGGGCCGGAGTACGTCTATGTGCGCGGCTACTGGCGCTACGATGGTGACTACGTCTGGGTGCCGGGCCGGTGGGTCCAGCTCGACCGGCGTTATCGCCAGTGGGTGCCGGGTCACTGGGCGCACGACCGGCACGGCTGGTACTGGGTGGAGGGGCGCTGGCGCTAGGAGCCGGCCGCGACGCGCCCGATCACTTGGGCGAGCTCAGACAGCTCGAAGGGCTTTTCGATCACGGGGCGGTCGGTGCGGGCAAGCAGCGCCGCCGCCTCGGGTGAAGCGACGTCACCGGTCATGACGATCAACCTGCGGAACAGATCGGGTCGCTCACGCGCAAGCCAGTCGTGCAGCTCGGTTCCTGAAACGCGGGGCATCTTGAGATCGGTGAGTGTCACATCGTAGGCGCGGCCGTTTCCGAGCAGCTTCCCCAATCCTTCCTCACCGTCCACCGCCTCGTCCACCACCCAGCCGTGCCGCTTGAAATAGCGTTGCAGTGCGACCCGAATGGGCTCCTCGTCGTCGACCACGAGTACCCGTAGCGTCCGCTGCGCGGCCGGCGCTTCCGGCGGCGGCGACACCCGCGACCGCCGGTCCGGCTCCGCTCCGGGTGCTGCCCGGTTGTGCACCGCCGCTCCGGCCGGTGCCGGGGGCAGCCAGAGCGAGAAGCGCGCCCCCCCGCCATCCGCGGCGCTGTTGTAGCCCTCGAGCATTCCGCCGTACTGGATCGCGATGCCCAAGGAGACCGACAACCCGAGTCCGGTGCCCTGGCCCGGAGCCTTGGTGCTGTAGAACGGCTCGAAGATATGTGGGAGCGCTTCGGCGGTGATCCCGGGACCGTTGTCCTCCACCTCGACGGCGGCTCCGCCCCGCTCGGGTTGCGCGGAGACGCGGACTATGCCGCCGACGCCGGCCGCCTGGGCGCCGTTGACGACCAGGTTGGTGATCACCTGCTCCAGCCCCGCGGGATCGATGAAAACCGGCGGAAGGCTGGGGTCGATCTCGACCTCCACCCGCGTGCCGAGCCGGTCCAGCTCCGGCTTGAGACCGACCAGCGTGTGACGCAGGACCGCCTCCACGTCGGCCGGCGCGCCGTGATACTCCCGGCGACGCACGAAGGCCAGCAGGTCGCGGACGATCTTGCGCGCGCGCCTCGCCTGGAGGGAGACGGCGGTCAGCGCTTCCCGATCCTGGCCGGGCAGCGATTCGTTGGCGAGCAGGTCCTCGACGAAGTGGAGGATGGCGGACAGCGGATTGTTCAGCTCGTGCGCGACACCCGACACGACCCGTCCCGCCGCAGCGAGCTTCTCCGCCTGGACCAGGCGATCCTGAGCCGACTGAAGCGCGTCGTAGGCGGCGCGGAGGCTCCGTTCGTCGGCGTGGACCCGCTGCGCCATCCGGTCGAACTGGCGGGCGAGCGAGGCTACCTCGTCGCCGCCCGCGACCCCGACAGGATCGATGTCGAGGTTGCCGGCCGCCATCTGCACCGTGGCGGACTGCAGTCGTCTGAGCGGGTCCACGATACTGTGGGCCAGCATGCCGGCCAGGCAGAGGCCCAGCAGCAGCGATACGCCGCCGATGACCAGCACCGCGGTGCCCGACGTAGCCAGGGCGCTTCCGTAGTCGGTTATCGGGACCACGCCCACGAAGACCGCGTCGTCGCCGTCGGGTAGCAGGCCGGGCACGGTGTTGTATCCGACGACCTTGTGGCTGCCGTCCCGCCCGGCAAAATGTCCGCGCGCCCCTGCGCCCGAGAGGTACTTGGCAAAGTCGGCCTGCCCGTCACCCAGAAGAACGCGGCCTGCTCCCGAGCCGGCGACCACGAAATTATTGGACCGCCGGAACACGAAGCCGTACGCGTTGGGCCCGAACGCGTCCATCGCACCTTCCAGCTCCACCAGCGTGCGGACCGGCGCGATCACGTCCTCCAGGCGGTTGCCGATGTTCTCTTCGGCGTCGAGCTGCCGCTGCGTCAGGCTGTAGAGCAGCAGCGGTGCGGCAACGCCGAGTGTGAGCGCGACGGTAATCGAGAAGACCTTTGCGTAGAGGGAGTGGGAGACCCGGAGATCCGGCGCGCCGGCTCCGGTGAGGCCGTGCGGAAGCGTGAGCGTCCGGATCGCGCGCTCGGCGAGAAAGTACGCCGCGACCGCCAGCAGCCCGCCGAGGACCGGTCCCTGTACCACGATCTTGGCGGCTTCGGGGAGCGGTAACGCGGCAAATTGCCGGACCTGAAGCGCGCCGAGGGCATAGCCGATGGTGCTGGTGCCGAGAACCATCAGGGCCACGCGGGAGGGGAAGCGGGCCAGACGGCGAAGCGTTTCCAGCGTGGCGGAGGAGAGATCGCGTGTGTGTCGGCGCCACAGGAGCCAGGGAACGATCACCGCGCCGGTCCAGCCGATCGCCGGCACCTCCCACCCGTAGCAGATGAAGATCCAGTGGAGCTGCTTCTCGTTGACCAGCCACCAGAGCTTCGAAAACGGGATGCCGAGGCCCCACCAGCAGACCACGGAGCAAAGCCACAGCTGGAGAGCGAGAAGGCGGCCGGTGCGGTCTACGGAGCTGGTGTTGCCCGCGTGCATGGGTTCAGCCGCGGAACAGGTCGTCCACGCCGGTGCGGAGGTAGGCGTCGGTCTTGTCGATCCAGTCCTGGCGTGGCGGGCAGAAGACGTCCACGTCCACCGTATCCTCGAGGGCCTCGGCCTTGTGGCGCAGGTTGGATGGGATGACCAGCACTTCGCCGGCGCGCACGATCACCTCCTTGCGGCCGTCCTCTCCGAGCCAGAAGCGAAGCGCGCCCTCCAGGATATAGGTCAACTGCTCGTTGTCGTGGGAATGTGCCGGCACGATGCAGCCCTGCTTGAGATAGACGTGCGCGAGCATCATCCGCTCGCCGCAGATGAGCCGGCGGTCGAGCAGATCGGTAACCCGCTCACGGGGCAGGTCTTCCCAGCGGTGGAACGTGGCGGACTGCTCAGGCATCGTTTGCCTCGGCGAGAGGTGAACGTCTCAATATTACCTTCCTCGCGTGCTGTCGCTCGACCTCCATCACCTGCGCCGTCGGCTGCCGCGGGCGCCGCTCACCCGCTTCGCCCCCAGCCCCACCGGCTACCTGCATCTCGGGCACGCGGCGAACGCCGTGTTCGTCTGGGGCATTGCGCGGGTGCTCGGGGGTCGGGTGCTGCTGCGGCTCGAGGATCACGATCGGGCCCGCTGCCGACCGGAGTTCGAGACCGCACTGCTCCAGGATCTTGCGTGGCTGAGTCTCGAGCCCGACGAGGTCGTGCGCCAGAGCGACTGCGCGCCGGCCTACGAGGCTGCGCTGGCGCAACTCGCCGCGCGGTATCCGGTGTACGGGTGCACCTGCTCGCGGAAGAGCCTCGCCGGAGCGGCGGACGCCCCGCCGGGTGTCGAGGTTCCGTACCCGGGCCGGTGCCGCGACCGTGGGCTCGCCCCAGGGCCGGGGCGCGGAGTTCGGCTTCGGCTCGCCCCCGGTCCCGAGCGATTCAAGGACGCGCTCCAGGGCAAGCAGTCGCAGGACCCGGCGGCGCAGTGCGGGGATCTGCTGCTGCGGGACCGGCTGGGTCACTGGACTTACCAGTTCGCGGTGACGGCAGACGACTGGCGGCAAGGGGTGGACCTGGTGATCCGTGGCGCAGATCTGCTCAGCTCGACCGGGCGCCAGATCCGCCTGGCGCGGCTGCTTGGGCGGACTGAGCCGCCCGCGTTCCTGCACCACTCCCTGCTGCTCAAGCCGTCCGGGGACAAGCTCAGCAAGGCCGCACGGGACACGGGACTCCGCGATCTCAGGGAACGGGGCACGTCGCCGGCAGCGGTTCTGGGTGAGGCGGCGTTCCGAACCGGACTCATCCCTACCGCGCGGCCGGTCTCGGCCGCGGATCTTCCCAGCCTCTTTGCCTAGGGGACCGCCGGAGCCCCGGCCGGGCCGATCCGGTGCCGCTCCTCCCGCGGGGCGTTCAAGCGTCTGCTTGACAAAGCCGTTATCCGCACGGAACTTGTCTGACCGGTCGGGACCCCTTGGGTTCGGCCGTGCACATTCTCGCATTCGCACCATGTCACATCCTCACTCTCCGACCACGGGCCCTCCGGGGCCGGGGTTCGACCTCACACGCGTGAGGCCGCCGACCCGTTTCTCAACCCTCGTTTACGTCTTCCAAGGGGGTCGCATGCAGTCCAGATGGTGTTTG
Organism: uncultured Gemmatimonadaceae bacterium; assembly: GCA_964519805.1. Taxonomy (GTDB): domain Bacteria; phylum Gemmatimonadota; class Gemmatimonadetes; order Gemmatimonadales; family GWC2-71-9; genus DASQPE01. Next base: position 4,732 of record CAZFKN010000037.1, read on the forward strand.
ATCGTACCGCTGCTGCTGGCAGTCCTGGCCGGCACGGCGCGCGCACAAGGGCGCACCGTGACCGGGACCGTCACCGACTCGTCGAACGGGGCGAACCTCGCCGGCGTGACGGTTTCGGTGCAGGGCGGGCTTCAGTCCGCCCAGACCCGGGACAACGGCGGCTTCGTCCTGGCTGGGGTGCCGGACCAGGACGTGACGCTCGTGTTCCGGCTGATCGGGTACAAGCGAGGCGAGGTGCGGCTCGGAGCCGGCGAGTCCGGCCCCGTAACGATCGCCCTCAATCGCGACCCCTTCAAGCTGGAAGAGGTGGTGGTCACGGGGCAGGCCACCGGCCAGGAGCGGCGGAACCTGGCTAACGCCGTCGCCACGGTGAGCTCCGAGGACCTCGACCAGACCCCCACGCCGAGCCTCGAGCAGCAGCTCCAGGGCAAGGTGGCGGGGGCCGACATCCAGACGAACTCCGGCGCGCCGGGCGGTGGCGTCCAGGTCCGGATGCGCGGGATTACCTCGATCAACGCGCCGGCCGAGCCGCTCTACGTGGTGGACGGCGTGATTCTGAGCGACGTGGCGATTCCGTCCAACCAGAACGCCGTCACCGGGGCGAGCCAAGGCTCGAACCCCACGGTGAACCAGGATGCGCAGGTGAACCGGATCGCCGACCTCAACCCGGCGGACATCGAGCGGATCGAGGTGCTGAAAGGTGCGTCCGCGTCATCGATCTACGGCGTGCGTGCGTCCAACGGCGTGGTGGTCATCACCACCAAGAAGGGGAAGGCCGGCCGCCCGCAGGTGACCCTGTCCCAGCGGTTCGGCTTCTTCGACCTGAGCAATACGATCGGCGAGCGCCGCTTCGCCAACGCGGCGGAAGTGGACGCCACCTACTCGCCGGGGACCGGCGTCGCCAACGGCTGCACCGCGACCACGTGTCCGTTCTTTGACCATGAGCAGCAGCTGGCGGGGAACAAGCCGTTGTCCTACGAGACGTCCGGTAGCGTGAGCGGCGGCGACGACAACACGAGGTACTACGCGTCGGGCCAGGTGAAGCGCGATGGGGGCATCATCCAGAACACCGGCTTCGACCGCCAGAGTGTCCGCGTCAACCTGGACCAGAAGCTCGGCTCGCGCGTGAAGTTCTCCCTGAACACCAACGTGCTGCATACCAAGGCGAGCCGGGGTCTCACCAACAACGACAACACCACGACCAGCTTCTACGTGGTCCTGGCGTTCACGCCGTCGTTCGCGGATCTGGGCCAGAACCCCGACGGCTCGTTCAAGAACAACCCGTTCGTGCCGAGTAACCCGCTCCAGACGGCCGCCCTCATGAAGAACGACGAGGACGTCTGGCGGTTCGTATCCGGGGCGAATGCGGAGTTCCAGCTGGTGCAGAGCGAGAGGCAGTCGCTCAAGTTCATCGCCAACGGCGGCCTCGACTTCTTCAATCAGAAGAACGCCCTGTTCTTCCCGCCGGAGCTCCAGTTCGAGCCCGTCGACGGCCTGCCGGGCACATCGCTGCTCACTCACAGCAACAACCTGAACCTGAACCTGTTCGGCACGCTGGTGCATACCTACACCGGCGACGGCTTCAGGGCCACGACGTCGGCCGGCGTCCAGCACACGCGCCGCGATCTGGACATCGATCGCACGACGTCGCGCAATCTGCTCGGCGGCCAATCCAACATTAATTCGGCGACGAACATCGCCGTAGACGAAAACCGTCAGCTGCTCAAGAACCTTGGCTACTTCGCCCAGGAAGAGGTGCTGATCGGGGAGCGCCTGCTCCTCACCGCCGGTGTCCGGGCGGACCAGAGCAGCGCCAACGCCGACGCCAGCAAGCTCTTCTGGTATCCCAAGGCCGCGGCGTCCTACCGCTTCCCCGGACTCCTGGGCAGCGGCAGCGATTTCAAGCTGCGAGCGGCCTACGGCCAGTCGGGTAACGAGCCGGTGTACGGGCAGATCTTCACCGACCTCGCGTCCGCGCTCAACGTCGGCGGAATTCCGGGCCTCGTGGTGTCCACGGGGGCTACCACCGGTGCGCCCGACCTCCGGCCGGAGCGGATGAAGGAGGTTGAAGGGGGCTTCGACGGATCGCTGGGGAACGGCCGGGTCAACTTCGAGCTGACCGGCTACCAGAAGAACATCAGCGACCTCCTGCTCCAGCGGAATCTCCCGCCGTCCTCCGGGTTCAACCAGGAAATCCTGAACGGCGGCAGCATGCGCACCCGCGGGGTGGAAGCGGCGTTCGGCGTCCAGCCGATCGACCGGAGGAACTTCTCGGTCCTGTTCCGGACCACCTTCACGCTGAGCCGCTCGACGCTCACCTCGCTCGACGTCCCGCCGTTCAATCAGGGCGGGTTCGGCACCTCGATCGGCACGTTCCGCTTCGAGCCGGATTCCTCTCCGACGCGGATCGTGGGCAACGACACCCTGCCCGACGGTACGCGTCTCGTGCGCCGGGTGGGCGACGTGAACCCCGACTTTCGCATGGGCTTCAGCGGCGACGTCAACGTGAGCCGCTTGAGCCTGCACTTCCTCTTCGATTGGCAGAAGGGGAGCAGCATCCTCAACCTCACCAAGCTGCTCTACGATCTCGGCTCGGTATCACCGGACTTCGCCGACCCGATCGCGGGCTCGGCCCAGACCGTGGGCCAGCGCCGCCTGGCAGGCTTCGGGGTGGTGACGGGCAACTACGTGGAGACCGCGAGCTTCCTGAAGCTGCGGGAAGTCACGCTCAGCTACGACCTCACGGGTCGGGGCACGCGGGGCCTGTTCGGGGCGCGGTCCGCCCGCATCAGCCTGAGCGCACGGAATCTGTTCACGGTGTCGGACTACACCGGTCTCGATCCCGAGGTCAGCAACTTCGGGAACCAGGCCATCTTCCGGAATATCGACGTCGCCCCGTTCCCGCCGAGCCGCAGCTTCTGGCTCTCCATTGACCTGGGGCTCTGACCATGAGACAGCCAACGAGGTCTCGACTGATGCGATTCTCGATCGCACTGCCGGCGACGCTGGGCGTGCTGCTCCTCGGAGCGTGTAACGACCTGACCGTCGGCGATCTGAACGCCCCCGGTGTGGACCAGACGCAGAACAGCCCCACCCGGGCGGGTGTGCTCTCTCTTGCCACCGGTCTCCAGATCGGCGGCCGGTTCGGCATGGGCCAACAGAACGGCTACGTTTCGCTGCTGGGGATCACGGGCGAGGAGATCTACAACTTCGATCCGGCCGATCCGCGCTTCATCACGGAAATGGTGTTCGGCCCGCTGGACGGCGGGAGCCCGGCGTTCGGAGGCAATCTGTTCGCCCAGCTGTACGCGAACATCCGCACCGCCAACATCATGCTCCACGCCATGGGGACCCTGTCGAACACGCCTCCCGCCGGCATGTCGGCGGCGGAGAAGGAGGCCACGCTCGGCTACGCGCAGACGTTGATGGCGTACGACCTGCTGCGTGCCCTGAACACCCGGTGGGACAACGGCATCCCCATCGACGTGGACATCGATCCCACGGGCCCGCCCGCGCCGATCGTGGACACGGCGACTGCGTTCACCCACATCTTCAATCTGCTGGATTCGGCCGCGACGCACCTGACCAACGTTGGAGACGCGCCGTTCCCGTTCCAGATGAGCGCGGGCTACACCGGCTTCGACCGCACGCTCACATTCCTCACGTTCAACCGGGCGCTGCGGGCGCGGGTCGCGATCTATCGCAAGGATTTCGCCGGAGCGTTGACGGCGCTGAGCGCGTCGTTCATCAACGACGCGCGGCCGCTCAACGGCGTTCTCGGTGTGTACCACACGTTCTCGTCGGCACCGGGTGACTCGACGAACAATCTGTTCGATCCGCAGTCCCGTGCGCTCGTGGTCTACCCGTCGTTCGCGACGGATGTTCAATTCCAGGATCCGCCGGCGAACACGATCCCCGACCAGCGGTTCACCAACAAGACGATCGTGCTGACCCCGGCGCACACGAGCACTGGCCTCGCCTCGGGCTTTGCGAACAATGTGTACAAGAGCCCGCAGGACCCCGTCCCGATCATTCGGAATGAGGAGCTGATCCTGCTCCGCGCCGAAGCCAACATCGGGCTCGGAAACCTGGCGGCTGCCGTGGCCGACATCAACATCGTCCGGCAAGACATCGGCAAGCTGCCGGCGTACTCGGGACCCGTGACGCAGCCGGCGCTACTCGCGGAGTTGCTCTACAACAAGCGGTACTCGCTGTTCTTCGAGGGCGGTCACCGCTGGATCGATCTCAGGCGCTACGGGCTGCTGGGCGACGCGCTGGTCGGCAAGATGGTCAGGGAAACCACGGCCTCAGGCAACCGACACTTCTTTATCCGGTTCCCGTACCCTACCAACGAATGTCTGGTGCGCAATCCGCCGCCGGCGTCGGGCTGCGCCGTGGAGCCGGGCTTCTGAACAGCGGTTAGACGTGAGAGGTGAGGAGTAAGAGGGGGGCTCCGTAACCGGGAGCCCCCCTCTCACTTCAAGCCTCTTACCTCCTACCTCTCACCTCTCACTGTCTTTCCGTCTTCCCCATCAGGATCCCTGACCGGACGCGCATCGCCTTGGGCCCGGCGTTCGGGTCCGCCTCGACGTGGGCGTTCACCTGCTCGGTCAGCCGTACCTTGCCGGTGAGCGTGAGCGTCTCGGCTCCCCGCCGCACCTTGATGGGGAAGTCCTGCCCCTCCGCGTTCCGGAACCGCGCCCGATAAGCCGGCCCGAAGTTCGGATCGCTGATGGCCACGTCGCCGAGGGCGAGCAGTATGTCGCCGACCCGCACGCCCGCAGCTTCGGCCGCGCTGCCGGGCTGCACGGCCGTGATCCGGACGCCGCCCGAGTCGGCCGCGCCGCCCAGACCCAGGCGGGGCTCGCGGATGGTATCGGCGGCCAGCCGGAAGCCGGCGAGCGCGAGCATCGCATCGTAGGGATACGGGTCGCGCCCATCCACGTACCGGGCATTGAACTCGGTGAAGGACTTGCCGCCGGCGGCTCGGCTCACGGCCCCCCACCAATCCGTGCCGTTGAAGCCGCGCCCGTTCTTGTACGTGGTGCGGTACAGCTCGCGCATCACGTCATCCAGCGAGCCGCGGTTGTCGGTAGCGTCGCGGATCGAGATGTCCAGCAGCAATCCCGCGAGCGAGCCCTTGGGGTAGTACACGTAGCTGCTGCCGTCCGTCGGATGGATCCAGGTCGAGACCGATGCGTCCTCGAGGGCGGTTGCCGGCGCCTCTGCGACGGTCTGGATCTTTTCCGCGGTAAGGCCCATGAAGATCGCGGAGTCGACGATGCCGCCCCGCACGAGCGCGAGATCGGCGTAGTAGTCGGTGATCCCCTCGCTCACCCAGAGCCACGGCGTCGGCTCGGAGCGGTCATACTCGTAAGGGACCATGTCCGCCGGCCGGAGCCGCTTCACGTTCCAGGCGTGGAAGATTTCGTGCGCGGTGATCGAGGCCAAGAGCGGCGTCCCGATCATCATCGGGTTGTAGACCCCTACGTGCGAGCTTTGGTGCTCGAGCGCGCTGCCTCCGCCGTACGATGAATCAAAGATCATCATGACGGAGTAGGTGTCCCACGGCGTCTCCTGGAACACAGCCGCCATTGCCGGGATCGCCTTGCCCACCTGATCCCAGAACGTCTTCCGGGTCTCGCCGGTGAGGCTGCCGGCCGGATAGCTGGCGAGCCGGGTCACCTTCCCGTTGATCATCGAGCTGTCGAAGTCGAACCGCCCGACGAAGAACGGCATGTCGACCAGGTCGTGGTAGTTGCGCTCGGTCCAGGTGCGCGGCGGGCCGGCCGGCTTCATGCTGGTCGCCACGAGCCAGTCGGCCGGCGTGCGAACGCTGACGGTCGCGGGGAAGTCGAGCCCCCGACCCTCGGCGTACGGGAACAGGTTCGTGCCGTTGAAAAGCAGGAAGTCCGGCCGCGACCACGCCATCGCGTTGTCGAGCGAGTCCGCGAGGTAGTCGAAGCGCACCGTGATGCGCCCCGCGCCCGTCGAGCGGATCCGCCAGGTGTCGGGGCCGGCCTTGTCCCAGAAGAGCGCCCGGTCACCGGCCGTCGCGGAGAACCCGGAGATCCACCGCGCGAAGTTGCTGATCTCGTACGCCCCCGGCGTCCAGGCAGGAACGGAGAGCAGTACCGGCGCGGTGCCGGCCCCCACATCGAAGGACATGGCCACCTGCACCGTCCGCCGCGCCGCCGTGGCGGAATCGAACACCACGTCGTAACGGACGTTTGAGATCGGGGCGGAGCGGGCGGAGACTGCGGCGGCGGGGGTGCGGGTGGCAGTCTTGGCTGGCGCGGGGGGGCGCTGGGCGACGAGAGCTCCAGCGCTCGAACAGAGAAGTAGCGTGCTACAGACGCAAAACCGTCGCATGGCGTCCTCGGTGGCGGCGATCATGACTGCGGGCGGGGGGAAACCTACACCGCCCGCGCGGCGGCGTCAGGCGTCGGGGCGCTCCGGGGCCAGCGAAAGCACGGGGGCGCCGGCGCCGGCGCCGCCGTCGGGCGCAAAGGCCAGCTCACCTTCCCACCGGGCGACGACGGCGGTCGCGAGGCAATTGCCCACCAGATTGACCATCGTCCGGGCCATGTCCATGACTTCGTCGACGCCGAGGATGACCGCGACGCCCTCGAGCGGAAGGCCGAATGCCGTGAGCGTACCCGACAGCACGACCAGCGAGGCTCGGGGCACGCCGGCGATGCCCTTACTGGTGATGAGCAGCGTCAGCATCATGAACAGCTGCTGGCCCAGGGTGAGGTTGACGCCCGCGGCTTGCGCCACGAAGAGCGAGGCCACACCGAGATAGAGTGTCGACCCGTCGAGGTTGAACGAGTAGCCCGTCGGCATCACGAAGGCGACGACCCGCCTGGGCACCCCGAATTCAACCATACGCTGCATCGCGAGCGGCAATGCGGCGTCGGACGACGTCGTCGTGAACGCGATGATGGCCGGATCCTTCACCGCGCGGACGAAATGCCAGATCGGCAGGCGGGCGAGGAGCGCCGCGGGCAGCAGCGCGGCAACGCCAAACACGAGGAGCGCGCCATAGAGCGTGAGCACCAGCTTGGCGAGGTTGACCAAGACGCTGAGGCCGCTGTGGCTGACGGTGACCGCCATGGCCGCCGCGATGCCGATCGGGGCGAACTTCATCACCAGGCCGACGAACTTGAACATCACCTCCATCAGCCCTTCGGCGAAGCCGAGCATGACCTCTTTGGGCCGCCCCTTCACCTGGGTGAGCGCAAGCGCAAAGAGGGTGGCCCAGAAGACCACCTGGAGGACCTCGCCGTTTGCCGCAGCCTCGATGAAGCTCCGAGGCACGATGTGCTCGAGGAACCCGCCGAACGTCGTGGGCGCGGCCACAGGAATCGGTGCGTGCGGATCCGGGGGCGGCAGCGCCACACCCACGCCCGGCTTCACCAGGTTGCCCGCCAGGAGGCCGATGGCGAGGGCCGCCGTGGTCATCAGCCAGAAGTAGCCGATCGACTTGAGGGCCAGACGCCCGATCCGCTTCAAGTCGTCGCCGTGGCCCGCGATTCCGATGACCAGCGTGCCGAAGATGATCGGGACGACCACCGACTTGATCATTCGAAGGAACATGGCGGAGAGCGGCCGCAGCTCGGCGCCGAACCCTGGCGCGAGCCAACCTACGAGAATGCCGGCGGCCATGCCGGTGAAGATCCAGCCGGTCAGGGAGATCCGACGGAGCATCGTCAGTGTGCCGGCGGCGAGGCTTTCTTGCCTCTCACCTCTCACTGCCTGGCCCCCACCAGTGCCCCCGCCTTGGCTTCCACCGCGGCCAGGGCCGCGGCGTGGGACGTCGCGAACTTGGCAACGCCCTCCTCCTCGAGCTCACGCGTGAGGCTCGGAAGATCGATGCCAACGCGGCTCAGGGTGCCCAGCTGTTCCGGCGCGGCCGCGACGCCGGCCTGGATCCGCACTTCCGGATGCCCGTGGTCGCGGTACGCCGCAAAGGTTTCGGGCGGCAGGGTGTTCACCGTCCGCGGTGCCACGAGCTGCTCCACGTAGTGGATGTCGGCGTAGCGCGGGTCCTTCGTGCTGGTGGAGGCCCAGAGCGGCCGCTGCGGATGGGCGCCGGCGGCGGCGAGCGCTCCCCACCGTCCGGTTGACGTGCGCCGCTCGAACGCCAGGTAGGCAAGACAGGCGTTCGCAATCGCGATACGGCCGCGCAGTCCCGCAGGATCGCCGAGCCGATCGAGGAGCGGGTCCACCTTGCCGTCCACCCGGCTCACGAAGAAGCTCGCCACCGAGGCGATGCCGGCGACCGGCAGGCCCCGGCCCAGACGGGCCTCGAGACCGGCCTCGAACGCGGTGACGACCTCTTCGTAGCGCTCTACCGAAAAGAGCAACGTCACGTTGACGTTGATGCCCTGGCCGACGCAGTGCGTGATCGCCGGCAACCCTGCGAGGGTGCCCGGGATCTTGATCATGGCGTTCGGGCGTCCTACGGCTCGCCACAGTCGCTCGGCCTCGTGGATCGTCGCTCTCGTGTCGTTGGCGAGCGCGGGTGAGACCTCGATCGACACGAGACCGTCGTGTCCGGCGGCCCCCTCGTAGACCGGCGTGAACAGGTCGCACGCGGCCCGGACGTCTGCTACGGCGATCGCCTCGAAGATCTCCGCCGAGGTGTATCCCTCGCCTGCCAGGCGGCGAATATCCCCGTCGTAGCGGTTGCCGCTTGCAACGGCCTTCTCGAAAATCGTGGGATTCGTCGTCATCCCCACGAGTCCGTCGTCGGCGATGAGACGGGCGAGCTCGCCCGAGGCGATGAGGTCGCGCGTGATGAAATCGTACCACGGGCTCTGACCCAGCTGCCCCAGTCGGACGAGGGGGTTCGCGGTCACGCGCTGGTCCTCCCGAGCAATCGCCGGATCGCGGCGGCCGCGTGCTCCGGCGTGAGGTGGAATTCGGAGAACAGCCGCTCGTACGGCGCCGACGCGCCGAACGATTCCATCGCCAGCATCACGCCGTCATCGGTGACGTAGCGCTGCCACCCCAAGGGTGAGGCGGCCTCGATGCTGACCCGCGCCCGGACGGTCCGCGGCAGAACCGACTCGCGGTACTCCGCCGGTTGGGCCTCGAACAGCTCCCATGAGGGTAGCGACACCACCCGGGCACGAATCCCGTCCGCCAGGAGACGCTCGCCCGCGGCAAGCGCCACCTGCACCTCCGAGCCGGTGCCGATGAGGATTGCCTCGGGCCCACCCGGAGGATCCCAGAGGACGTAGCCGCCCCGCGCGACGCCGTCGGCCGGCGCCAGCCGTGTGCGGTCGAGGATCGGGACCTTCTGCCGCGTGAGCACGAGCACGGCAGGGCCGCTCCGGTGGGCGATCACCGCGCGCCACGCTTCGACCGTTTCCGTCGCGTCCGCCGGCCGCAGCACGAGCATGCCCGGGATCGACCGGAGCATCGCCAGCTGCTCGACCGGCTGGTGGGTGGGGCCATCCTCTCCCAGACCGATTGAATCGTGCGTGACGACATAGATGACAGGCAGCCGCATCAGCGCCGCGAGCCGCATCGCCGGCTTCATGTAGTCGGTGAATACGAGGAAGGTGCTGCCCATCGGGCGGACGCCGCCGTGGGCGGCGATGCCATTGAGCGCGGCAGCCATCCCGTGCTCGCGGACACCCCAGTGGATTTCGCGCCCGGTGGAGGCGGGTCCGAGCGTTCCTACGTGCTTGAGCTGAGTGGCGGTGCTGCCGGCAAGGTCTGCCGATCCACCCGCCAGCTCCGGCAGAACGTTGATGAGCGCCGAGAGCACCTGGGCCGATGCCTGCCGCGTCGCGAGAGGCTTGCCGGGCCCGATGACGGGGAGCGTGCGGTCCCAGCCGGCCGGCAGCTCGCCGGCCAGTCGCCGCGCCAGCTCGGTCGCGTCGGCCGGATGCTCGCTGCGATAGCGCGCCAACCGCTCCCGCCACGCATCTTCGACTGCCGCGCCGGCCTCCGCCGCCGGGCGCCAGGCCGTGTACGCGGCCTCGGGGACGAAAAATGCCGGCTCGGCAGGCCAGCCCATGATTTCCTTGGTTCGGCGGACCTCGTCCGCGCCGAGCGGGGCGCCGTGTGCTTCCGCGCTATCGCGCTTGGTCGGAGCGGGGTCGGCAATGTGGGTGCGGAGAATCACCAGCGAAGGGCGCGTGCGCTCGTTCCGCGCGGCCTCGAGCGCCGCTGCGATCGCCTCCAGGTCGTTGCCGTCGCCGGAGACCCGCACGACGTGCCAGCCATAGGCCTCGAACCGGCGCCCGACGTCCTCGGAAAACGCCAACGAGGTCGAGCCGTCGATGGTGATGTGGTTGTCGTCGTAGATGAGGGTGAGCTTGTCGAGGTGCAGGTGCCCGGCGAGCGACGCGGCCTCGCTCGCAACGCCTTCCATGAGATCCCCGTCGCTCACGAATGCCCACACGCGGTGATCCACGACCTCGAGGCCAGGGCGGTTGAAGCGCTCGCCGAGGAGCCGCTCGGCGATCGCCATGCCCACGGCGTTGCCGACCCCCTGTCCGAGCGGTCCGGTCGTGGTCTCCACGCCGGGCGTGTGCCCCCGTTCGGGGTGGCCCGGCGTCCGGGAGCCCCACTGGCGGAATCGGCGGACCTCGTCGAGCGGGAGATCGTAGCCGGCCAGATGCAGCAGCGCGTACTGCAGCATCGAGGCGTGGCCGCAGGAAAGGACGAACCGATCGCGGTCCGGCCAGCCCGGGCTTCGCGGGTTGTGTTTGAGGAACCGGGTCCAGAGCACGAACGCGGCGGGGGCCAGAGCCATCGGCGTGCCGGGATGGCCCGACTGGGCCTGCTCGACTGCGTCCATCGCGAGGGCGCGGACGGCGTTGATGGCGATCCAGGCGGAGTCGGTTTCGGGCACGGTCGGGTGCGGGCGCGCGGGTCGGCGCGTAGTCTCGACGGTCAGGGTACGGCTCCTTCGGAATGGCGTCCGGGCCGCGGAAAGATAGACCCATACGTGGGGAGATGGGCAGATGGGGCCGCCCGCCTTAGCTTGAGCCCCGTGACCGCGATGTCAGCCGCCACAACGTCGAGCAGACGCCCCAGCCCCCCGACGCCGCCGGACGCGCTCGAGCGTGCCTACGACTCGGCCGAGCGGGTGACCGCTGCCTGGGCAAAGAGCTTCTACTTCGCCAGCCGCTTCCTTCCAGTCGAGAAGCGAAGGGCCGTCTTTGCCCTCTACGACTACTGCCGGCACGCAGACAACCTGGTCGATATGCGGGGCGAGCGCTCGGTGAACGCCGTTCGCGCGGACCTCCGGGCGCTCGGCCGAGTAGTTCGGCGCTTGCACGCTGACGGACGGCCCAGCGATGGGCGGTGGCTCGCGTTGGGTGACACGCTCCAACACTACCGGGTTCCCCTCGCGCCACTGCTCGACCTGCTGGAGGGCGTTGCGCACGATCTGGCGCCGGTCGCGATGCCGGACTTCCGATCGCTGGCCGGCTACTGCCGGCTCGTTGCGGGAGGCGTCGGCCTCATGCTCGGCCCGGTGCTCGGCGCACCATCGGAGAGCTTCCGGGAGCCTGGCGTCCGGCTCGGGATTGCCATGCAGCTCACCAACGTTCTCCGCGACGTGGGAGAGGATCTCGGGGCGGGGCGGGTGTACCTGCCAGCGGATGAGCTTCTCCGGTTCGGTCTCGACCGCGCGGCCCTGGAGGAACGCCGGGTCACTCCGGCGTTCCGCCGTTTCATGGGCTTCCAGATCGAGCGGGCCCGGCGGTACTTCCAGGAAGGGTCCAGGGTCGTCCGGCTCTTCCCGAACGACGGGTCGCGCCTCACCGTCCGCCTGTTGCAGTCCACCTACGCGGGCATTCTCGACGCGATCGAGGCGCTGGACTATGATGTGTTCCGTGCCCGGGCCTACGTCTCCACCCCGCGCAAGCTGCTGATCCTGAGTCGCGCCTGGTGGGCCGAACGTCCCCGGGCGCCGTGCCCTCCTCTCTCGGAGCTATCCGCCTGAAACCTCGCCCGCGTGGGAGCGAATCGTACCAGCCGCCCAGGGCGCTCGCGGTCTGGGCGTTCGACCGGTATTTCCGGTCGCAGCTCGCGAAGCACTTCGCGACGACGCGACTTGCCTCCGTGAGCGACGCCACGCGCTGGGATCGCGCGGTCCCCACGCTGTTCATCGCCAATCACACCAGCTGGTGGGACGGCCTCCTGGCGTTCCTCGTGACCCGCGAGCTGGGCCTCCGGGGTCATATCCTCATGGACGCGGTCAGCCTCGAGCGATACGCGGCCTTCCGGTCTGCCGGAGCGGTCCCCGTGCGCCGCTCCTCATCGCGAGCCGCATACGGAGACCTGCAGGCCGCCCGGTCCTGTCTCCAGGCCGGGGCGGGGCTCTGGATCTTCCCTCAGGGGGCCCGGCGCCCGCAGACCGAGCGGCCGGAGCGCCTGGGCCGCGGCGCTGCCGCCTTGGCCCGCGGGCACGATCGGCCGGTGCGGGTGTGCCCGGTGGCCCTCCGCTACACCTATCTGGGGGAGCAGCTGCCCGAGGCCTTCGCCTGGCTGGGTCAGCCGAGGATCGTCGGCCCGGAAGAGTACGCGTCGCGGCGGGAGTTGGCCCCCGTACTCGAGCAGGATCTGCTGGGGGCTTTGGATGCCCTCGATGGGCTCTTGCGGACGGAGAGCCTAGGGGCGTTCCGCACGATCGTCGCCGGGCCACTTTCCATCAACAAGCGCATGGACCGGGTCCGCCACGCCCTGGGCTTGCTGCGCGGGCCCTTCGAGGCCCGGAATGGCTGATCTCGCTCTGCTCCGCGTGATTCACGTGGCAGGCGCGGTGCTGTTGCTGGGGAACGTGACGGTGACCGGGTTCTGGGCCGCGTACCTGTACCGGTCGCGCAAGCAGGTCGCGTTCCGTTCCGTGGTTCGCGCCATCCTCTGGACCGATCTGGTGTTCACGTTGGGCGGCGGCGCCATGCTGGTGGGGTCGGGGGTGCTTCTTGTTCGGGCCCGGGGATACCCGATCGCAGATACTCCCTGGCTTCGCAACGGCATCGGCGCGCTGATCCTCAGCACCCTTCTCTGGCTCGTGTTCCTGCTCCCGGACCAGTGGCGGCTGGAGCGGATCGACCCGGCCGACGAGGCCGGTCTCAGGCGTCTCTTCAAGCGTTGGAGCGTGGTAGGATGGACCGCCACCGCCCTCCTGTTCTACGGCCTCTGGACGATGGTATCGAAGCGCTGATTCAGGCTACCGGCGGGGCGGTACTGTCGGCCGGGGGCTCGGTGTTGTCGTCAGCGTCGGCGTTCCAGATATCCGCCGTGATACGCCAGACGCCGTCCCGCTCTCGCCGAAGCGCAATGACGAACTTCCCGGTCTCGGCCTGGTCATCGCCGTCCGGGGGCACGTAGTACCGGCCCACGACGTACCCCGAGCCCGGAGCCACCTCGATCCGGACGGTGTCCATCGCGAAGCCGGACTCCATCCCGCGCCTCCAGTACGCCCGGATATCGTCTCGACCGGTGACCAGGATGTGGCCGGGCGGCAGGAGGACAGCGTCGCCGGCGTAAAGCCCGGCAATCGCGTCCGCGTCATTCCGGCGGTAGGCGTCGAGGTAGGCGGCGATGACCTGGGTGACGGCCTTCCGACCGGTGGCATCGGCGGCCCCGGGCTGGGGCCGGCAGCCGGTCAGGGGGGCAAGCCAGGCCAGGATTGCCGTAGCGGCCACGGCGGGCCTGGGCAGCCGGGGAGCCCGGCGAACGGGGGCGGTCAGGGGCAGGGGCATGCGGTTTGGCGCTGAACTTGCTATCTTTACGCGTTGTTGGATAACGGGCCTGGTACGCAGTTAGGCCCACAGTTGAACCCTAAACCAAGTGATTTGTGAGACCCAGAGCTCGACACAGTTCCTCCAGAGGTCCTTCCACCGCCCTTCGCCGCTCTACCGGCCGCTCAATGCAATCCCATCGTGAATGGTTGTTGGCCCAGCATGGATCCGTCTGCGCGTATTGCGGGACGACTACGCCGGCCGATGCCATCACCCTGGATCACGTGCGCCCGCGCCGGGGCCAGACCGCATACGATCGCCCGGACAACCTCGTCCTGGCGTGCGCGGCCTGCAATGCGGCCAAGGCAGACACTCCGCTGGTGGCGTTTCTAATGATGAGACGCTCGCGCGGAGTGTTCCTCCTGCACTATGGCGACCACCTCTCGGAGCCGCTCAAGGAGCTGGCCCGGAAGGCCTCGGAGCGACCGCTCCTCGAGAAGGAGACGCCGGCAGTCCGCTGGGCCGTCGGTCAATAAAGCGACCCGACGCCAGGCACCGGGCCCGAAAGGGCCCGGTTTCGTTTCGCCCTAGGCGGGGACCTGCACCGTCGCTTTCCGTTCCAGCTTCCCCCACCCGACCAGCCGCCCGCGCGCAGCTACGACGAACGCCCTCACCACCACCCAGTACATCACCTGCCGGTAGGCGAATCGCTGGAGGAAGATCAGCCAGGTGAGCGATCGATCCTCCTCCGGCTCCAGCAGGAACGCCGCCACGGCCGCCAGCCAGTCCACCAGCAGGAAAACCGCGTAGAACGTCAGCACGTGCTCCAGGTTGGTGAGCGCGTAGGTCGCGCCGTGCTCCGCCTTCACGAGCCACACCGACACCAGGCTCCAGAGGAACAGGAGGTCGGCCAGCGGCGAGATTGCCGGCAACAGGAGTTGGAAGATCCAGACGTTCGGCATCGCTACGAGGCCGAGCGAGCCGTAGCGGGGACGGAGAAGCACGTCGCGATGCTTCCACGCACACTGCAGGGTGCCGAAGGACCACCGGAACCGCTGGCGGGCGAGCGTCGCAAGCGTATCCGGCGCCTCGGTCCAGCCGATGGCCCGGTCCGCGTAGGCAATGCGATGGCCCGCCCGCCGGATCGTGAGCGTGAGATCCTGGTCCTCCGCAAGCGAATCGTTGCTGAACCCGCCGACCTCTTCCACGAGCGACTTCCGCCAGGCGCCGACGGCGCCGGGCACCACGGTGATCCCGTCGAGGAGAGAGAAGGCCCGGCGATCGAGGTTCTGGCTGGTGACGTACTCGACCGCTTGCCAACGGGTGACCAGGTTGACCCGGTTCCCGACCTTCGCGTTGCCGGCGACGGCGCCGACTCGGGGATCGCGGAGCGGCTCGACCAACTCGGCCAGTGTGGTCGGCTCGAACACCGTGTCCGCGTCCAGGCAGACGACGATCTCGCCCTGAGACCGCGCGATCCCGAAGTTGAGTGCACTCGCCTTCCCGCCGTTCGGCTTGCGGAAGATCCGCACGTGTGGGTCGGTCCCGAACGCCTCGTGCGCCACATCGTACGTCCGATCGGGGGAGCCATCGTCCACCACGACGATCTCGAGCGGTCCGCCGTACTCCTGAGCGAGAAGGCTCCTGATCGTCGCGGCGATCACCTTCTCCTCCTTATACGCGGGTACGATGATGCTGGCCGAGGGCGTGAACGGCTCAGGCGGGGCGGGGCGCTCGCGGAGTCGCTGCACGGTGGCGAGGGCCAGAATCCACACCAGCCGGCCGATGCCCAGCGCCACGGCGACGAGAAACACCCAGTACAGACTCAGCTCCGCTCCGCCCAGGAGTCCGAAGAGGGCCAGCTCCGCGATGCGGGTCATGGCGCTCGCCGGCGGCAAGCTCGGCATGGCCGCTTCGGGCGCGATGCCGGCCAGGCTGGACAACAGCACGAGGGTGTCGCCACGAGCGCGGAGCGAGTCGATCATCGGCCCAAGCGCCGCCACCGTGCCGGTGCGGTCGCCGCCGCCGTCATGGAGGAGCACGACGTTGCCGCGCGCGCGGGTGTCGAGCACGTTCCGGATGATGGCTTCCGCCCCAGGCTCGGTCCAATCCTCGGAGTCGACGTGGAGTCCCGCCGTGACGTAGCCGAGATCGGTCGCAAGCCCGACCGGCACCAGCTCGTCCGCCGTCGTCGGCTCGGCGTCTCCGAAGTACGGTGGGCGGAAAAACAACGAGCGGCGGTTGAGCACAGCCTCGAGCAACCGCTCGGTCGCATCCAGCTCGAGCCGAGTCACGAAGGCGGGTGTGAGCGCCAGATTGGGGTGGGTGAACGTGTGATTGCCCACCTCGTGGCCCTCGGCCACGATCTGGCGCAACAGCGGGATGTGCCGCTCGGCGTTCACTCCGATCACAAAGAACGTCGCCGGCGCCCCCCGGCTCCGGAGGGTATCGAGGATCATCGGCGTCCAGGTGCCGTGGGGTCCGTCGTCGAACGTCAGCGCGACCTTGTGGCCCGAGGCCCCGTACCGGCGGACGACCCAGGGTGAGGGCAGGCTGGTCAGGCGTTCGCCGGACACGAGGCCGGTGCCTGGATCGAGCTGAACCTCGCGGAGGCCCTGGGCCGGACGCCCCGCGATCCGCAGCAGCTCACCGGTCCCTTCCATCTGCACGTCGTACCCGGCGGGGATGTGCCGGATGGCGGTGGACGGGTCCGCGCTCGCCCGATGGCCGAGAACGCCCCACACGGCGGGGTCCTCGGATCCGAGCCGCCACACCGCCTGGCCGGCGACCTTGAGCGCGTCGCCGGCACGCCGCTGATTGTAGGCGGTCGCGGCATCGAGAAACCACACGACGTGGTCGGTCGAGTCGGTGTCAGTCCACGTCAGGTACGGATTGAGAGAGAGCGAGTCGAAGCGCACGGCCGCGCCGTGATCGCGCGCCGCCGCCATCACATCCTGAAAGGTCATCTCGGTGGCGGAGGCGTCGGGTTCGGCGTCGTTCCAGTCGTAGCCGTAGGCGCCAACCGCAAGAATCGTCTTGCTCGGTGGCACGTGCTCCAGCGCCTGCCGGGCGGCCTTCACGTACCAGGCCTGGCTGGCCACCGGTCCGACGTCGCCCTTGCCGTAGTGCTCGTCGTACGCCATCAGGAACACTGCGTCGTTCGCGGCGGCGTAGCGCTCGAGCCATGGGCCGGGCATTTCGACCGGTAGCGCTTCGGTAGTGAGCCGATCCACCTTGTCGAGAGTCGCGTTCAGTCGCCGCACGAAATTCACGACGGGGCCGTGGATATCGTCAGGCACGTTCTCGAAGTCCACTGTCACTCCGGCGAGCCCGTAGCGTGTCACCGCATCCGTCAACTGATCGAGCACCCGACGCTGCGCGGCGGGCGACCCCAACAGGCGCCGGAGCCGCCGGGCGTCGAAGCCCGGGCGTGTCGAGTCGTAGTTGCTCACCATGGCGAAGACGAGGGGGCGGTGCCCTTCGGGCAGACGCTCCGCCGCGTACAGCACGCGGCGGTCGACGGCGAGACGCAGCGAATCGCCGGACGGCACGACGAACGCCCACTCGCAGACGACCCAGTCCAGGTCCTGGGCGTGCGCCGCGAACGAGGCGAAGGAGTTGTCGTCCCAGTTGACGTAGAACCCGGCGGTGATCGGCGCGGCGCCTGGAGTGAGATCGCTCTTAGAGCGGGCCCGGGCTACGCGCCGTGGCGGCTTGATCGGGAGAAGCTCGGGACGAACGCCGGCGACTGCCTGACGGCCGTTGCCCAGGGCGAGCAGAAGCCGGCGGCGCGCGGCAAGGCGCTCCCGAGCCTGGCGTGAGGTCGCGGCTGCGTGGGGGGCGGCGGAGGTGAGGGCCGTGACGTCGCCGGACCAAAGCGGGAGCAGCGGAGGGACCAGCACGCCCACCACCACGACCAGGGCGGCCAACGTCGTGACGATTCCTATCGCGAGCGCGATTCGCCGGATCCGGCGCCATCGCGTCCCGGTCGGATCCAGGAAGACGGCGCCGGAGCTGGAGCGGGACAAGCGCTACTCCCCGCCTTCGCCTCGACCCAGGGCTTCGGCGACGATTCGGGCCTGCTCCGCGGCGTGCGCGGCTGGATAACCCTCAGCCGGGCTCGCCCGCTCGGGGCGGCCTGCGTAAGACAGGGCGGCGCCTGCCGGCAACAGCTCCCGCAGTCTCGGCTCGAGGTACGACCAGGCGCCCATGTTGCGCGGCTCTTCCTGCACCCAGACCAGCTGGCGGAGCTGTGGGTAACGAGCAAGGACGGCGCGGCTTTCCGGCCACGGGAAGGAGTAGAGCTGCTCCACCCGGGCGATCGCCGGACGCCGATCGTCGAGCTTGTCGGCCTCGGCTATCAGGTCGTAGTAGATCTTCCCGGTACACAGGACCAGCCGAGTGATTGCCGCCGCCTGCTGATCGGTGATCGAGCGGTCGTCGAGCACCGGATGCCACGATCCGGTGGCCAGCTCGTCCAGCCGTGAAGCTGCGAGCGGATGCCGCAGCAGGCTCTTCGGGGTCATCACGATCAACGGCCGCTGGCGGGTCCGCCGGGCCTGACGCCGCAGCAGGTGGAAATATTGAGCCGGCGTCGTGGGGTTGGCCACGCGAATGTTGCCTTCGGCCGCCAGCTGGAGAAACCGCTCGAGCCGCGCGCTCGAATGCTCGGGACCCTGGCCCTCGTAGCCGTGGGGCAGGAGCAGGGTGAGGCGGGTGGTGAGGCCCCACTTCGACAGACCGGCCGAAAGGAACTGGTCTACGATGACCTGCGCGCCGTTGATGAAGTCGCCGAACTGGGCTTCCCAAAGGACGAGCGCCTCGGACGCGGCCGCGCTGTAACCATACTCGAAGCCGACAGTCGCCAGCTCGGACAGCGGGCTGTTGTGGATCTCGAGCGGGGCCACTGCGCCGCGCAGCCGCTGGATGGGGGCCAGCCGCTCGCCGGTGACGGCGTCGTGCAGCACCAGATGCCGCTGGCTGAAGGTTCCGCGCTCGGTGTCTTGTCCCGTGAGTCGGACCGGCACGCCCTCCACAAGAAGAGATGCCAGCGCCAGCGCCTCGGCGTGCGCCCAGTCGATCCCGCCCTCCGGACCCATCACGGTCCGCCGCCGCTCGAGCTGTTTGCGGAGCTTCGGGTTGATCGTGAAGCCGCTGGGCCACGTCAGCAGCTGCTCGTTGAGCCCCGTGAGGGTCTCTGCCGGCACCGCAGTCGCCACTTCCTGGCCGGCGCCCTGCTGCTTCTTGGGCTCGGGGATCGTTCCCTTGCCGAGACTCGCCCGGAACTGCTGCTGGGCCTGCACCAGCCGCTCGTACACCGCTTCCGCTTGCCGGTCCGCCTCCTCCCGGGGAAGGATGCCCTCGGCCGCGAGCTGGTCCGCGTAAAGCGCGCGAACCGGCGGCAGCTGCCTGATCCGCTCGTACATGAGCGGCTGGGTGTAGGCGGGCTCGTCGGCTTCGTTGTGCCCGTGCCGGCGGTAGCCGATGAGGTCGATCAGCACGTCGCGCCGGAACTGCTCCCGATAGGCCATCGCGAGGCGGACGGCCGATAGACAGGCCTCCGGATCGTCCGAGTTCACGTGGATGATCGGTACGTCGAACCCCTTCGCGAGATCGCTGGCGTACCGGGTCGAGCGCGCGTCTTCCATGCCGGTGGTGAAGCCGACCTGGTTGTTGGTGATGATGTGCAGCGTGCCGCCGACCCCGTAACCGGGCAACGCGCTGAGGTTGAGCGTCTCCGCCACCACGCCCTGTCCCGCGAAGGCGGCGTCGCCATGTATGAGGACGGGCAGCGCCACCGCCGGATCGTGATGCGCGGTCCGCCCCTTCCGGAGCGTCTGGGTCGCGCGGGCGCGGCCGTCCACCACTGGCGAGACGAACTCCAGGTGGCTCGGGTTGGGTGAGAGCGTGACGGCGATCGACTTCCCGTTGGGGAGCAGGAACGCCCCCTCGGCGCCGTGGTGATACTTGACGTCGCCGGTGCCGCCCTCAGGCGTGAGCTGGTTGCCTTCGACGAAGCGCCCGCCCTCGAATTCGGCAAAGATCGTCTCGTACGGCCGGCCGATGATGTGCGCCAGCACGTTCAGTCGTCCGCGATGCGCCATCCCGATGACGACCTCGCGGCCCCGGTCCGCTGCTGCGAGCTCGAGCGTGAGATCGAGCATCGGGACCAGCAGGTCGACGCCCTCGATCGAGAAGCGCTTGTGGCCGAGATAGGCCTTGTGGAGGAACCGCTCGAGGGTCTCGACCTTGGTGAGCCGCGCGAGCAGTCGCTTCTTCTCGTCGACAGAGAGCGGATGGCGGAACGCGCCCGATTCGATCTTCTCCCGAAGCCACACGCGTTCCTGGTGGCTCGCGATGTGCTCGATCTGGTAGCCCAGGGTCCCACAGTAGGTCTGCTGGAGATAGGGATACGAGTCGGCCAGCGTCCGGCCGGGCACGTACACCCGCAGCACCTTCGACGGAATTGCCGCCATGACCTCCGGCGTGAGGCCGAGGGGTCCGAGATCGAGTGCCGGGTCCCCAACGGGCTCGGTGCCGAGGGGATCGACGCGAGCCGCGAGATGCCCGTGCGTCCGGAACGCCTTGACCAGCGCCATCGCCGCCGCGACGTGGTACAACATGTCCGGCGCAACCGTCTCCGGCGGCTTGGGCAGCTGGGTTGCCGCGGGCGCGAGTCGATAACTGACGGCCGACAGTTGCAGGCTCTCCGCCACCGCGTCGTAAAAGTGATCTTCGCCGTGGAGGAGATGATCGAGCGTCGCGAGGAAGCCCCCCGACTCCGCGCCCTGAATGACCCGGTGATCGTAGGTGCTGGTCACGGTCATCACCTTGCTTACGCCGAGTTCGCGCAGCCTCTCCTCCGGCACGGCACCGAACTCGACCGGATAGCCGATCGCGCCGACCGCGATGATGCTGCCCTGGCCCGCCATGAGCCTCGGCACCGACGCGGCCGTCCCGAGCCCGCCGGGATTCGTGAGCTGAACGGTGGCGCCCGAGAAGTCGTCCGGCATCAATCGGTTGGTCCGGGCCTTTTCCACGACGCCTTCGTACGCGGCCAGGAAGCTGGCGAAGTCCATGGTGTCCGCGCGCTTGATCACGGGTACCACAAGACCTCGACTGCCGTCCTTGCGCTGCACGTCCACCGCGAGACCGAGGCCGATACCCTCGGGTTGGACCCGGTACGGCGTGCCTTCGTGGATCAGGAGGGTGTGCGTCATCACCGGATGCCGCTTGGCCGCTTGCACCAGGGCGAAGGCGATGAGGTGAGTGAATGAGAGCTTTTCTTTGCGGCCGGCCGCTTGGAGACCGGCGTTCAACTCGCGCCGGCTGGCCTCGAGCGTCGCCACCGCGAGCACCCGGAAGGTGGTGGCGGTCGGCACCGAGAGGCTCTCGTTCATGTTGGCGACGAGCTTCGCGGCCGGCCCCTTGATCGGAGAGGCGGCCGGGGGCAGCTGGCCGGCCAGGACTGGCCCTGCGGGAGCAGGGGCGCCAGGCGAAGCCTGGGCCGGCGCGGCGGCTACGGCGTGGATCGACGGCTCGAGGTGCCGGGGGGACTCGATGCGCGGCGCCGACCGACCATCGCCGTTCGGCTGCACACCCGTCACGCCGCTTTCGAACAGCCTCCGCCACTCCACGCCAACCGCGCTCGGGTCGCGCAGAAACTCCTCGTACATTGCCTGGGCGAACCCGGCGTTGGCGGTCTCGAATACGTTGATGTCCATGAGCCCCGGAAAGATAACGGCCCCTCAGCCTGACTGCTGCGGCGCCGCTCGTGCCGTCCGGGCCACGAATGCCCCGTATTCATCGATCTGCTGCTGCACCTCGACGGAACCCCACCCCTGCTCCTCCCCCAGCAGCTCGGCCACGCGCCGAGCGGCCGCCGCCCCGTGATCCGGGGCCTCATAGAAGAGGTGCACGCGCCGGACCAGCACGTCCTCGACCCGGTACGCCAGCTCCCGGCGGGAGATGTGCACGATTTCGGCCTCGATCGCGGGGTGGTCCGGGGCGAGGGGGCGCTGGAGATGGCGGTGGATCGCCGCGAGGTTGACGATGCCCGCCGATTCGGTGCCGTAGTGCCGGACCAGGTGATCCGCCGTGGCCGCCGAGAGCCCGATTTCCCGGGCACGCTCCCGGAACGGGTCAAGCTCGGCGGTTTCTCCACCCGGGAGCGGCTCCTCGTCAGTCCGGGCGGCGCCGGCACGCATCGTCACGCCGCGCCGGGCGAGGTCGGCGAGCACCCGATCCACCACCTCGGCGGCCATCACCCTATGGGTGGTGAGCTTACCGCCCGCGACCGTGACCATGCCGCCACGGCTGGTCACGATCGCATGCTCCCGCGATCGCCTCGAGGGCGCGCCTCGGCCGCCGGGGGCCAGCAACGGGCGCAGCCCGGCCCAGGTCGCACGCACGTCGTCCACGCCCAGGCGCGCATTGGGGAACTGGGCGTTGACCGAGCGCAGCAGGTAGACCACGTCGTCGGTCGACGCGGTGGTCGCGTCGGGCGACTCCGTCGTGTCGGTGTCCGTCGTTCCGATGTACGAGAGATCACCCCACGGCAACGCGAACATCACCCGGCCGTCGATCGGGCTCAAGAAGGTGATCGCCTCGCGGTGTCCGAGGCGATCGCGGGGAACGACGACGTGCACGCCTTTGGTCGGCCGGAGCAGCGGCTCGCAGCCTGGCTGCTCGAGGGCCCGCAACCGGTCGACCCACGGTCCCGTGGCATTCACCACCGCCGCCGCGTGGATGGT
>CAZFKN010000038.1:0-27025 GCA_964519805.1 uncultured Gemmatimonadaceae bacterium
CGCGTGCTCTCGAAGCCGTTTACCAACCAGGAGATCCTCACGGTCATCGACGACGTGCTTCGGGGGTAACGGTGCTGCTCGCGCTCGACATCGGGAACACGGAGATCACCCTCGGCCTGTTTCGGGAGCGGTCGCTCGAGGCCCACTGGCGCCTCACGACCGTCGCCGACCGGACGCCGGATGAATGGGCCGCCGCGCTCTCGGCGTTCCTCGATCACGCCGGTCTCTCTCCGAACCAGGTGCGCGCGTCGTGCCTCGGCTCGGTGGCGCCGGCGGTCACCCAGAGCGTGGTCGAGGGTATCCAGACAACCACCGGCTGCCTGCCCGTTGCCATCGATGCCCGCTCGCCGCTGCCGCTCACGCTGGACGTCGATGAGCCGCTCAGCGTCGGGGCGGATCGGGTGCTCAACGTGCTCGCGGCGTCGGAGCGCTATCGGGCCGACATGATCGTCGTGGACTTCGGGACGGCCACCACATTCGACTGCGTCACCCGCGACGCGCGGTTCATCGGCGGCGCCATCATGCCGGGGCTTAGAACCTCGGCCGACCAGCTCACCCGTCGCGCCGCCAAGCTCCCGGCCACCGAGCTGCGCGCACCGGCCCGCGCGATTGGCCGGCGGACCGAAGAGTGCATCCAGTCGGGCGTGCTCTTCGGCTGCGCCGACGCAGTGGACGGCATGATTCGCCGGATTCGCGCCGAGTGGCCGGGCGGCGGCGCACCCGGCGCAGTCGCTACCGGCGGGCTGGCGAAGCTCATCGCGCCGCTCACCAGCACTATCGACGAGGTGGATCCGGATCTCACGCTTCGCGGCCTCATGCTCGCGGCGGGGCATCTCGGGCTGGTGTGGTGAGCGCGCCCGAGTGGGCGCGCGGCGCGCGAGCCGCGGCGTATCGGGTGCTCGGTCCCGGCCTCGCCTACCTCCTGCACACGCGACCCGCCGAGTGGCCGATCATGGCGGCGCACACCGCGCTCGGCTACACCCTCGCCGTCGGCCTCGACGCCGTCGGACGCGGCGAGCGGTTGGGGAGCGCGGCACTCGGCCTGGTGGCCTGGGTGGTGGGCTTGAACGGCGGCACGCTCGCCATCAACAGCGCGTTCGACCGCGACGAAGGCGACGTGGCCTACCTCCGCGACCCGCCGCCGCCGCCCACTAACTTGTTCGCGTTCGGCCTTGCGCTGATGACCGCCGGATTCGCCCTCGCCCTGGTGCTGCCGACGCCGTTCGCGGTCGTCTACGCAATCTGCTTCGGCCTGTCCATCCTCTATTCGGTTCCGCCCTTCCGACTCAAGGCGGTCGCCGGCGC
Source organism: uncultured Gemmatimonadaceae bacterium (assembly GCA_964519805.1). Classification (GTDB taxonomy): domain Bacteria; phylum Gemmatimonadota; class Gemmatimonadetes; order Gemmatimonadales; family GWC2-71-9; genus DASQPE01. Next base: position 1,306 of record CAZFKN010000038.1, read on the forward strand.
CGACTGGCTCATCAACATGTGGGGGTTCGGCACCCTGACACCATTCGCGGGCTGGGCGGCCACCGGGCTACCGGTGGACCCGGCCCGCCGTCTCGTGCTCCTGGCCTTCTGCCCGCTCTTCGCCGCGCTGTACCCGCTCACCCAGCTGTACCAGATGGAAGAAGACCGCCGCCGCGGCGACCGCACGCTCGCGCTTCGCCTCGGCCTCGGGCGGAGTCTCGTGACGTCGACACTCTGCGCCGGGTTGGCGGTCACGCTCTTCGTGGCCGGGGGTGTCCGGGCGGGGTGGCGCCTTCACTCGGCCGACGACCTCGCCCGCTGGAGCGGCATGGTCCTGGTCGGCGGCGCCTGGGCGATCGTCCTGCTCCCGTGGCTGATCGGCCATGCGCGGCTCGCCCCGGTCGAGCACCAGCGGCGCATGTACCTCGCGCTCGGTGCCTGGGCCGTGACCGACGTGACGGTCGCCCTGGCGTGGGGAACCTGACCCGACTTGGCCGCGTCTCGGCCGGTCAGGTATAATTGTCCCGACCCCCATTGGAGCGCCCATGGCCTCGGCGGTGGAGCTGTCCCAAGAACACGATCGCACGGACGTCCCGCACATCGTCCGCTGCGGCATTCAGCTCGGCCTCCTGGAGTCGGCGCTCGTGCTGGTCTGCTCGCTCGTGATGCGCCTTCTGTCGGGCCCGGCGGACACCGTGGTGCTCGCCATCGTCCTGATGATCGGGCTCGCGCTGGTGAGCGGCCTGCCCGGGCTCTGGACCCGGGCGCGGACAATCGAGGGGATTGCCGGGGCGGCCGGCATCGGCCTCGCCGCCGCGGGCGTTTACCTCCTGGTCGATGTGGCGCTGCTCCAGCCCATCGGCACCTACACCAACCGGTGGCGTGAGATCGGCGGCTTCAGCAACTGGTGGTACCATCCGGTGTGGTGGATGGTGGGCACGTACCTGCCGTGGATGGGCGCCTGGATCCTCGCTCACCAGGCGGACAAGGGGCAGCATCCCTCGCTCGTGGCAATGATGACGGGTGCACTCGCCTGCACGGCCATCGTGGGCGTCGCCGCGGCGCTGATGCATTTCCCGGGAGCCGGCTGGACCCTCCCGACGTTCGGCGTCGCCTTCCTTCCCGGCCTCGGGCTAGCCACGCTCCTCTCCGGAATGGGACGCCGCCCCGGTTAGCCGATGCGGTGGGTCCGGCTGTTGTTCAGGGTGTTCGGTTGGCTGCTTACGCCGTTCCTTGCGTTGGCAGCCTCTTTCTTTGGCGCCCTCGCGGGGACCCTGGCGGCGATGCGGGTGCGCGACCCGCGCACCGGTCTCGCGATCAGCGCCGCCATGGGCGCCATCGCCGCGTTCGTGGCGATCGTCATCTGGCTCCGCGTGCTCCGTCACTCGCGTCACGTGCGCGAGGTCTTGGCCGTGCAGAGCGACGGCACTCCCGACATCGTCACGGCACCGAATCCTGAGGAGTCCCGGAATCCGACGCGGTGACCTGCTTGCCCTGAGCGGGCTCGCCGGCCTCGGCGTGACGGCGTGCGGCGGTGATCGCTCACCGAAGGCGCCAGCGCAGGCCGGCGCCTCGCTCGACGCCACGATTCCGGAGCAGGACACCGCGTCGACGCACGCGGCCACGACGCCCGCCGACTCCTTGGTGCTGCGTACGGCGCGAGGCCTCGAGGTCTGGCTCACGCTCGCGCGCGACGGCCGCGACAGCAGCGGCGCTGCGTGTGTCGAGCGGGGACTCGAGATCCGGGACGGCACGCGCCGCACGCCGGTACCCCTGCTTTACACCCGCGACCGGCCCCGCCTCGTGAACGATTCCACCCTCAGCGCGCGGCTCTGGACCCACTGCGCCGCAGGCCCCGAGTATCGCGTCAATCTCCACACCGGTCAGCCGGTCCGCACGCGATGAGGCGCCGCGTGGTCATGCGGATCGCGCTCGCTGCGATTCCCGCGGTCGTCACGACGCCCGGGCTCGGGGCTGCCCAGGGCGTGGGCGTCGAGGTTGGCCGCTACTTCGAGGGAGCCGACTGGACCACCTTCCGCGCCGGACTCGAGCGCCCGCTGCTCGGCCCGCTGTCGGTGACGCTCTATGGCACCCATCTCCGCGCCGCGAGCGACACCGGCGAACGACTCTGGGGCGTGGGCGGCGATGTCGCATTGTTCCGCGGCGCGCGCCAGGGGCCGTACGTGGTGGGAGGACTCGGCGGGGGGTTCGCGACCCAGTCCGCCAAGACCCTGTGGGGCTCGTGGTCTGCGGGCGCTGGGTTCCAGGTGCTTCCGTTTCCGGTTCTCTCGTTCGCGGCGGAAGCTCGCTGGCGCGAATTGACGCCCGGCGCGCGGACCGGCGTCGAAGTCTCACTCCGGCTCGGCGCCGTTTTCGGGAAGGGCTCGTCCCCGCCTCCGCCCGGCCCCGGGGCCGCGCCATCGACCTACTCCGGGGCCGAGCCATCGACGCGCTCGCCCGCTGCGATCCCACTCGCCACCGCCGGCCGCTTCAGCACGGCCGCGACGCTGGCCGACTCCGTGGTGGAAACGGCGGCGGCCGAGATGGGCACCGCGTATCGGCTCGGAGGAACCACGTCCGAAGGATTCGACTGCTCGGGGCTGATTCAGTATGCGTACGCTCAGCACGGCATCACGTTGCCGCGGACCAGTGCGGAGCAGGCGCGGGCGGGGAACCCCGTGGACCGACGGCTCGAGGCGCTCCGGGCGGGGGACATTCTCACCTTCTCCACCAGCGGGGGACCGGTAACCCACGTCGGCCTGTACGTGGGCGACGGGCGGTTCGTTCACAGCGCAAGCCGGGGAGTGCAGCTCAGCGCTCTCAGTCCGGACGATCCCTACGGGAAGTGGTGGTGGGCGCGCTGGGTGGGGGCGAGGCGAGTGGTGGATGAGGGTGAGAGGTAGAAGTAAGTCATTGCTTCTCCCCGCTGCCCCCGTGCTGCATGTCATGCATGTCCCCCATGTCGTGCATAGGCTCGCTGGTGCCGGGCGGCTTGCCGTACCCCGGCACCTGCAGCGAGGCGAGGTCCTTCTGCATCGTGGGATCCGCCGTGTCGACTTTGGGCCACTTGCTCATGTCGTCCGGCACGAACAGCCCCACCATGTGCGCCATCACGCCGAGCGAGGTCTTGTCAGTCGGGTTGTCGTAGGCCCCGACCACGCGATACCGGTGCCCGGCGACGAGCTTGAGCCCCTCACCGGTCACGCCGAAGAGCTTCCGACTCACGCCAAGCACGTGACCGGCTGAATCCCGCCGTGCCACGACCCGCGCCAGCTCCTTGCCCGTCTCGGCGTCCTCGAGGCGCACGAAGGAACCGTAGTCGTGCAGATGACCCCCTACGCCCAGCAGGCGTCCCCCGACCGGGAGCGTGAACTCGTACGCCTTGGTGAATCGACCCGGCGGCGCGTCGAACATGTTGCTGGCGCCGACGGTAAGATTCACGTCCATGTAGATGGGCAGCGATGTCACCGGACGCGGGTTCTGGTTGGTCGGCATCCACAGCATGGTGTACTTGAGGTACACCGCATCGAGATCCTTGCCGGTCTCGTTGTGCCACATGATGTAGAAGCCGAGGTCGGTGCCGCGGGAGAGGGGCACGCCGATGGTCTTCGGCACGGAGGCGTCCTCGGTCTCGCTGCCCGCACCGGCCAGGCGCTCGAGCGCGGGGTAGAGGAGCTGCCGGCGGTCGAAGTTGACCATGATCATGTGGTGCAGGATCCGGCGATCGAGCACGGTCCCGTGCTCGTCGACCAGCTCGTACTTGAAGCCGCGGAACCAGCCGTCCACCGGCCACGCGAAGTGCTGCACCGGGGCATCGCCCGAGCCCATGTCCATCATCGCATGATCCATGGGCGGCATGTTGGCGAGCTTCCAGGGGCCGCTCGTAATGGTGACCTCGTGGCGGGCGGAATCGACTTTGACCGAAACCGGGGGCAAGCCGGGGCCGGGGGCTCCGGCGAGCGCCAGGGTGGCGACGAGCGCAGCGACCAGCGACATCGGCGGTTCCTCCTGGAAGACCGGACAACGGGAGCGCCACCAACTTCTTCGGGGAGCGGGGGCCAAGTCAAGCGCGGCGCCCGTGGGGGCGCTTGACAGGGGAGGCTGGCTGTTTATCTTTTGGCGCGACCCGTTGGCAGTCGCCGTATTTGAGTGCTAATCACTCTCGTCGATTGACTGCCAAGTCATTGCAATGTAACACCTTCTTCACAGTTACCTGAGGCATCGGAGGCAGGAATGGCAACGGCTACCAAGGCCAAGAAGGACCTCAAGATCCATCCCCTCGAGGACCGCGTCGTCGTCCTCCCGGCGGAGGAGACCGAGGCCATGCGGGGCGGCCTCTACATCCCCGATACCGCCAAAGAAAAGCCCACCCAGGGTGAAGTCATCGCCGTCGGGCCGGGCCGCACCACGGACAAGGGCGAACGCATCGCGCTCGACATCAAGGTCGGCGACACTGTGGTCTACGGGAAGTACAGCGGCACGTCGTACACGCTCGATGGCGACGAGGTCATCATCATCAAGGCCTCCGACGTCCTCGCGAAGCTCTAATCGACGCCGCTTCCAACCGCTAGGAGAAAACGCATGGCTGCAAAGGAGCTGATGTTCAACGTCGACGCCCGCGCGAAGCTCAAGAAGGGCGTTGACCACCTGGCCGAGGCGGTGAAGGTCACCCTCGGTCCCAAGGGCCGGAACGTCGTCATCGACAAGAAGTTCGGCTCGCCCACGGTCACCAAGGACGGCGTCACGGTGGCCAAGGAGATCGAGCTGTCCGATGCCATCGAGAACATGGGCGCCCAGATGGTGAAGGAGGTCGCCACCAAGACGAGCGATCTCGCCGGCGACGGCACCACCACGGCCACCGTGCTGGCGCAGGCCATCTTCCGCGAGGGCCTCAAGAACGTCACCGCGGGTGCCAACCCGATGGAGCTCAAGCGGGGCATCGACCGCGCCGTCGATGCGGTGGTCGAGTACCTCAAGTCCATCTCCGCGCCGTCGGCGGGCAAGAAGGAAATCGCCCAGGTCGGCACGATCTCCGCGAACAACGACAAGGAGATCGGCAACCTCATCGCCGAGGCAATGGAGAAGGTGGGCAAGGACGGGGTAATCACGGTCGAGGAGGCTAAAGGCCTCGAGACCACGCTGGAGACGGTGGACGGGATGCAGTTCGATCGCGGCTACCTCTCGCCTTACTTCGTCACCGATCCGGAGAAGATGGAGGCGGTGCTGGACGATCCCTACCTCCTGATCCACGACAAGAAGGTCTCGGCAATGAAGGAGCTGCTCCCGATCCTGGAGAAGGTGGCCCAGACCGGCAAGCCGCTCCTGCTGATCGCGGAAGACGTCGAGGGCGAGGCGCTCGCCACGCTGGTGGTGAACAAGCTGCGCGGCACCCTCAAGGTCTGCGCGGTCAAGGCGCCGGGCTTCGGTGACCGTCGCAAGGAAATGCTCCGCGACGTCGCGGTGCTGACCAGCGGGCAGGTGATCTCCGAGGAAGTCGGCTTCAAGCTCGAGAACGCCACCCTGAGCGATCTCGGTCGTGCCAAGCGCGTCGTGGTGGACAAGGACAACACCACCATCGTCGACGGCAAGGGCAAGGAGAACGACATCCAGGGCCGGATCAACGAGATCAAGGCCGCCATCGACAAGAGCACCAGCGACTACGACAAGGAGAAGCTGCAGGAGCGGCTGGCCAAGCTCTCCGGCGGCGTGGCGGTGATCAACGTCGGCGCCGCGACCGAGACCGAGATGAAGGAGAAGAAGGCCCGGGTCGAGGACGCGCTGCACGCGACCCGCGCCGCGGTCGAGGAAGGCATCGTGGCCGGCGGCGGCGTCTCGCTGCTGCGGGCCCAGACCGCGCTGGACAAGATCAAGGGCACCGAGGACGAGAAGGTCGGTGTCGAGATCGTCCGCCGGGCGCTCGAGGAGCCGATCCGGATGATTGCCCAGAACGCGGGCGCCGAGGGCTCGATCGTCGTCGAGCGGGTCCGGGAGTCGAAGGAGAAAAACTTCGGCTACAATGCCCAGACCGACGGGTACGAGGACTTGGCCAAGTCGGGTGTCATCGATCCGACCAAGGTCACCCGCACGGCGCTGCAGAACGCCGCGTCCATTGCGGGCCTCCTGCTCACGACCGAATGCGTGGTCGTCGAGAAGAAGGAGGAGAAGCCGGCTCCGCCTGCACCTCCGGGCGGCATGGGCGGGATGTACTAACCCGCCGCTGAAGCACCTGTTTTCCAAGACGCCCCGGGCCAAGTCCGGGGCGTCTTGCGTTTCCACTGAGAACGTTCGGGCCAACCAGTGCCCGTCTCGCTCGACCCTCCCGGTTCGCGGTATAATTAGGGGATGACGCGCATGTTCTGTTTGGCGGCGGCGCTTGCCATCGCGGTTGCCGGCGAGGGAGCGGCTCAGACGTCGTCCGCCCCGGCGGGCCTCCTGGGCACCTGGCAGTTCGATCTCAAGCAAGGGGAGAAGAGCGGACCCCGGACCGTCATTGTTCGGTCCGACTCGAGCGCGAGCTACGGGAAGGAGACGGTTCGCTGGCGGGTCAAGGCGGATAGCCTGCTGCTCGCGTTAGGCGGCGAGTGGGTGAGCTACAAGCTCAAGCTGAAGGGCAAGCAGCTCGTGCTGTCCGGCGGCGATCTGAACGAGCCCATCACATTCGATCGAGTGGGCCCGCCGACCCCGAGACCCGACTCGATCCCCGTCCCACCCGACCCCGACCAGTCGCCTTCTTAGTCCCCTAGAGCGCGAGCGGCAGCTCGAGCGCCTCCAGCGGTCGTACGTCGATCGGCGGCAGCGGGGCGTCCTGCTCCGCCACGTAGACCGCGCCACGGAAGCCGGCACGCCGCAGCGCCGGCTCGACCGTCGCGCGGGCGTCCGCGGCGGTGTTGCACCGCTGGCTCAGATGCGCGAGCACCACGACGCCGAGCCCCGGGTGATGGAGTTCGGTCAGCAGCTCGGCGGCCGCCCGGTTCGACAGGTGCCCGCCTGATCCGGCGATGCGCTGCTGCACGACCGGGGGATAACCGCTCGTGCGAAGCAATACGTCATCGTGGTTCGCTTCGAGCACGATCGCGCTGAGCCCCCGCAGGAGATACCGCGTGGCGATCGTGGCGCGCCCGAGGTCGTAGGCCACCCCCACGCGGGCGCCGTCGGCGGTCTGCACCGCGAGCGCCAGCGGCTCGGCCGCGTCGTGGCTCGTGGGGCAGGCACGGACGGTGAACGGTCCGAGCGCCGCCTCCACCGTGAGCCCGAGGGGCAAATGCATCGCGGCGCGGGCCCGGGCGGGGAGGCGATCGCGGGTGCCGGGGGCCGTGAGGATCGGAGCGCCCAAGCGGCTCGCCAGGCGGGCGGCGCCGCGGGCATGATCGCCGTGCTCGTGGGTGAGCGTGATCCCCACGACGTTGTCCAGGGCCAGACCGGCGGCGCTGGCCCGGCGGGCGATCTCCCGGGCGCTGAACCCCGCATCGATCAGCAGCACGGCGCCGTTACACGTCAGAGCAAAGCAGTTGCCCCGCGACCCCGAGCCGAGCGCGAAGAGACGTGTCATGACCCGGTCGCCCGCCGGTAGGTGCGCCGGAGCGACTCGCGGCGTGCGTCAGTCCATGCGACGTGACGCCGCGCCATCACGCGCTCCGCGATTCGCAGAAAACCGTCCTCGGTCATCTGTTCGCCCGCGACGCCCCACGCGAACGGCGGGACATACTTCGGGGCGGCGCCGCCGAACACGTTGGCGCCGGCGCTCACGACCGCGCCTGTCGGAAGTAGCGTGCCGATCGCGGTCTTGGCGTGATCGCCGAAGAGCGTCCCGACGTTGAGGCGGCCGGTCTCGATACGCTCGCCGGCCACGTCGAGCCGTACCGGTCCATAGGTGTTTTTCAGGTTTGACGTGATGGTCCCGGCGCCGAGGTTCGCCCAGCGCCCCACTACGCTATGACCGAGGAAGCCGTCGTGCGCCTTGTTGGCGTAGCCGAGGAAGACGCTCGCGGCCACCTCGCCCCGCACGCGGCACTCCGGCCCGAAGACCGATCCCCGCACGTAGCCGCCAAGGATACGGGTGTTTGCGCCCACGAAGGCGGGGCCTTCCAGACGGCTCCCGCTGCGGATCTCCGACCCCGCCTCCAACACCACTGGGCCCGAGCGGACGTCGAACACCACGCCCGGCTCCACCATGGCGCCCTGGGTGACGACGTCGGCCGCGTCGCCCAGCACGAGCGCGCCCGCCGGCGCGGCGCCGCGGCCGCGGAACACGGCGCAATCGTCGCCCAGCAGACGCTCGAGCGCGTCGAGCAGGGAATAGGTCCCGGTGAGCGACTCTCCCTCGACCGGCAGCTCGCGACCGCGGGTACTACCCGGATCGAACCGCTCGCCCGCGGGAACGATCCAGCCGATCTGGGCGTCGCCGTGCATGAGACGCCGAGCGTCGGGCGCCAGCGGGATGGCGCGCCCGCTGGGAGCGAAGGTGCTCGTGACGACGACGGCGGGGCCGGTGAGCGCGGCGGGCACGGTCGCGGGAGGCTCGTCCGCCTCGTGGAACCCTTCGGCGTGCACGCCCAGGATTCCGGCCGCGGTCAGCCCGAGCGCTCGCTCCCAGCGCTCGCGAATTCGCCAGAGGCCGGCGCGAAGCTCCGCGATCGGCCGGACGCCGGTGAACGGTGCCCACGCGGCGCCGGGTGCCGCCGGTTCGAGCAGGTAGAGCTGGGTCACTCGGTCAGATCGCGCACGTCGAGGGGAAGTGCGTCCAGCAGCTGCTTGAGGTCCGAGGCGCGCTCGCGCGGCATCACCAGCACGCGTCCGTTCGCCTGGACCACGATAAGGTCCTTTACGCCGTGGAGCACGACGACGTCGTCCTCCGCCCAGACCATGCAGTCGGCCGAATCGTGCGCGACTGTGGGCCCCACGAGCACGTTGCCAAGCGCGTCCTTGGGCCGGACCCGCGTCAGTGCGTCCCAGGTGCCCACGTCGTCCCAGGCGAACGCGCCAGTCACCACCGCCACCGCGCTACTCCGCTCCAGCAGGCCCACGTCGATGGACACGGGGACGACGGCCCGGAAGAACCCGGTCACATCGTCGCGACGCAGCGCGTCGAGATGCGGAGCGATCTCCGGCGTGCGCAGACCGATCTCCCGGAGCAGCGTGGCGCCGGTCCAGGCGAAGAGTCCCGAGTTCCAGAGCGCCCCCTTCGCCATCAGATCGAGCGCGGTGGCCGCATCCGGCTTCTCCGAGAAGCGAGCCACGTTGTTCGCGTTGCCGTCGAGCGGCGCGCCGGGGACGATGTAGCCGTAACCCGTTTCCGGCCGAGACGGTACGATCCCCACCGTGACGAGGCGGTCGAAGTCGCGGGCGGTCCGAAGGGCGAGATCAGCCGTGCGCCGGAACGCCGCGGGATCGCCCACCGACCAGTCCGCGTGCAGCGAGAGCACCTCGGCGTCGGGGTCCCGGCGCAGCGCCTCCCATGTGGCCCAGACCAGGGCGGGGCCGGTCGAGGCGGCTCTGGGCTCGACCAGCAGGTTGCCGGGGTCGAGCCCCAGACGGCTGGCGAGCCGGGACGCGAGGCCCGCGCCCGTCACGACGAGCACGCGCTCCCGCGGAATCAGGCCCTCGAGCCGCGCGACCGCTTCCTCGGTCGTGGAGCGCGGGCCGGTTAGCGGAAGCAATTGCTTGGGATTGTCGGGCGTGCTGAGGGGCCAGAAGCGGGTGCCGGACCCACCGGCGAGGATGACCGCCCACCTCATGGTGCGTGCGGCGGGACGCTGTGCTGCATGGGTTCGTGGTCGCTGGCTGACACGTCAGAGCAGGGCGAGGAGCGCGGCGCGGTGACAGCGCAGATCGTAAAGCAGGGCCCCGGCGTCGGTGCTCTCACCGGGGAGAACCACGAGCCAATCCGTGCCGACGCGCGCCACGACGATGAGTCCGCCGGGCGTCTCCAACACCGCGGTGTCGAGGCCACCCAATCCGGTGGCATCCGTGAGGGCACCGGCGTGGCGAGTGAAGGTAGCGGCGAGCGCGGCGGCGGATTCGGCGTCGAGCGAGCGGCGCCCGGCGGAGTGGATCGGGAGCCCGTCACCGCTCAGCAGCACGACAGCCGCGACGTCGGCGCGGTCGGCGAAGGCCCGCACCGCCTCTCCCAGACCGTTCAAACGACCCCCTCGGCGGGCGGTGTAAAAAAGGTGAGCGCAACGTAGGGGTCGGAAGAGGCGAAGTCAAGGAATGACGGCGGGTTGACCCCTCTTCGCACGGCGCTTAACCTTCCGATCTCATGCGTCGACTCTTCCTCATTGTGATGCTCCTGCCGGTCGGCCTCGCCGGCGGGGCCTGCAACGGCAATCCACTCGGCCCGGCCACCCTCACGAACGTGGTCGACACCATCGTGCTGGGTGCCCTGGTCGGCACCCCGTTCACGGTGCCGAGCGCGTTTGCCATCGCCAGCTCCGCGGCCATCCGCACCGACCAGACCTCGTCTTTCGACTTCGCGTTCAACATCGAGCCCGATGGCCGGCACGTGTTTCTGCCCGCCGCTGCGCTCGGCATCAGTAACACCACGGGGCTCCAGCCCGGGTTGCTCCTGAGCGACCAGACCTTCGCCGAGATCAACCAGGCTCCGCTCAACGGGTACACGTCGCGCGACACGCTCACCATCGCCGTAAACCAGGTGTTTGTGGCCCGGAGCAGCATCGTGTGCACATCGCTCGGCGTGCCGGTCTACGCCAAGTTGCACGTGCTCTCGTTCGACGACGTCGGCCGCGAGGTCACGTTCGAGGTTCTCGCCAACCGGAACTGCGGCTTCCGCGAGCTCGACCCGGGCCTGCCCAACAACTGAGGGCCGATGATCGACCTGAAGCGCCTCCGGCAGGACGCAGAGGCCAGTCGGGCGAATCTCGCTCGCCGCCTGGATCCCGGGCTGCCGGGGCAGGTCGATCGAGTGCTCGAGCTGGACCGCCAGCATCGCGAGAGCCTCACGCGCTTCGAGGCATTGCGGGCGGAGCGCAAGGCCGCGAGCGAAGAGGTCGCCCGGCTCAAGAAAGCCAGGCAGCCGGCTGACGAGCTGCTGGCCCGGCTCAAGGCCTCCGGCGACGAGGAAAAAGCGCTCGAGGCCGCGGTGCGCAGCGCCGAGGTCGCCGTTTCGCACGAGCTGAGCCTGCTGCCTAACCTGTTGTTGCCGCAGGTACCCGACGGTGACGCGTCGGCCAACCGCGTACTTCGCAGCTGGGGCACGCCGCGGAGCTTCGGGTTCGCGGCGAAGCCGCATTGGGAGCTGGGCGAGACGCTCGGGATGCTGGATCTTCCCGCGGGCGCGCGAATCGCCGGCTCCGGGTTCCCGCTCTTTCGAGGCCAAGGTGCGCGGCTGGTCCGCGGCCTTGCCAGCTTCATGCTCGATCTCCACGCCACGGAGCACGGGTACGTCGAGATCGCCCCGCCGTACCTGGTGAGCTATGACTCGATATTCGGCACCGGCCAGATGCCCAAGTTCGCCGAGGAGCAGTACCGGACGCGCGACGATGACCTATATCTCATCCCCACGGCGGAAGTGCCGCTCACGAACATCCACCGGGGCGCGGTGCTCGACGGCGCGCAGCTGCCGATCGCCTACGTGGCCTGGACGCCCTGCTTCCGCCGCGAGGCCGGGGCCCACGGCAAGGACACGCGCGGACTCATCCGGGTGCACCAGTTCGACAAGGTCGAGCTGGTCCGCTTCACGCGGCCCGAGCTGTCCGAGCGGGAGCATGAGGTGATCACTCGGCACGCGGAGACGGTGCTGCAACGCCTGGAGCTGCCGTATCGCGTGGTCGATCTGGCCGCCGGCGATACGGGCAACGCCAGCGCGCACACCTTCGATCTCGAAGTGTGGGCACCTGGGGTGAACGCCTGGCTCGAGGTGTCGAGTGCCAGCACGTTCACCGATTACCAGGCCCGCCGGGCGAACATCCGCTATCGCCCGGCGCCGGGCGCCAAGCCGGAGTTCGTGCACACGCTGAACGCTTCCGGTGTCGCCTTCCCCCGCTGCGTGGTCGCCCTGCTGGAGAACGGCCAGCAGGCCGACGGCTCGGTCCGCCTCCCCGACGCGCTGGTGCCGTATGTCGGCGTCTCGCGCCTCGAGCCGCCCGCGTAGGCCGCGGATCGAGCGCCTGGCCCCGCCGCTGGTCGTGGGGCTGGTCGCGTTGCTCGCCGGTTTGAGTCTTGGCACCGGCTGGCTGGTGGTGCGCCACTTCCGCGAGGACGCGGAGACCACGAGCCGGTTCTACTCCGAAGTGCTCACGGGCCTGAACAGCTCCCGGCCGGGTGCCGAGCTCGAAGCGCTGCTCCGGCTGGGCGAGCAGGTGCGGGCGTCCGGCATCCCGCTCGTCGTGACCGACGCGTCGGGTCGGGTCACGTCGTACGACAATCTCCCGTTCGACGCGAGCCTGGACGATCCCCGCCTCCAGCAGTTCGTCGGGAGCCTCGACCGCCAGAGCCCGCCGGTGGTCGACTCGAGCATCGGGTCGGTGCACTACGGCGCTCCACCGGCCCGCTTCCAGCTCACCGCGCTGGTCGTGCTCCAGGCCCTCACCATCACGCTGATGGTGGGCGTGGCGGTCTTCGCCTACCGAAGCGCGATGAACGCGCAGCGCGACCGCTTGTGGGTGGCGATGGCGCGCGAGGCGGCGCACCAGATGGGCACGCCGCTCACCAGTCTGCAAGGCTGGATCGAGCGGATCCGGTCGCTTCCCGAGGCCCCGCCGGCGCTGGCCGAGTATCTCTCCGCCGACGCGGAGCGGCTCGATCGGGTGGCGCGGCGCTTCGAGCGGATCGGCAATCCTGCGGCGCGCGAGCCGATCGGTCTCGGCGCGCTGGCCGACCGCGTGGCCGGCTATTTCCGCCCGCGGTTGCCCAAGTGGGCCAACCAGATCGAGCTGCGAGTCGAGGCGGCGGGTGCCGGCCCCACGGTGCTGGGCGATCCGGTGCTGCTGGAGTGGGCGCTGGAAGCGCTGGTGAAAAACGCGATCGACGCGCTGCAAGGCCGATCGGGCACGATTATTCTCCGGGTGGAGAGCGACGAGCGGACCGCGGCGATCCGGGTGCTGGACGACGGCCCCGGGATCCCGAAGGAGATCCGCCGCGACATCTTCGAGCCGGGTATCACCACCAAGCGCGGCGGGTGGGGGATCGGGTTGGCCCTCTCCCGCCGCGTCGTTGAAGAGGCGCACCGGGGCGAGCTGGCGCTCGAGCCGAGCGAGAAGGGCACGTGCTTCCTGATCCGCATTCCCCTGGCCGAGACGCCGGCTTGAGCGAGGTCGTCGAGGCCCCGGACTGGACCCGGGGCCTGAATCCCGCGCAGCGGGAGGCGGTCGAGCACGTGGAGGGCCCGCTCCTCGTGCTCGCCGGCGCGGGCTCGGGGAAAACGCGCGTCCTCACTACCCGGATCGCCAGCCTCATCGATCGCCACGGGGTGCCCCCCGACCGGATTCTCGCCGTCACCTTCACCAACAAGGCGGCGGGCGAGATGAAGGAGCGGATCGGGCGGCTCCTGGCGCGCGATCCGTCGGGGCTGTGGATCGGGACCTTCCACTCCCTCTCCGCCCGGTTGCTGCGTCGGGAGGCGGAGCTGCTCGGCTTCACCCGTCGCTTCACCATCTACGATGAAGACGACCGCCTGGGCCTGATCAAGCGGCTCATGGAGCAGCGGGGGCACTCGACCAAGCAGTTCGCTCCCCGGGCCGTGACGGCGCTCATCTCTCACGCCAAGAACCGGATGCTGGCGCCCGCCGCGCTCGAGCAGAGCTCGCCGTTCGACCGGCTCTCCCAGGTGGCCGCGGACGTCTTCGGTGCCCTCGGTCCCGCGCTCCGCGCCGCGAACGCGATGGACTTCGACGATCTGCTCCTGCATCCGCTCACGCTATTCGACGAATACCCCGAGCGGCTGGAGGCCTATCGCCGGAAGTTCGCGTTCATCCTGGTGGACGAGTTCCAGGACACCAACAAGGCGCAGTACCAGCTCATTCGACGTCTGGGCGCGCATGGGAACGTGGCGGCCGTGGGTGACGACGACCAGTCCATCTACGGTTGGCGCGGCGCCGACGTGCGCAACATGCGCCAGTTCCAGGCGGACTTCCCCGGTACGAAGCTGGTGCGGCTGGAAGAGAATTACCGCTCAACCCAGATCGTGCTGGACGTCGCGAACGGCGTAATCGCCGAGAACAAGGGTCGGCTGGGGAAGACGCTTCGGACACGGCGTCAGGGCGGCGAGCAGGTGACGCTCGTGGCCGCGGCCGACGAGCGGGACGAGGCCGAGTGGATCGTCCGCGAGCTGGAGCGCCGTGCCCGCGCGAGCGACTGGACCTACGGCGAGATGGCGGTCTTGTACCGGACGAACGCGCAGTCCCGCGCGCTCGAGGAAGCATTCCGCCGCGCCGGCGTGCCCTATCGGCTGGTGGGCGCGATCAGCTTCTACGAGCGGCGGGAGGTGAAGGATCTCCTGGCGTATCTCCGACTGGTCGCCAATCCGGCGGACGACGAGGCGCTCCTGCGAGCGGTGAGCGTGCCGCGTCGTGGGTTGGGCGACTCGAGCCTCGCGGCGCTGGGCCGCGCGGCAGAGCAGTGGAGCCAGCCGCTCCTCGAGGTGGCGCGCCGCGCCGACGGCGTCCAGGAGCTGAGGCCCAACGTGCGGGAGGCGTTTCGACGCTTCGCCGAGCTGGTGGACGGCCTGCGGGGGCGCGCGGCGGCGCTCGCACCGGCGGCCGTGCTCGAGGAGTTGATCCGCGCGCTCGACTACGAGGCCTATCTGCTGGCCGAGGGGCCGGAGGGGGCGGACCGGTGGGAGAACGTGCGTGAGCTGGTCGCGAGCGCGGCGGAGTGGTCGGAGGTGGTGACCCCGGACTCGGAAGATCCCTCCACCCCGCTCGAGCGCTTTCTCGCCGAGGCGGCCCTGCTCACGGCCGACGATACCGTGGTCGGTGCGGACGAGGGCGTCACCCTGATGACGCTGCACACCGCGAAGGGGCTCGAGTGGCCGGTCGTCGTCCTCGCGGGCATGGAGCACGGGCTTTTTCCGCTGGCGCGCGCCGAAGAGCAGCCCGACGGGCTGGAGGAAGAGCGGCGTCTGTGCTATGTGGGACTCACGCGCGCCAAGGACAAGCTGTATCTCACCTGGGCCCGCGCTCGGCGCCGGGGTGGCGAGCTCCGACCGGGCATTGCGTCGGTGTTCCTGCGCGCGCTGCCGCCCACGATGGTCGACGAGCGGCGGACCAGCGCGCTCTGGGCGCCCGGGTGGGACGGCCGATCAGGCGGAGGCCGCGGCCGCTGGGAGGTCCGCGAGGCCGCGGAACGACCCGCGGCGGGGACCAGGCACGCCGCCGTCGAGGAGACGTCGCAGGATGCCCCGCGCTACGTGAAGGGCGAACGGGTGCGGCATCGCCGCTTCGGGAGCGGGACCATTCGCGGATTGAGCGGCGGCGGCCGCGACCTCAAGGTCGAGGTCGCGTTCGACGACGGTGACATCGGGGTGAAGCAACTGCTCGTGGCCTATGCCGGCCTCGAGCGAGACTGGGAGAGCGCATGAACATCGGGTCCGACCGGGTCCTGCACGTCGCCAGGCTGGCGGAGATCGGCGTGGACGAGCACGAGCTGTCCAGGTTGGTCGAGCAGTTCAACAGCATCGTCGACTACGTCGCCCAGCTCGACGACGTCCCGTCCACCGCGAAGGTCGAGCCGTTTCTCGCGGGGCCGGCCGCCACGCCGCTGCGCGAAGACGTCGTGAACCCGGTGCCCCTCGCGCGTCCGCCCTCGGCACTCGCGCCCGAGTTCGCGGACGGCTTCTTCCTCGTGCCGCGTCACGGCGCCATGGAGGACCTGTGAGCAGCGCCGCGGTCGCGCGGGATACGGGCGCCCGGCTCGCCAAGGCCGACGCCGACGGGCTCAACGCCACGCTCTTCTGGTCGCAGGCCGCGCTGGACGCCGAGGCGGCGCGGGTCGACGGGCTCGCCACCAGGGGCGCGCTGCACGGCATGCCCATCGCCGTGAAGGACAACATCGTGACCACTGACGCCCCGACGACCTGCGCGTCGCGGATCCTCGAGGGCTACGTGTCGCCCTACACCGCCACCGCGGTCGCGCGGCTCCGCGCCGCCGGCGCCATGGTCGCCTGCAAGGCGAATCTGGACGAGTTCGCCATGGGGTCGTCCACCGAGCATTCCGCCTACGGACGCGTGAAGCACCCGCTCGATCCCGCGCGGGTGCCGGGCGGATCATCGGGCGGGTCGGCCGCGCTCGTGGCCGCGGGCGTCGTCCCCGCGGCGCTGGGCTCGGAGACGGGCGGCTCGGTGCGGCAGCCGGCCAGTTTCTGCGGGGTCGTGGGGGTGAAACCGAGCTACGGGCGGGTGAGCCGCTTCGGCCTTGTGGCCTTCGGCTCCTCGCTCGACTGCATCTCGGTGTTCGGGCGGACGGTAGACGACGCGACGCGCGTGCTGACCGTGATGAGCGGACCCGATCCGCTCGACGCAACGACCAAGGCCGATCGGCCGGCGTTCGCGCCGGCCGCCCCGCGCTCCGACCTCAAGGGCCTCAAGATCGGACTGCCGAAGGAATACTTCCCCCGCGATCTGCACCCCGGGGTCCGCGCCGGTCTCGACCGGACGATCAAGGCGCTCAGGCAGCTGGGCGCCGAGCTCAAGGACGTGTCGCTGCCGTACTCCAAGTACGCGGTGCCGACCTATTACATCATCGCGCCGGCGGAGGCCGCCGCGAATCTCGCCCGCTATGACGGCGTCCGCTACGGCGCGCGGAAGGTCGGTCCCGATGGCGACATCCGGGCGCTCTATCGCGCCACGCGCGGCGAGGGCTTCGGGGCCGAGGTCCGGCGCCGGATCCTGGTGGGCACGTACGTGCTGAGCGAGGGCTACTACGACGCCTACTACCGCAAGGCGCAGACGGTGCGCGCGCTGATCGCCCAGGATTTCAAGCGGGCCTTCGGGAGCGGTGTGGACCTCCTCCTCACCCCCACGACACCCACGCCCCCGTTCAAGGCCGGGGAGAAGACCGACGACCCGGTGCAGATGTATCTCGCGGACATCTTCGTTTGCCCGGTAAATCTCGCCGGCCTTCCCGCGTTGAGCCTGCCAGTGGGCCGCGACGGCGGGCTCCCGATCGGGGCGCAGCTGATCGCACCCGATTTCGAGGAGGCCCGCATGCTCAGCGTCGCCGCGGCGCTGGAGCGGGTGCTTCGGCCGACGGACGAGGTGCGCTGATGGCCTGGGAAACGGTGATCGGCCTCGAGGTGCACGTCCAGCTTCTCACGCGGAGCAAGATGTTCTGCGGCTGCTCCACCGCGTTCGGCGATCCGCCCAACACCAACGTATGCCCCGTCTGTCTCGGCCTGCCGGGGGCGCTGCCCGTGCCCAACGCACAGGCGATGCGCCTCGCCGCCCGCGCGGCGCTCGCGCTCGGCTGCACGGTCCAGGAGCGCAGCCTGTTCGCCCGGAAGAACTACTTCTATCCCGACCTGCCCAAGGGGTATCAGATCTCCCAGTTCGACGAGCCGCTGGCAGTGCGCGGATCGGTCGAATTCGAGTCGCCCGACCGGGGCCGGATCCGATGCGGCGTGACCCGGCTCCACGTGGAGGAGGACGCGGGCAAGCTGATCCACGACCGGTTCCCCGGAAAGACGGCCGTGGACCTGAATCGGGCCGGAACGCCGCTCGCGGAGATCGTGAGCGAGCCGGACATCCGCTCGCCCGCGGAGGCCCGGGCCTATCTCACCACGTTGAAGCAGATCCTGGTGTACGCGGAGGTGAGCGACTGCAGCATGGAGCAGGGAAGCCTGCGGGTGGACGCCAACCTGTCCGTCCGCCGCGCCGGCGATCCCAAGCTGGGGACCAAGTGCGAGGTGAAGAACCTCAACAGCTTCGCGAACGTGGAGCGGGCCCTGGAAGCCGAACGGGCACGGCAGGTGGCGCTGCTCGAATCGGGGGAGCGCGTGGTGCAGTCCACGCTGCTGTTCAACGCCGGCACCGGGCAGGTGAAGCTCCTTCGCTCGAAAGAGGAGAGCCACGACTACCGCTACTTCCCCGATCCCGACTTGCCGCCGCTCGTGTTCCGGAAGGCGTGGATCGACGAGCAACGCTCGGCGCTCCCCGAGCTGCCGGACGCCAAGCGCGATCGGCTGGCTCAGAAGTACGGGCTCCCGGCCTACGACGCGCGTGTGCTCGCCGGGGACCGGGTCATCGCCGACTACTTCGAGGCCGTCGCCGGTGCGGGCGCCGATCCCAAGGTCGCCGCGCACTGGGTCATGGGCGACGCGATGACCGGCTACAACGAGAGCGGCCGCTTTGCGGTGCCTCCGCCGCGCCTGGCCGAGTTGATCGCGCTGGTCGCCGGGAACGTGCTGAGCCTCCAGGCGGCCAAGAAGGTCTTTGCGAGTCCCGAGCTTGCCGATCCCGCGGCGGGCTCGACGCAGGCGATCGCGGAGCGCCTCGGGCTCACGCAGGTGAGCGACACCGGCGCGCTAGGCGGCTGGGTCGACGAGGTGTTGACGGCGAATCCGAAAGAGGTCGAGCGCTACCGGGCGGGCGAGGTGAAGCTGATCGCCTTTTTCGTGGGCCAGGTCATGAAGAAGAGTCGGGGAAAGGCGGACCCCAAGGGCGTGCAGCCGGTATTGGTCGAGAAGCTGAACGGCAAGTAAACGGTGAATCACCGTTCACTCAGTTTGACCAGGCTCATCGGGTCCACCGTAATGTTCCCGTACCTCGCGATCCAATGGAGGTGCGGGCCCGTCACGCGGCCGCTCTGACCGACGCGGCCGATGATCTGGCCCCTCGTTACGGTATCGCCGGTAGCGACCAGGGCGCTGCTCAGGTGGAAGTACCCGGTGACCAATCCCTCGCCGTGGTCGATGTAGACCACCGTCCCGGCAAGGTAGAAGTCCCCTACCAGCGCCACGACGCCCGCATTGGCCGCGTGCACCGGCGCGCCGACCGCGCCCGCGAAGTCGGTCCCGAGATGCCGGCTCTGCACCTCACCGTTGAGCACACGAGCCGTGCCGAACGGACTCGTCACTCGTCCCGCCCGCGGTTGGGTGAAGGGCCGGGACCAGAGCCTCGGCGTCAGATGGGCTGCCCGCGAGATCGCACGTGCCTCGGCGATCTCGTCTCCGATCCGACGCTGCGCCGCCGTGTCCGGCTTGGCGTACTTCTCCTCGACATGCAGCCGCTCGCTCCGGTACGCGCCCCCGCTCACGCGCAGGGTCACGGCCACGCTGTCGCCGCCGATTCCCGCAGGAAAGAGCGTGACGACCAGTGAGTCGGGGCCTTCGATCGGCACGCCGATCACGCCGGCAAATCCGCCGGCCTCGTCCGGGTGGAGATGGAGCGGCTCGGCGGCCGCGCGGCCCTCGAGCATGGGAACGCTGTCACCGGTCGTCGGCCGCACCATGATCAGGCCCACCGTTCCCCGGACCAACGGGGCGGGCTGGGTGACGATCGTGAACGAAGGCGGAACTTGAGCGGTGAGGGATGGCGCGAGTGCGGCGACCGAGGCGGCGCCCGCGAGTAGAACCCGGTATGTCACCCGTCGGACGCGGCCAGGAGTCGGGGAGATGGCGCGGCCCCCTCCGGCTGGCGCCAGGGAAGCCGATTCCGGAGCGCGGGCCAGTGCACCAGTGACGTCGGTGGAAGACCGAATGCATCCTCCGCCAGCTCGTGCAGACGTGCGCGGTTCCGCCGGCCCAGATCCCGGATGGCCTGGCGCCGCCGCTCCTTCGCCGTGGCCAGTGGCACCTCTCCCGAGGGATCGAGGTGACGCGCTGCCGGCTGCCGGTCCCCGAGGACGTCCACGACGAAGTCGAACGCGAGACCGAGATGCCGCTCGACGTCCTCGTCGGTGAGGTCCCAGCGGCTCACTTCCCGCGCGGCCTGGGCCGCCCGCTGCCAGCTGTCGGTCTCCGTGAGCCGCACCATCCCGCGGAACAGCCGGCGATTCGTCCGCACGCTGAAGAGCGTGGGGGAGATGATCCGATCGAGATGCTGGTCGGCTTGCGCGTGGTCCAGGAGAATCACGTCCTTCGCCGCCTTGGCGTAGGCGTCGCCCAGGTGCAGCTCGACCCGGGTCTCCCAGTAGGAGTGACCGAACGATGCCGTGCTGCTGGTGACCATGAGCTGGCGCGGCACGAAGTAATTGTGGGCGACGGTATCGGCCGCGAGGTGGGCGAGGTACCCCAAGCCGAACGCACGGAGCGCGTCACTGCCGGCGAGATCATGGATTTCCTGGCCTATGTGCCAGAAGTGACAGTGCCGGCCGACCGGCGCGTACTTCTTCGCGATGGACGAGTCGGCCGCGATGTTCCCGTAGAGAAAATCGAAGGGAAACGCGCGGATCAGATCGGCGACAGGGGTCGGGAGGAGCCGCAGGTGGCCGAGGATCGATTCGGCGAGATAGATGTGCGTGCCGGGCGTCCACGCGTGGAGGTCGCCTGGCAGGCAGAGGGCGACGACGCCGATCGCGAGCAGCGCGCCCGCCAGGCGGCGACCGTTCATCGGCGGTTGGGCACCAGCAACCGGCGGATCCGGGCCAGTACGCCGCTCCCCTTGCGCACCGTGCGGAGCGCGGCGGCGACGTCGAGCGCCGTCTCTTCCACCTCCTCGTGGACCACGTCGTAGAGCGTCTCCAGATCGGCGAGCCGGGTTTGAATCCGGTCGGCACCCGCGACGAGCTGACGGCGGAGCCTGCGGCTGGTATGCGCGAACGCCCCGGCCTCGCTCCGGACTACCGTGAGCAACTCCTGGCTCTGCTCGGTGAGCTGCCGGAGGCCCTTCAGCGACCAGGCGAGATCGTCCTGGATGTTCTGGATCACGCGGTTCAGCTGCTGCACCGGCTCGATGAGACGCGAGGCCACCACGAGGATCCCGGCGGCGATGCCGACGAACGACAGCGCCACGACCACCAATGAGATGGCGACGGTCGGCCCGATCCATCCGGGCCCGAGAGCCGGGTCGAGCTTTGTGAGCGCCAGCATACGCCGATCGACTCCACCGGGAACGCGTGAAAGGTAAAGCTAATGCGCCGAGCCGCTTGACGCCCCCTCCGGTCCCGGCCAGCTTTGGCCATGCCTCTTCGTTTTTCGGTGCGCGGCGGGCGTCCGTTGCGCGGCACCGTGCGTCCCGCCGGCAACAAGAACGCGGCCCTCCCGATCCTCGCGGCGACGTTGCTGGCCGAGGGACCGATCGATCTCGACAACATCCCGCGCATCCGCGACGTCGAAACGATGCTCGCGCTGCTCGCTGATCTGGGCGCCAGCGTCGAGTGGACCGGCCCTAACGCGGTGCGTGTGGATACGACGGGCGCCCGGCCCAAGCCGCTCGATCCCCAGCTCTGCTCGCGGATTCGCGCATCCATTCTGCTCGCGGGGCCGCTGCTCGCCCGGTTCGGTCTGGTCATCCTCCCGCCGCCGGGTGGGGACGTCATCGGACGCCGTCGGGTCGACACACACTTCCTGGCGCTCGAGCAGCTCGGGGCGTCCGTCATGGTGGGCGACCGCTACGAGCTCGAGGGCAAGGCCCTCCGCGGCGGCGACATCTTCCTCGATGAGCCCAGCGTCACGGGCACCGAGAACGCGCTGATGGCCGCGGTGGCCGCGAAAGGGCGCACCGTGCTCCGCAACGCCGCGAGCGAGCCGCACGTCCAGGATCTCGCCCGCTTCCTCGTCGCCCTGGGCGCCGGCATCGACGGGATCGGCACCAACGTCTACGTCATCGAGGGCGGCCGCCCGTTGCACCCGGTGGCCTACGTCATCGGCCCGGATCACATCGAGATCGGGAGCTTCGTCGGACTCGCCGCCGTCACCAACGGCGAGGTTACCATCGATCCGGTTCGGCCGGAGGATCTCCGCGCGACGCTGCTCGGGTTCGATCGCTTGGGCATTCGGCCTCGGCTCGACGGCACGCGTCTGATCGTCGACGCGGGGCAGGAGCGCCGCATCCGTCCGGATCTCGGCGGCCACGTGCCCAAGCTCGAGGACGGGCCGTGGCCCGCGTTCCCCGCGGACCTCATGTCCACCACGATCGTCGCGGCAACCCAGTGCGCCGGTATGCTGCTGGTGTTCGAGAAGATGTTCGAGTCGCGGCTCTTCTTCGTGGACAAGCTGATCAGCATGGGGGCGCAGATCGTGCTCTGTGATCCGCACCGCGCCGTGATCTCGGGCCCGGCCCGCCTCAAGGGCGGCACGGTCGAGTCGCCCGATATCCGTGCGGGCATGGCGATGCTGCTGGCCGCGCTGGCCGCGGAAGGACGCAGCACGATCCACAACGTGGGCCAGATCGAGCGCGGATACGAGCGGGTGGACGACCGGCTCCGCGCGCTGGGCGCGGAGATCGAGCGGGTGGAAGACTAGTCATGGACGAACGGGCCGCCGCGGTCGCGGAGGTCCCGCTTCGCGGCGAAGTGCCCCGGTACGAAATCCCCGGCTGGCGCGACCGATTCGGGGTCGTGGCGGGGATCACGGCGCGCGGTCCGGTCGGTGGGCCGGGCTTCGATCTGGGCCTCTGGACCAGCGAGCCCGTAGCGGAAGTAATGGGGCGGTGGCGGGCGCTGCGCGGGGCCGAGCCCGGCTTCGACGCGTTCGTCATGGCGCACCAGGTCCACGGCTCGGAGATCGCCGAGCATACCGCGCACCGCGGATGGACCATTCTCGAAGGACTCGACGGCCACCTCACCCGGGCGCGCGGAACGCTGCTCCTGGTGACGGTGGCCGACTGCATTCCCGTCTATCTCGTGGCGCCGGCGGCGCCGGCGGTGGCGCTGCTCCACGCGGGGTGGCGCGGTACCGCGGCGGGGATCGTGGCGGACGGTATCGCCCGTCTGAGCGCGACCGCTGGGGCTGCTCCAGGCGACATTGTAATGCACTGTGGTGTAGGCATTTGTGGCGCTTGCTATGAAGTAGGACATGAGGTGATGGATGCCTGCGGAGTCCCAGCTCCTGGTCGCGGGCCCTGGCGGCTCGATTTGCGGGCTCGGCTGGTAGAAGAAGCCCGACGCCGGGGTGTGGCCCACGTGACCGTCAGCTCGTGGTGCTCGGCGCACGACCGCCCGCGCTTCTACAGCCACCGGGCTTCGGGCGGAATGGACGGTCGGATGGTGGCCTACATCGGCCTCCGGTGAGCGCGCCGGTGATTGACGGTCGCAGGGTACCACGCTAGGTTTTGTGCGCTGTCCCGGACGGCCCGGGGTCAGGGCCGTTGTGACGATGTGGGGGAGTTCCCCCACATTTTTTTTCACCGATCCGATGGCCGACGCCGCGCTGCCGCAACTGATTCGCGAGCATGTCGAAGCCCTCGGGTTCGACCTGGCCGACCTTCGGCGCACCGGGACCCTGGAGCGCCCCATCCTCCAGCTGCGGGTGGATCGTCCGGACAGCCGTCCCGGCCACGGGGTGACGGCGGACGACTGCGCGGCGATCAGCCGCTCACTCGAGCGGTTCCTCGAATCCAGGCGTCTCGTCGGGCCGCGCTACGTGCTGGAGGTCTCGTCGCCCGGCATCGAGCGACCGTTGCGCAGGCCGGAGGACTGGCGGCGCTTCGTCGGGCAGCGCGCCCGCGTCCGGGCCGCCGCGCTGCCCGGGCATCCGACGGTCGAGATCGTCGCCGTGCCCGACGACGAGCACGTCGTGGTTCGACTGCCCGACGGCGCCGAGCGGACCGTCGCCCTGGCCGACATCCGGGACGCGAACCTGGCGTATGAATGGCCCGCGCGCGGGCCCGCGAAGCGAACCAAACACGAATAGGGATGCGACGGGCGCACGAACGCCCATCTCTGGGAGTAGAGGCATGACGAGTTCTCCGGAAATGTTGGCCGCGTTCCGCGAGCTGACGACCACCAAGCAGCTGGAGCGGTCCGATCTGCTGGAGCTGCTCCGCGACGGCATTCAGGCAGCACTGGTCCGGAAGTTCGGGCCGAACGTGCGATTCGAGCTCGACGTCGATGAGCTCCAGGGCACGGTCCGCATCAACCGCCTTCGCCAGGTGGTGGAGACGGTCGAAGATCCGAGCTGGCAGATCGCGCTGGAGGAGGCCCGCTACGAAGACCCGGACTTCGAGGTCGGGGACATGCTGGAGGAAGAGGTCCCGTTCGGCGAATTCGGCCGGCTGGCGGTCCAGGCCGCCAAGCAGCGGATCATCCAGCGGGTGCGCGAAGGTGAGCGGGCCCGGATCCGCGACGAATTCGCCAACAAGGTCGGCGAGCTGCTCTCGGGCGAGGTCCAGCAGATCGAGCGCGGGAAGCTCGTGATCATGCTGAACAAGTTCCGCGAGGCCGAGGCGATCATCCCGTACCGCGAGCAGAACCACCGCGAGCACTTCCACCAGGGCGATACCGTGCGGGCCGTCTTGAAGCGGCTGGAGGAGACGCCGAAGGGTCCACGTCTCATCCTGTCTCGTGGAGACCCGCTGTTCGTGAAGGCGTTGTTCAAGCTCGAGGTGCCCGAAATCCAGCAGCAGATCGTGGAGATTCGGGCGATCGCGCGGGAGGTGGGGAGCCGGACCAAGGTAGCGGTCATCTCGCGCGACGACGCGATCGACCCCGTCGGGGCGTGCGTCGGCCTCAAGGGCTCGCGGGTGCAGGCGGTCGTCAACGAGTTGGGCGGCGAGCGCATCGACATCGTGCCGTGGTCACCCGATCCGGAACGATTCGCCCGGCTGGCCCTGGCGCCGGCCCGCGTGGCGAAGGTGTTCTCCGATCCGGAGAGCAAGACGATCCAGGCCGTGGTAGACGAAGACCAGCTGTCGCTCGCCATCGGGCGGAACGGCCAGAACGTGCGCCTCGCGTCCGAGCTGACGGGCTGGAAGATCGATCTCTACTCCAGCCGCGAGTGGCTGGAGCGCGGTGGTGAGGGGCCGCTGTTCGCGCCGCTGCCGCCGGAGGAGGAAGTCGCCTCTCATGTGACGCTGACCGAGCTCAAGGGGCTGTCGCCCGAGCTGATCGCGCTGCTCAACGGCGCCGGATACCGCGAGCTGGGTGACATCCTCGACCTCGACCGCGAGGATATCGCGAAGATCCCGGGCATGACCCCGGAGACCACGGATCAGCTGCTCGCGTTTCTCGCGGAGCTGACCGACGAGGACAATGCGGAGGAGACCCGGCCGCGGTCATGAGCGGCTTGTTGGGGCTGCTGGGGCTCGGGCTCCGGGGCCGGTTGGTGGTGCTGGGTGTGAGCGGCGTGCGGGCGGAGTTGAAGAGCGGGACGATCCGGTGTGTGGTGCTCGCGGACGACGCGAGCCCCCGCGCGGTGGAGAAAGTGGTGCGGTTGGCGGAGGGCACAGGTGTCCCGCTGGTACGGGGGCCCTCCGCGGCGGAGATCGGCGCTCGGCTCGGCCGGCCGCCGGTGATGGTGGTGGGCGTACGCGACCGCGGGATGGCGGATGGCATCCTGCGAATGGCGCCCGGGCGTGACGTAACGGAGGATTGAGTGGTCAAGACGAGAGTGCACGACCTCGCCGCGGAATTCGGGCTCCCCCCCGAGCAGCTCCTTGGGCTCCTCAAGGAGATGAACATCTTCGTGCGGAGTCACCTGTCGACGCTGGAAAACGATCAGGTATCCGCCGTCCGTGTGCGCTGGGAACGGGAAAAGCGGAAGCATGCCGAGGAGGCCGCGCCGAAGAAGGGCCGCCGGAAGGCGGTGAAGGTCGCGGCGCCCGAGCCGGTGCCGGTCGCGGCGGAGGCGCGCCCGAGCAAGCGGCGCCGCACCGCCGCCGAGGTCGCGCAA
>CAZFKN010000039.1:0-3532 GCA_964519805.1 uncultured Gemmatimonadaceae bacterium
GGGATCCAGTCCGTCGCCCTCGGGCTGATCGGCGAGATGATCGTGCACCTCACTGCATCGCAGCGGCGCCGGTATCGCCTGCGCACCGCTCCCACGCGTCCCGCCCGGCACGAGGCTGCCTAGCCCGTCCCGCGCCCCGGCATGCCGATCCGGCGGACCGAATCGATGAACGGGACGACGGACGGATAGATCAGGGACCTCGCCGCACTTCGCTAATCAATGACCGCACGTCGCCGGCCCCCGCCAGCCGGAGGTCTACGCTTTCCCCCCGCGCCGCCCGTATCGCCGGCCCGTAATGCAGGCGACGGCGCTTCCCGTGAGCGCGACCCGACCCCCCAATTCGGCAGTGCCAGCCTGGCGCTACATTCCGAACCCCGGGGCGGCAGCGGCGTCAGCGCTGCGGTTTGTAGCGGAGACACGACAAACGTCGAGGCCTTGGTGGATGCCCTTCCCGACAAGCGGTGGCCTAGGTTGCCCTGCTGCAATGAGTTGTGGCCTTAGCTCGTAGTCCGAAGCGGTACGGCTCTTGCCCCCGAGAGGAGCCGGCTGCAGGATCTCTCACCGGAACCAGGCTCGGATGCGAGCCGGGCAGGCAATGCGCATCGGCATCTTGGCGGGCCAATACCCGCTGCCCACCGAGACCTTTGTCTACGAATCCGTGCGATGGCTTGCAGCCGCGGGCCACCGGGTCGATGTCATTGCGGATCGCCGTGCCGGCGGCCCAGGCCTGGCGGAGCGTGACTACCCCGCGACCGTGCTCGGCCCGCGGCTGCGCCGAGGCGACAAGCTGGGGCGGATGCTTTCGCACCCGGTGCGTGTCCTCGCCGGCGCGTCCCGCGCCGAGCGGCTCAAGGCGTCTTCCACGTTCACCCTCGCGGAGTGCCTCGCCCGCTCCACGCTGCCCGGCATCCGGTGCGCCGACTTCGTTCTGGCGCACTTCGGCCCCGCGGGTGCGCAATGGCTGCCCGTGGTGGCGGCGGCCCGCCGCCCGTACGCCGTGTTCTTCCACGGCTTCGATGCGACGCGGCACATCCAGGAGCGCCCCCGCGCGTACGATGCCTTGATCGCGTCGCGCACAGCGGCGCTCACGAACAGCGAGTATCTGAAGGGTCGGCTCGTGGCGGCGGGGTTTGATCCCAAGCGCGTGGGAGTCGTCCGTCTGGGCGTCTCCGACGCGCTGGAGGGTCGCCGTGCCCGCCCGGCTGCGGTCGGAGGACAGGTGCTGTCGATCGCGCGCCTCGTCGCCAAGAAGGGGTTGGACGACTCGATCCGCGCGTTTGCGCTGGCCCAGGACGTATTGCAGGGAACCTGGCGCTACCGGATCATCGGAGAGGGCCACCTGCTCGGCGAGCTTGAGGCCTTGGCTGCGTCGCTCGGCGTCGGGGCGCTGGTCGAGTTCAGCGGAACCCTGCCGCGCGATGAGACGCTCCGTGCGCTGGAGCAGGCGTCGGTGTTCCTGCTCACCAGCAAGACGGGTGAGGCCGGCGATACGGAGGGGACGCCGGTGTCTATCCTGGAGGCGGCGACTGTGGGCCTGCCGATCGTGACTACGATCCACGCCGGCATTCCCGAGCTGCTTCCGCCCGACTCGGCGCGGGCCACGATGCTTCGTCCGGAGCGTGACGTCGAGGGCGTGGCGGCGGCACTCCGTGCCCTCGCGGTGGCGCCAGCGCTGCGGGCCGAGTGGGGCGGGGCTTGTCGAGAATTCGTCCGGGCGGGTCACTCGTCCACGGCTCACGTCGCGGCGCTCGTCGCCGCGCTCGACCGCCTGGCAGAGGCACCGCGGTGACGGCCGGCGCGGACCTGGACGTGAGCGTCATCATCGCGACCCGAAACCGGGCGAGCCTCCTGGCCGAGACCCTCGGTCACGTCGCGCGGCAGGAGGTCGGCGGCCTGACGTGGGAAGCGATCGTGGTGGACAACGGCAGCAACGACCGGACGGCCCGCGTTCTCGAAGCGGCTCGAGCGAGCCTGCCGCTCGTGGCCCTGAACGAGCCGCGGGCCGGGAAGAACCGCGCGATGAACCGGGCGCTGGAGGCGGCCCGCGGCCGACTGCTGATCTTCAGTGACGACGATGTGATTCCGGGGCCGGGCTGGGTGCGGGAGATGGCCGGAGCCGCCGATCGGTGGAAGGAGCACGGGATCTTCGGGGGCCCGGTTCTCTTGGCCTTCCCGGCGGGCACGCCACAATGGCTCCAAGAGTGCGCACACCGTGGGGCCAATCTGCCCCAGTTCGTGCAGCCGCAGGGGGAAGGCCCACTTGCTCTGGCCCCGTTCGGCCCGAACTACGCGGTCCGGCGCGCCCTGCTAGGCCGCCTTCGATTCGACGAGGGCATCGGCCCCGCGGCCGGTACGAGCTATGCGATGGGATCGGAGACGGAGCTGCTGTTTCGCCTCATGATGCACCAGGGAGTAAGAGCCGTATACGTGCCTGACGCGGCCATCCAGCACGTGGTCCTGCCGGCGCAGCTCGAGACTGCGTCACTGCTTCGGCGCGGCTTCCGGAGCGGCCGGAGCGCCGTGCGCCTGGGCTGGGACCCGGATGTGACCCGGCGTGGCCGCCAGGTATTGGGGGCGCCCGGGTACCTCTGGCGCATGGCTGTGAAGGCAGGCGCCAACTATGCCCTCAGGCTGCCCGCCGGACGGCGCACGAGCCTGGCTGCCGGTCTGCGGTTCTCGTACCTGCTCGGCTGCCTCAAAGAGCACCGGAGGCGCGGTACCGCCCCTGGCCGCGCGGTCCCGCTCCCCTCATGAGCGTCTCGCTGCTCATCGCCACGCGCAACCGGCGCGCCGGTCTCGAGCGGTGTCTCGAGGCGATCGGCCGCGCGCGCGCGCCGGCCCCGTTGGAAGTGATCGTCATCGACAACGGATCCCGCGATGGGACTGCGGCGTTTCTGGCCGAGTACGCCGGCCGGGCGTCATTCCCGCTGGTAGCGCTTTCCGAGCCGCGGCCCGGGAAGTCCCGCGCGCTTAACACGGGACTGGCACGGGTCACCGGGGATCTGATCGCGTTCATCGACGACGACGTCTACCTCACCCCGGACTACTTCGAGCAGCTGCGGCAGATCTTCGATCGTGAGGGCGTGGACTATTGCGGCGGGCGGATCCTGCTCCACGATCCGACCGACCTGCCGATGACGGTCCGCACCACGACCACGACTCAGCTCATACCGCCGGGCACGTTCATCCCGGCGGGGGAGATCCAGGGCTGCAACATGGCGTTTCGCCGGGAGGTGCTGGAAGCGATCGGAGGCTTCGACCCGATGCTCGGTCCGGGCACTCCGTTCATCTGCGAGGATGTTGATCTGGCCGCCCGCGCCTCGGTAGCCGGGTGGGTGGGCGGGTACTTCCCGGAGCTGCTGGTGTACCACCACCATGGGCGCAAGACGTCAGCCCAGGAAGCCGCCCTGGTGCGCGACTACAGCTGGGGTCGGGGCGCTTACTTCGCCAAATTCATCTTCGACCGGCGCACCCGGGTGCAGTACCTCAAGCGCTGTTACTGGACCTGGAGCGCGCTGCCGCTCAGGGTGCT
>CAZFKN010000039.1:3632-5046 GCA_964519805.1 uncultured Gemmatimonadaceae bacterium
TGACCCGTGCTCCGGGGACCCACCAGCCTTCCTTGCCCGAGGCCGCCAGGTGGCGGACGAGCGCCAGCTCCTCGCTCCGCATGGAGCTGCCAGGCCGTAGACCAAGGGCGGGGTCGTAGGTCACCTCGTCGTAGACCTCCCGCCGGACGGCCATGTTGGCGCCGTACGGAAAGGCATTGGCCGAGAGATGGACGGGCTCCGAGCCGAGGTCGAGAACCGCGAAGGCCGCGTGGACCCGGTCGAACCCCGCCTTGAGCCAGGCGGGAGGCTCGCCTTCAAACCACGGCTCGATCGGGCCGCCGAAGAAAGTCGCCTCGGGCCACCGGTCGAACGCGGCCGCGTACGCGACGAGCCAGGCTCGGTCCACGAGCACGTCGTCGTCGGTCCAGACGACGTACTCCCCGCGCGCCTCCCGGATGGCCGCGTTCCTCGCGTTCGACTGGCCGGGCTCGGGCTCGTAGACGCGGCGGAGCGGCAGCCGGGCCTCGAACTCGGCGAGCAGGGCGTCGGTCCCGTCAGTGCAGCGGTTGTTGACGACCACCAGCTCCCAGGTCAGCTGCGCTGGCACGGACAGCTGCGACATGCGCTCCAGCGTCTTGCGAAGCAGGTCGCAGCGGTTCCAGGTGCAGATAGCGACGGTCAAGCGCAGCGACATCGGTGGCGTAGTCCTCGGCTGGTCGGCTTCGTGACCGGTTTTCTATGAGAGACGCAGCAATCTCCGGAGCGGGGCGCGGAGAGCCAGTTGGGCCGCCGGAGGCACGCGGTCCCAGAGCCGTGTGGCCGCGAGCCACACCGGCCAGAGTGGGCGTGCCCTCCGCCACCGTCGCTGTAGGTTCCCACTCCCGGGCACCATCGCTCCG
This sequence comes from uncultured Gemmatimonadaceae bacterium, assembly GCA_964519805.1. Classification (GTDB taxonomy): domain Bacteria; phylum Gemmatimonadota; class Gemmatimonadetes; order Gemmatimonadales; family GWC2-71-9; genus DASQPE01. The sequence goes on from CAZFKN010000039.1 coordinate 4,493, forward strand.
AGCTCGAAGGCGAGCCTAAGAAACGCGGAATCGCGGCTGCGCCAAGCCTGGCTCATCAGGCGCATCCACGAGCCGCGCATGACTTCCCCAACCCGGTCGGCGGTGGCCTGGTCCCCGGCCTCGATCGAATGCAACAGGCGGGCCCGGGACTCGTAGGCGCCGCGAATGAGCCTCAGCCGCTGTTCGCTGGCCTGGGCGTCGTGGCCGCGGTAGTTCGCCGTCACCTGATGTGTGCAGACGAAGAGCACGTGCCGCCGGGCCAGCCGGAGCCAGAGATCGTAATCTTCGGCGAATCGCATCGATTCGTCGTACCCGCCGGCGGAAAGAAGCACCTCGCGCCGGGCGGCCACCGCCATCTGGGGCACGATGTTGTCCCGGAGCGAGATCCAGAAGACGTCCAGGGGCTGGCCTTCGGGAATGAACCGGTCGGACTCGCCGGTCCAGGAGCCGCACCGCCTGACACGGGCGAATGCGACTCCGGCTTCGGGGAACCGGTCGAGGAGGCCGATGACCGCCTCGGTGTGGCCGGGGTCCCACCAGTCGTCGGCATCGAG
>CAZFKN010000039.1:5146-26903 GCA_964519805.1 uncultured Gemmatimonadaceae bacterium
GTGCGCAGGGTCTCCGGGGCCCAGACGGTCTCGTACTTCAGATCGATGATCGAGCCGGCTCGGCTGAAGGAGTAGCCTTCCAGCGCCGCGAACGTCGCACAGGCCGAGAACCCGAGGAACAGCCGACGCTGTTGCGCGGTCGCCGCCGCGGCGACGTAAACGCCGGCGAGCACAGTTGGGATCGAGGCCAGCTTCAGCACCCTCCTCACCCCGACTGGTGCCCCAACCGCGGATGAGCCCAGGGCGAGCAGCAGCAGCACCATGGCCACGACGGCTGCCCACCCGCGCACCCGCCCATCCGCCGCCAGCTGCGCGAGGCTGATTGCGAGGGCGGGGATGAGGAAACAGGCGTACACGGGGAGCTCGCGCCCGGTGAAATGGGTCAGCGCGAAGGCCGCAACGGGATAGGCCATGAGAAGACCGAGCGCGATCCCGAAGCGGTATGTCGGCAGACTCAGTCGAATCAGGTCGGCGACGACGGCCCCCGTCAAGATCGCGAGAGGCGGAAGGAACTCCTCGGCATACTGGGGGAAGAAGCCGCGATGGGCGGTCCAGTAAGCGTACACGACGAGGAGGCCGCCGATCCAGGACAGGAGCAGCAGGTCGGCTCGCGGAGGGCCGCCGCGCCACCGGTCGCCTCCAAGCCGTCCCGGGCCGAAACCGAGGGCGGCGACCAGACCGGCGAGCAGGCCCGCGCAGAGCAGGGCGACGCTTTGCAGATAGCCCAGGGTGATCGGGGATGCCTGCTTCGCGCGGAGCGTCGCGCCCGCCGTGTCGGGCCCGGCGGCGGCGGGTCCCGGCCGGCCGATGTTCGGAAGGTGCTCCCGCAGGATCGAAAGCGGGTTGATCGGGCTCATCCACCAGCCGTGGATGTCGAGGCGACCCAGGTAGCGGAGCGTAAAGCCGGCGCAGGGCAGCAGGAACCCGAGCGCGAACAGCCCGTAGCGCCGGGCGAGCTGGCCCGGGGTTCGCCACGACTCGACAGCGAGCACGAGCACGACCGCGACGACCACGCCGAGCGCCGACTCCCGCGTGTAGAACGCCAGGGACAAGAACACCCCGGCGAGCAGGATCCTGAGCCGGTCGCCGGGAGTCTGGAGATGGCGGACCAGGCAATAGATCCCGAGGCAAGTGGGCAGGATGGTGACCGGCTCGGTGTGGACGATCGGCGACCAGATGACTGCCAGTGGCTGCACCGCATAGACAAAGGCCGCGCCGATTCCGGCCCGGCCGTCGAACAGGCGCCGGGCGATCAGGTAGACAAGATAAATGTTCGCTATGGTGACCGCGGCGAGCCCGAACCGGACGCCCTCGTAGCTTCCGTGGAACAAACGAAGCAATGCCGCAAGCACGTAGGTGTAGGCGATCTGCCGGGCTTCGAAATCGACGAACGGCAGCAGCCCGTCAAGCGCAAGCCGGCCGTCCATCAGATGCGCCCCTTCGTCCGGATTGATCCACCGGCCGGGAACGAGCGCGAGCCGCAGGACGAGCGAGAGGCCGAGAATCGCGATCAGCCAAGCAAGCTCCCCACGGTCGGAACGGCTATCGGGCTGTCTCGAAGGGGGCATCGGGCTTTCGGCTGGCGAGGCCCATGCGCGAGTTCATCTGCACCGAGCCCCAGAACGGGGCGCCTGGCTGCACCTCCATCACCCGCGACGGCCCGATGGTGGTGTCCTTCTTCAGCATCGCGTCGTAGACGTGGGTCTCGAAGGAGTAGACCCCCGCCGGTACGTTCACCTGGAGGTCGATCTCCAGCTCGAAGTCGCCGTCCGTGGGAATGGGGATCTGCCAGTCCTGAGTGCTGGTGGCGTATAGCACTCGGCCGGTCTGCACCGCACGAACCCGTAGGCCAACGGTATCGGGCGAGCTCGGGTCGCGCCCAACGACATGACCCGTAAGGCGAAAGCGCGCGGGGCCACCGGACCGGATCGGGGTGCTCGACTCCAGGGTCAGCGTATCGAGCCGGAAAGGATTTCGACCGTCTTGGTCCACCACGGCGCCGCCCGCCGAGCGCAGATAGGCGGCCACACAGTCGGTTGGTGTGCCGGCCTGAACGATGGCCCCTCGCCCCAGCAGAATGCCGTGGGTGCACAGGGTGGACACCCGGTCGAGTTGGTGAGAGACGACGACCACCGGGATGCCGCTCTTCACCATCGCCTCGATCCGGCCGAACGCCCGCTGCTGGAACGAGAAGTCTCCCACCGCAAGCACCTCGTCCACAATCAACACCTCAGGGTCGAGGTGCGCCGCGATCGCGAAGCCGAGCCGGGCGGACATGCCGCTGGAATAGCGCTTGACCGGGGTGTCGATGAACTCCGCAATCCCGGAGAAGGCCAGGATCTCGTCGAACTTCCGGATAATGTCGACCTTCGGCATCCCCATGATCGCGCCCTGGAGAAACACGTTCTCCCGGCCGGTCAGGTCCGGATGAAATCCCGCGGCGACCTCGATCAGGGCCCCCACGCGACCGGTGATGGAACAGGCACCCCGTGTCGGGCGCATGATCTTGGTGAGAAGCTTGAGCATCGTGGACTTGCCGGCACCGTTAGGGCCGATGATGCCCAGCGCCTGTCCCGGCGTCACGTCGAAGCTGATGTCCTTGAGCGCCCAGAAGTCGTCCTGGTCCAGCTCGTCGCGCCTAGGTGCCCGGCCCACCAGCCGGCGTGCCAGGTCGGGCACGAGGTCCCGGAGGCTGTCGTGCAGCTCGCCGCGGTGAAACTTCTTCCAGACTTCACGAACCTCGATTTTCGGGCTCGGCATCGGCGTGTTTATGCCCGCGCTTGCGGGTCGGGTGCAGGGAGGATGTCGGCTGAGCCAAGGTGCGCCAGCTGCAGCGCACAAAGCATGCCCCAAAGAGATAGCTGCCAGCCTCACTCAAGGTTGGTAACGAGACGTCCGGCCCCTGCAGGATCGGTCTGTTGACAAAAGAAGGGCGGTCGCTTCGAGGGAGTCAACACCGTCATGTTGATCCGGGCTATCTAGGTACCGGCGTGTTGAGCATCCATCAGGAGTCGATACGTTCGGCGAGGACTTGCGGGAGGCACTGGAGGACCCGATCCTAGGTGTTCGAGAATCGTACCTGGCGAGCCCATTCAGGCCTCCACCCGTGACATGGAGACCCCGCGTGATCAAAAGGGTTCTCAAGCAGGCACTCAACCGCACCGTCAGACCTGTTCTCGAGCACGGCGGGCTTGGCGATCTGGTGAAAGCGGCGGTGGCACCCGGCTTCCGGGAGCTGCGGGCCGCGCTCCAGGACGTGCGGGCGGGTCTCCAGGACGCGATCGACAATTCCCAGGAAGCACAACTGCTGCTCCGGCTCCGTTACGAAGAGTTGGCGGCCCAGGGCACGAGGAGTGGCCATCAGACCGGCCTGCCGGACGTCGGTTTTCGCCGCTTCAGTGAGTTTGAGGAGGACGGTCTGCTCTTGTACATCTTTGCGATAGTCGGGACCACGAATCGGCAGGTGGTGGAGATGTGTGCGGGCAACGGCAGGGATTGCATGGCCGCGAATCTGATCATCAACCACGGCTGGCGGGGCTTCCTGTTCGATGGGGACGAATGGAACGTGAAGACGATGCGAGCCTTCTACGCCGGCCACCGGGACACATTCCTCCTTCCCCCCGCGTGCGTGCACGCCTGGATCAGGACCGAGAACGTGAACCAGCTGCTCGCTGAAGTTGGGGTCGACCCGGAACCCGATCTCTTCAGCCTCGACATGGACGGCGTGGACTATTGGATCTGGAAGGCAACCGAGCGCATCCGTCCCCGGGTAGTGCTCTGCGAGACTCACAACATCATCCCGCTTCCCCTGGCTCTGACCGTACCGTACGAGCCGGGCTTCCGGTATCAGGATCTGCCGTCTGAGCAGCGTGATTTCCGATCGGTTTCCTTGGCTGCCATGGCGACGCTCATGAACGCCAAGGGCTATCGCTTGATCGGCGCCCACCGCCACGGCTTCAACGTGTTCTTCATGCGAAACGACGTGGGAACCGATTGGTTCCCCGAGCTGGCACCGGAGGTCTGCCATCGGAATCCGTGGACGCAGATCGGGCAAAAGGAGCGATGGCCCGTGGTGCGGGACATGCCCTGGGTATCCGTGTAGCAGCTCACTCACCCCCCGCGATCCACCGCTCCAGCGCCCGCAGATCCCGCTCGGACACAAGCCGATGGGTTGGAAGCGTCACGAGCGACGCCACTAGCCTCTGCGCGCCGGGAAATGGCACCGTGGGGTTGCCCACGCGCGCGTTGAAGCCTGCCAGCTCGGCCAGGGTGCCGGGGTATCCCGGCATGATGCCGAGCCGCCTGCCGGTCGGTGACCCGAAGCGCTCGCGCCGCTCATCCGAGACGAGCAGCGGGAGGCGGAGGTAGCCGGGAACGGCGGTGCTCGGCACGCGTACCGCCGAGAAACCCTTTTCGGCTGCTGCCACACGTGCGAGCAGCCGCTCGGCGTGCGCCAGCCGGGACACCGCCTCGCTGTCGTCGAACACGAGCGTGCGGCTGAGAACGCCTAGCCCGAACGGCGACATCCCGCGAGGCGCTTCGGGCCTGCGGTAGACCGTCTCGCCCAGCCCCAGGAAGGGAAGGGACGCCGGGATACCGTAGAGCGCCGGGCGGGCGAGCAGCCACTGCGCGAGGAGGGCTACCGGCTCGGTCGCCGACGTGCGTCCGGGGCGGAGGCGATCGGCGGCTCCGGTTAGGGCCGTGACTCCGGCGGGGTCGTTGGCCATCAGCGCGCCGCCACGCCCGCCGGTGACTCCCTTGCCGCGACCGAAGCTCAGCACCGCGAGGGAGCCGAAGGACCCCAGCGGCCGGCCGTGCTGCCTGGCACCGGCTCCCTGAGCGGCGTCCTCGATCAGCAGCGCGTCGTAGCGACCGAGGAGCGCACGCACGGCAGCCAGGTCCACCGGGATGCCGTAGAGATGCGTGACCACGACCGTGCGCGCGCCGCGCTCGAGCACGCCATGGAGGCCGGCCGGGTCGGGCGCAAGCGTGGCGGGGTCGAGGTCGTAGAGCAGCACCTCGACCCCGGCGGCATCGGCCGCGGTCGCCACGTCGTAACAGGAGTACGCTGGAAGGGCGACCGGCCCCGGCGCGCGGGCCCCGCCGGCATGGAGGGCGAGCGCGAGCGCGCTGGTGCCGCTGTCCGTGAGCAGAACGCTGGCGGGCTGGAAGCGCGCCGTCAGTGCGGTGAGCACAGCGGCGCGGGCCCGCGGCGCCCCGCCCAGGCAGGCTCCGACGCCCGACAGAATCGCGCCTGGCGTGACCGGCGAATGGACGGGGGGCACCATCCTGAGCGGCGTCACTGGCCGCTCAGGGGATCAACCGGACGATTCGTGGGCCCAGCGCGGTCGCGACCGGCAGCGGTAGGTGCTTCCAGGCCTTTGCGCCCAGCGCATAGGCGCCTCCATCGGGCGACGGCGTGCCCACAATTCCGCCGACGCTGTGCTGATACCACCAGAGCGGCTCGTCGCGGCTGCCCCACTGGCGCTTGAACTGATGCGTGCCCGCGCCCGGCGTACAGCGGCCGAAGTTGAACGTGTGCAGCCCTTCCCGTACCGCCCGCTCCAGGAACGCCCAGTAGAGCAGCATGTTCGGGGCGAAGCGCTTGTAGGAGGCGAGCGCCGACGCCCATGTCATCTCGAACTCGCCGCCCCAGCGGAATCCGCAGCCGGCCGCGGTTGGCTTACCGCCGAAATAGGCGCACCCGAACCACACACTGTCGCCGAAGTGCCTGGGCAACGCCTCGAAAAGCGCGCGCGGCTGTGTCGGGGTGCCCAGATCGCGCATGTGGCGGGCGAAGATGCGGAAAAACGGGTCGATCTGGTCAGGGCCGAAACGAACCTCGAGTCCCTCCTTCTGCGGGCGCTTTACCTGTGAGCGCAGCTTCGAGCCGAGCGCTTGCCAGAGGCGAGCCGGGTCACGCCCCTCCGGGAGATCGAGCACGACCGTGATCTTGCGGTGCGACACTGGAAGCGCGAGCGGGAGCGCGATGCGGCTTCGGAGCTCGAGGAGCTTGGCTCCGCCGGAGTCGGCCAGGCGACAGGCCTCGTCCGTCACGGCCCGGATTCCCGGATCGGTGCCGAGGGGGCCGCCGTAGTTCAGGAACGGCATCGACACCAGATAGTGCCCGAACACCAGGCTCTTGACCCGCACGAGCGGCAGCACCGCGGCCAACTGGCCCAGGCCGTCGCGCGCAGCGAGGTACACGCATTCGTGGCCGAAGACCTGCTCGACCAGGTCTTTCCACCCGTGCTGATGGAAGTGGGTCCAGCCGGGCTGCGCGCCGGCGAAGGCGTCCCATTCCGCAGCGGTCCCCGCGAAACGTTCGACCCTCAGACCGCCACCCTCGCCCAGGCCTCGCCTGCGGCGGGGCCCTCCGGGATGCCGAAATGCTGCGCGACGGATGTGAAGCGGAACTCCTCGAGCAGCCGCTCGAGACGGGGAAGCGTCTTTGCCAGGCCGCGATAGTGGCGCACGCGGGTGATGAGCGGGACGGCCAGCCGGGGCTGGTCGGGGTCGATCTCCCACGGGTGGATGTAAAACATCGCGGGCGCCCGGCGCCCGGAGTGCTCGCGCAATGCGCGCCGGATCAACCCGATGGGGAGGTGACGCAGATAGCCCCCGCCGGCCGCCGGCAACCGGAGCCCGGCGACGGTAGTGGTCGCGAGCGGAATCTCGAGCAACACGCCCGCCGGCCGGCGGATCACGTACGCATGGGTCGGGGCCTCCGGATAGCCGTAACCCGGCCGGCGGATGGGAAAGATGCTCGAGTCGTAGCGGTAGCCCTCCTCGAGCAGCACGTCGAACGCCCACTCCGTGCCGGGCACGATCGAGAAGCTGGGCGCCCGAAACCCGAACACCGGCTGACCCGCCGCGTCCTCGATCGCCGCCTTGGAGACCCGGACGTCCTCCCGAAACTCGGCGGGCGTCAGCGTCCCGACGCGCCGGTGCCAGAAGCTGTGGGACGCGATCTCGTGGCCCGCATCGGCGATCCCGCGCACCATGCCCGGTTGTCGCCGGGCCACCCAACCGAGGATGAAGAACGTGCCCACGGCGTTGTGCTTCGCGAGAAGCTCGAGCAGCAGGTCGACATTCCTCTCCACTCGGCTCGGCAGCCCGTCCCAGTCATCACGCGAGACCAGGCGGTCGAATGCGTTCACGTGGAAGTGCTCTTCCACGTCAACGGTGAAGAGGTTAGCAACCGGCTTCGGGACGGCCATGGGAGTCTCGGGCGCTCACGGCGACACTTGGATCCGGCGGAAGATAACCGGAGCGATGCCATCGTCTGGTGTGACACGGGCTCGACAGGCGAGGCCGGTGTGGCCCCCGTGGACGGAAGGCCCGCGTGCGCCGATGTTAATCTGAGTGGGAGCGGCACATGGATTGCATAATATTGGGGGAATGTTGATGGGTCGCCGCCCGCCGGCCTAGGGGGCCGGACGACTCCCCTCCAAACCGGGATCAAGTGATGCGGCCGCTCGCCCTGGGCATTTCCCTTACGGCGCTGGTGACGCTCGTTCTGGAGCTGGCGCTGACTCGCGTCTTCGATGTGATTCTAATGCCTAACATGGCGTATATGGTCATCACCTGCGCCGTGTTCGCCTTCGGCCTGGCCGGGCTATACACCACGATCTGGCCCCTGCGCGACCGGGGGCCCGCCGGATCGGTGCTCGCTCTGCTGGCGGCCCTCTTCGCGGTGGCGGCGGTGGCGCTGCTGCCCGCCCTCAACCTGCTCCCGTTCGACTGGGACCGTCTAGGCGATTCCCTGCTGACCCAGGCGGCTGCGTTTTTCGCGATGTACGCCACGCTGGTGATCCCCTTCTTTCTCGCGGGTCTCATTCTCACCACCGCGTTCAGCCGCCATGCCCGGGCAATCCAGACGCTGTACGCCTGGGACCTCGCCGGGGCCGCGATCGGCTGCGTGCTGCTCATCCCGTTCCTCCCCGCGATCGGACCGGGTGGACTCCTCTTCCTCATCGCCTCGCTCGCGCTCGTCGCGTCGGCGCTGTTCACGACTCGGCGGGCGTGGAGAGCTTGCGCCCTGGGCGGTGCGCTATGCGCCGCGGTCGTTCCCTATCTCCTGCCTGCGCGGGCTCTGGAGTTTCGGGAGCACATCGACAAGCGCGGAGTGGAGGTGGCCCAGCGAGCGGGCAAGATCGAGTTCACGCGCTGGGACCCGATCTCGAAGATCGACGTCATCCCGATTCATGATACGGTGGGACACGCCGGCGACTCCGTCTTGATCACCAACGCCGGCTGGCACGTCGCCTACGATGGCGGTCAACAGAGCACCAATCTCTTCCACTTCGATGGCGACTTCGCGCGCCTCCGGTCGCAGCTCGACCAGGGCGCGCCCGGCGCCGTCCTGGAGAACTTCTGGCAGCGCGGGGTCCTGGCTTCGCACTACGTCCGGCGGGACACCCGATCCCGCGTGTTGATCTTCGGCAGCGCCGGCGGCCAGGAAACGAAGGCCGCGCTGATCTACGGAGCGGCGAAGGTCGACGCGGTCGAGATGGTCGGCACGGTCGTCCAGCTGGGCACCGGCCCTTACTCCAAGGCGATCGGCGACATCTTCCACGATCCTCGGGTGCAGGTGCACGTGGGCGAAGGGCGAAGCTTCCTGCGGGCGAGCCCGGAGCGCTACGACATCATCCAGATCTTCAGCAACTTCACGACGTCGAGCATCTCGAACGGGAGCGGCGCGATCAGTCCCGCCTATCTCCAGACCGTCGAGGCGTACGAGGAGTACTTTACCCACCTCACGCCGGGCGGCATCCTGCACGTCAACCACCAGGTCTATCCCCGCATGATCACGACGGCGGCGCTCGCCTGGCGGCGCCTCGGGCGTACCGATTTCCGGCGCCACGTAGTCGTGTTCGAGCGGCCCGATCGGCTGGACTTCCTGCCGACGATGCTCATCAAGATGGAGCCCTGGACCGAGGCGGAGGTGAGCGATCTCCAACGGTTCTTCGCGATGGACGTCGCGGGCGAGGGGCCCCATTGGCTGGTCGAGAATCCCCTGGATCCCACGCACAGCGCGCTGTCGGATGCCTTCTATTCGGGGGCCTTTCCGCCTCGCCTGGCTGCGAACATGGCCTGGCGCGCCACGCCGGTGACCGACGACAATCCCTTCTTCTACAACTACCGCAAGCGGCTCGCAAAGCTGCGGGCGGACTCGGCCGGGTTTCTCAGCTCCTCGGTCGCCGGCATCCTCAATGCGGAGCTGAAGCGGGGGTGGGTGCCGCTCGATTCGATTCACCTCGTCGTGGCTGGCGCCGCCGCCCTCCTGTTTTCTGTCCTTTCGATCGGGTTGCCGTTGCTGCTGGCACCGGTCGGGCGCCGCCGGTGGCCCGGCAGGCCGGCGGCGATGGGTTACTTCGCCTGCCTGGGCGCCGGCTTCATCATGCTGGAGCTGGTCCTGATCCAGCTGTTCATGAAGCTCATCGGGTCGCCGCTCTACACCTACTCGACGGTTATCTTCACGCTCCTTTTCGCCGCGGGACTCGGCAGCCGTCTGTCGGCGGCACTGCGGGTAGGCGAGAAGCACTGGTGGGGTCTCCCGTTCGTGGGAGTGCTCGCTGCGGGGCTGCTGTTGCTGGTCGGGCACGAAGCGATCATTCACGCGATGCTGGCGCAGCCGCTTTTCGTCCGGGTGCTGGCCGGCGCGGCCGCGATCTTCCCGCTGGGCTTGTTCCTTGGCATGCCGTTCCCCCTTGGGATTCTCTGGGTAGAGCGGCGGCCCGAGGGAGCGGTCGCGTGGGCGTGGGGGTTGAACGGCGTCTTCACAGTGGTAGGGGGAGTTGCCACGGCGGTCCTCGCCATGGCGCTCGGGTTCCGCGTGACGGTCACAATCGGCCTCGCGATTTACGGGGTCGCTTTTGCCCTCCATGCCGCCATGCGCTCTGTCCAGGAAGTCCCGGCATCCGAAGAAACGCCCGTGTTCCTGTCCCCGGCCGGGGAGCGGATGGCGAAGCTCCTGGCCTGAGACCGTTACGGGATGATGCCGAGGCTTGTAGGCAGCGTAGACCACCCGGGATAGCGGCTCCGTACTTCCGCCAGCTCTTGCGCTCGCCGATCCGCAGTCCAGCCGAGCTGGGCCGCCATCAGATCGGCCGTCTCGACCAGTGCGGGCTCGCCCGGGCTCCCGCCGGTCCCAAGGTCGGTGCGGCGAAACACGCAGTCGGCAAGGGTGAGTGCCATCTCCTCCTGCACCGCATGACTGACCTCAGCCCGGATGGTGTCGGTCCCGGCAATCCGCCCACGCCCGTCGGGCATGCGGTCCGCGACCCGCAACACCTGGCCGTAAGCGCTCCCATGATTGTGCGCCAAGTGCTCGGGCAGAGGGTCTTCGCGGCGCGCGCTCATCGCGTTGCGCAGGCTCTCGACCAGCTCAGTGAACCGGCCGAACCCCGCGCCATGGAGCGGAGTGTTCTCGGTTCGACACGGCGGCAGCGTCTTGCCCAGCTTGCGCGCGACGAGATCCATCGCTTGCTCGGCGAGGCCCCGCGCGGTCGTAAAGCGGATGCTGATCGCGCTCACCAGGTTCCTGATCCCGTCGGCTGCCTCATGGTCGATGAGGTGGGACCGCTTGCCGAAGCTCAGGTCGACGGCCCCTGCGTCGTTCTGCCCGAAGGGCAGGAGGCCGGCGTACACCATGGCGACGTCGTCGAGCGTTATCCCGAACTCCGGCGCCGCCGACTGGATCTCCTCGACGAAGGCCGCCACCTCGGCCTCGGTCACCTCCAGCGCGTAGGGGTCGCCGGGCCAGACGCGGCTATTGACTCCGATGAGCGTGCGCCCGCGCCACGGCACCAGGAACACGTGGCGATTGCCTCGACTCAGCACCGCATCAGGGTCCCTGTACTTGGTCTGTGCCGCCAAGGCGCGCCCGGTGACGAGCGGACGCCGGATCACAACGGCCATGTCGCGAGACAGCGGAATGGTCCGCTTGGGTCGCAGGCCCAGGTCGAGATACAGCTGCTCCGCAAACGGGCCCGATGCGTTGACCACCACCCGCCCGCGGACGTCGAAGTCGCCGCCTCCCAGGTGGTCCGTCACGCGAACGCCGGTCACCCGGTCGCTTTGTCGGAGGAGGCCGGTGACCTCGCAGTAGTTCGCCGCCACGGCCCCGCGCTCGCCGGCTGATCGGACGAACTCCCAGACGAGGCGCGGCGGGTTATACATCTGCCCGTCGCTGAACACACCGGCGCCGACCGGGTTGGTGGAATCCAGGTGCGGGAACCACTCGAGCAGCTGGTGCCGGGAGACCAGCCGTCCCGCCGGAATACGCCGCTCCGGATCGGAAATGCCGCGATTCCGGTCGGCGGTCACCGCGCTCAGCAGCAGGAAGGCGGCACCTAGGGCCTCGCTCCCCTGCATCCCATGGCCATAGGTCGGCACGACGAACGGCATGGGATGCACGAGGTGGGGCGCGATGCGCAGCAGCGCGGAGCGCTCGCGACAGGACTCGCGGACCCGCTTGAAGTCCAGGTGCTGGAGGTAGCGGATCCCGCCGTGCACGACCTTGAGCGACCAGGCCGACGTCTCGGCACAGAAGTCGGTGCGCTCGATCAGGGCCACGGAGAGTCCGCGGAGCGCCGCGTCCCATGCGATCGCCGCCCCGGACACTCCCCCGCCTATCACTACGACATCGAATTCCGTGTCGGCGAGGCGGCCGAGGTCACGCCGCATCGGCCGCCTTCGTTCCCCACGCGACCATCATGTAGCCGGGATTGAACGGGATGAGCTTGTCGAGCAGCGTCCAGCCGCGGAGCGCCGGATACAGGGCGGAGTACACCTTGTAGGCGGTGCCCACCTTGTTGAGTGCCTCGCCGGACATCGGAGCGGTGTCGCCGTGGAAGTCCTGCTGCGCGGGATCCTTCGCCTTCATGGCCTTCCGGTGGTAGGCGTAGTTCAGCAGGTCCTCGAGAAATTCGGTGAAGAACCGACAGTAGTCGGCGGTGCCCCGCACGCGGATACCGTGGCGCTCGAGCAATGCGCGCGCGGCGGCCGGTGGATAGCCATCGCGCGCGTGGCCGAACCCCTCCTGATCGGCCGTGAACCCGAGGCGTCGCTTGACCGCATACCCCAGCCGGCCCTTTTCGCCCTTGGGCGCCATCAGCAGGAAATCGCCGCCCGGCTTGAGCACGCGGACCATTTCCCGGACGTACGGCTCGTCGTTCTCGATGTGCTCGAGAAAATTGATGGCGACGACGACATCGAACGCCCCGGTCTTGAACGGGACCTCAGTTTCGCCCGTTTGGACGATGCGGTCGCGGACGAGCTGGCGGGCCGATCGGACGTGGTCGCGCTCGAAGTCGCAGCTGACCCAGGTGCCCCCCCGCTGCCGGAGGAAATGCGACGTGAGCCCGGTGGCACATCCCAGCTCCAAGCACAGCCGGCCCTGGACCGGAGGAAGGTGGCCGAGCAACGCGTGCATGGTTTCCTTCTTCTTGAGCGAGCGACGATAGAGCTGAAGTTGCCAGGGCTGGCTCACGGCGAACTCTCTATTGGATTGTCGGAACAATAGTTGACAGTGCCGAATTCTAAAGCGCCGGCCGCGCGAACCGGCATCCGGGATGCCATTGTAGTGTGCCCGCGACACTTGTGGGGACCCAGAAGCAGGCGCTCGGGCGGACGGGCCCGGGATTGGGATGGCGAAGAGGATCGGGAGGGTCTCCCCCTGTTCCTTGGGGGATCTCAGTCGCGCGGAGAGGTCGCAGCCGGGCCGTTCCCAGGCCACCCAGGCGCCCCGCCCACGGCCTGCCCTCGGCGCTGGAGCACGCTCAACAGGGATTGCCGATCGGGGCCCGGCAGGCGGCGGATGAGGTCCCGGGAAAGGCGCTGGAGCATCGGTGCCGGCTCGCCACGCCGCGTAGGATGGTAGCCGCCCAGGAGCAGCGTCGCCCCCGCACGTGCGGCCAGCGCCTCGGCCCGCCGGTTCCGTGCGTACCACGGAAAGCACAGGTGCCGAGCCGCGGCGTTGGGACACTTGGCGCTGACTCGATCGAGCGAGGTGCTGATGTCCGCCACTACCGCCGCATCCGCTGCCTCGGGTGTCTCCCGCGATCCCGAGCGGGGCGCCAGCCGCAGCAGGTCGCCGACTCCCGATGATCGCCGGAGCACCTCCTCGCCGCGTTCCTGAACGAGCAGCCGGCAACGCTCGATCCCGTCGAGGTCCGGATGGAATGCAGCCGTCGCGGTGTATCGGGGCCGGCCGCGGAAGATCGGCGTGCCGGGGGCGGGGACCTCGTCGCCGCGGACGCGCGGCACCGGGATATTGGCGGTAAAGCGGACGTCGGTTCCGGACTCGACGAAGCCCACGACCTGGGCCGACACGGGGACGTGATGGTGGTAGCAGCTGTGCGAGCCCACTTCCAGGGCGCCGCGCGAAACGGCGGCGCGCAACTCCACCCAGCCGGCGAGCTCCGGACCGGTCGTCTCGGGCACCAGCTCCGTGACCACGAACGCGACAGCGCGGACGCCGTAGCGCTCGAGGAGCGGAACCGCGACCCGCGTCAGCGATTCGTCTCCATCGTCGAAGGTGAGCGCCACCGTTCGGCCGTCCGGCGCCAGCTCACCGCGGCCATAGGCGGCGAGCTCCTCGGCGCCGGCCGTGCGATAGCCACCGCGCTCGAGGTAGTGGAGGTCGGCCTCGAACGAGGCATCCGCCACGTGGTAGACGAACACGGGGAGCACATCCGGGCGGTCGCCGGCGGACGCGTAAACGAATCGAGGCAGGGTGTGCGCGGCCAGGGCCGCGAACCGCGGAACGGTCTTCTCGAACGAGCGGCGGAGCAGAGCAGAGCGCCTGATCATGCGTCCCCGTTTGGTTCTACGCGGGGCATCAATCCCTTGGCAGCACCGGCGCGCCCAGCGGCGACGGGAAACGGCGCGTGGCTTTGCGCGCAGCGCGGCCGGCCTCGATCACCGTCAGGGTCTCGCGGGCGCAACGCTCCCAGGTAAACTCGGCGGCCCGGGCCTTTCCCCGGGCGATGAACGAGTCGCGGCGTCCGTCCTCGGTGAGGGCGTAGGTCATGCCTTCGGCGATGCCCTCCACGCTCTCGGGATCGACGAGAATCGCCGTGGCGCCCGCCACTTCCTTGCTGCCGAACCGGTTGGACGTGACGACCCGGCACCCGACCGCCATGGCCTCCAGAATGGGGCCCGGACAGGCCTCGTACAGCGACGGCATGACGAGGGCCGTCGCTGCGGCGTAGAACGTGGGCAGCTCGTCCTGGGGTACCCAGCCGGTCCACCGCACCCAGTCGGCAATTCCTAGCTTCTGCGGGAGGTTGCGCTCTGCCTCGCACAGAAACCGGTTGTCGCCGCCGGCGACGACGAGGTGGACCCCGTTACGCGGGCCGACGTGCGCGAACGCGCGGACGAGGCGCGCGAAGTTCTTCGGCGGATACAGGGAGCCGGCGAACAGGAAGAAACGCTCGGGCAGATCGTACCTCTGCCGGGCCTGTTCCAGCGCCGCCGGATCGACCGGCCGGCGGAAGACGTCGTCGACGCCGAGGTACACGCGGTGGACCCGCTCGGCCGGCACCCGCATGTATTCGATCACGTGCTGCCGCGTGGTCTCGGAGACGGCGACGATAGCGTCCGCCCTGGCAGCGTATCGAGGCAGCGCGAAGCGGAAATTGACCCAGTCGGCGAACGGCAGGTCCCGGAGGTGGAACGGCCGGTTGTAGCCGTGACAGACCCAGACGTTGGCGCACGGCGCGGCCAGCGCCATCGAGTACTTCGGGTTGAACAGCACATCGACGCCCGTTCGCCGTGCGGCCAGAGGCACGGCCACCTGGTCCCACAGGACGCGGGAGCGGGTCGGCATCGCCATCTCCAGCACCCGCGGGTGGCCGGCGTACGTTCCCAGCACCTTGGGGTCGTGATAGAAGAACACGTACTCGTGGTCCTCGCGGGCCAGGAGCGCGTTCAGCAGCCGGCGGGTGTATGCCTTCACACCACCGGGATGCTGATCCAAGTGTCGCAACATCACGCCAATGCGCACAGGTATCGGATTGCGGCGGCGACGTTACGGGCGCCGACGAGTCGTCGACGTCGTGAGGGAGACAGGCTGGGAAGGGAGTGGAGGCGGGCCGCGTACCGCGTCTTCCTCATTCTCCGAGCCGATGATGAACCGCTTTGTGCGCTTCGATCTATTGAGCAACCCGTGGCAGTTCTTCATGACTCGGGGACCTTGACTCCCACGCCGCGGAACGGCGATCCTCCGGACGCAAATCCGTCGGATGCGGGAGGCCGGCAACGGTCCTCGGGGCGAGTAATGGTGCAGCACGAAGCGTGCCGCCGCTAGGTGCAGGTTTTTGCAGGACCCGACCCAGATTGGAGCACCCGTGAACTGGCGAAAGCCGGTCATCCTCTCGCTCATGCGCGCTACGGGCAGTGGCGTGCCCGGCGAGCTGGCCTTGATCGACGAGATCGAGCGGTCCGCCGACCGCGTCGCCGCAGTACAGCGGGAGCGGCTGGTGGGGCTGCTGCGCCATGCCTGGGAGCAGGTCCCCTACTACCACGACACACTCGAGTCCTGCGGCGCGGTGCGTGACGGGCGGGTTGACCTCGACCGATTCCCCGACATCCCGTTCCTGACGAAAGACGTCATCCGGGCCCAGGGCGACCGGCTCCGCGCCAAGGTCCTGCCGAAGGGCCGCAAGGCCTACCCGAACGCGTCAGGCGGCTCCACCGGCGAGCCCGTGCGGTTTTGGCAGGACAGCGGGTACTGGGACACGACGATTGCGGTCCGGACGTACCACTTCTCGACCGTCGGCAAGCAGCTCGGCGAGCGGGAAATGAAGATCTGGGGAAACGAGCGGGATCTGTTCGAGGGCACGCTGGGCTGGAAGGCCACCGTGCAGAACTGGGCCTACAACCGGCGGTTCGAGCAATGCTGGCACCTGCCCGAAGCCCAGATTCTCAAGATCCTCCGCGACATCGATCGCTGGAAGCCCCACATGCTGTGGTGCTACCGGGACGGGATCGATGCGGTAGCGAAATACGTGGTGGAGCACGGCCTGCGCCCTCACTCGCCGGCCGCGGTCGTGCTCGGCGGTGCGACGGTCTATCCCTACATGGCCGAAGTGATCCAGCAAGCGTTTCGTTGCCCCGCGATCAGCGCCTACGGATCCCGCGAGGTCGGGGCGGTGGCCTGCCAGTGTCTCGAGCGGGCGGGCCATCACATTGCTACTCACGCCAATGTTGTCGAGACCATCGATGCCGCGGGGCGGCCGGTGATCGGGCAGGACGGCGAGCTGGTGATCACGCCGCTGAGCAACTACGCCATGCCGTTCCTGCGATACCGGATCGGCGACCGGGGGAAGCTCACCGACGGACGCTGCGCCTGCGGCCGCGGGTTTCCCTTGCTCGAGTCGCTCTCCGGTCGGATGGTCGAGGTTCTACTGAACGCCAAGGGCGAGCAGGTCGATCCGATTTACTTCGTCCAGCTCCTGGCCGTGATCTTCAACCGCGGCTTCGTGCGGAAGTTCCAGGTCATGCAGGACGAAGACCTGGCCGTGACGCTGAATGTCGTGCTCGAGACCGGCGTCACCCGGGAGGCGGCCCAGCCCAATCTCGACGTCGTCGTCGACAAGATCCGGTTGGTGATGGGGGCTGATTTCCCCGTCGACATCAGGTTCGTCGACGACATCCCGCTGTCGGCGTCCGGCAAGTTCCCCTACGTCGTCCGACGGGGCTCCCTCCAACCCCGGGCGCCGGCCTAGCTCTCCCAGCCGTCGCGCAGGCGGCCGGCCAGGTGGTCGGCCAGCCTGAGGGCCAAGGCGGCGATCGTGAGCGAAGGCTGCATCGCCCCGCCGGTCACGAACACCTCCGATCCGCAGACATACAGGTTCGGCGTCTCGTGGACCTTGAGGTCCGCGTCTACCACGCTGGTGGCCGGGCTCCGCCCCATGCGGCACGCCCCCTGGTGATGGCGAGACCACGCGACCTCGAGCTCGTGCACGCCTTTCGCCTCGAGGCGCGGAAACCAATCGAGCAACAATCCGCGCGCCCGATCCAGCAGTCTCCGGTCTTCGTCGGAGTAGCTCATCATCAGGTGCGCGATGGGATTCCCGAAAAGGTCCGTTTGCGTCCGGGACAGCGTGACCCGGTTGGCGGGCGAGATCTTCATTTCGATCCCGGCCCCCACGAAGAGCGGAGCCCGCACGACCCGCCCCAGGCCGCTCGCGATCGTGCGCGGGAGGTTGGACAGCCTGAACGTCGCGATGTGGTTGGGCAACACCCACGCCTGGCGCATCACGGGATAGACGCTGCCCAAGCCTTCCGCGCGGAAAGCGCTATAGTACTGGTGCGTGCGCGCGACCTTGTTGGTCGGCACGATCGTTCCCCAGGCATGGGGGATCGTGGCGGTGAAACTCACGTTGGGATGCTCGTTGAAGCCGCGTCCCACCATGTCGTGCGTGTTGCCGATGCCGTTGGGGAACTGCTCTGATGACGACAGCAGCAGCATCCGTGGCGACTCGATTCCCCCGCAGGAGATGACGAAGGTCTTCGCCCGTGCGATTTTCGTGGTGCCGTCGAACGCCTTCACTTCGGCGCCGGTAATACGGCGGTCCGGCCCGGCGAGCAACCGGGTCACGGTCGCCTCGGTGACGAGGGCGCATCGCCCGGATGCGAAGAACGGCGGCAAAATCTCCTTCTGCACGTTGAAGATGCGCATCGTCTTCGTGGGCGTGGCGGTGGCCGATTCCTCGAACTCCACGCCGAGGCTGCTCCCGAGCTGTTTCAGAAACCAGATGTCCGGGCTCGGCGGTAGCGGCAGTGGGCCCCGTCGCGGGGGGGAGAAGCGTGACCGGGGGCCCCCGCGGACTCGCAGGAGGCGCTCGGCCTGGTCGTAATAGGGGTCGAGATCAGCGTAGCCGATCGGCCACGGATTTTGGGGCGGCGTGTAGGGGTGCGGCTCGAAGTCCGAAGGATGGAACCGCTCGCAGCGCCCCGTCCAGAAGTTCGAGTTGCCGCCCACGAGGCGGGATGTCGTCCGGGAGCGCGGATAGTCCGTGTCACCCGTGAACTCGTAGCGCGCCAGCGAACGGATGCGCTGGTCGGTCATCCACCCGACGAGACCACGGCCCGACTCGAGAATGAGGACGCGGGCCCCCCGGCTGGCCAGGTTGCTGCCGAGCAGCGTACCGGCCGGACCGGATCCCACGATGCAGACGTCATATGGCTCGGTTGCATCGAGCGCTGCCAGGCTTGCGTGCTTCGCGTCCTTGGGCAATCCGGGGTCTCCTGCAGAGCGACTATTCCTCGGCGAGGCGCGTGGCAAACGCGTCGTCGGCTCGGTTCGGGGCGGGCGCCTGCAGGCTTCGGGCCGCGAGCCACGTCGAGGCGGCGGCTCGAAACAGCCAGCCGACACCCGCTCCGTAGACGAGGCCCGTCAGCCCGCCCCATCGGACGCCCAGCCATGCGCCGGCGAGTCCGAGGGCCGCTGCCACCCAGGCGATTGCCCCAAGGCCGGCAAGGGAGCGAGAGGACCCCACGGCATTCACGGTGGCGACCGCAAGCGAGCCGAGGGGCTTGAAGGTGCCGACGACGATCGCCGCGAGAATCAGCCCCGCCGGCAGTTCGTACCGTCCCGCGAGAAACAGGCGAAGGACGATCGGAGCCAACCACCACACCGCGCCCGCCGACAGCACGCACGCGCCCACGACGACCAGCGTTTCCTGCGTCAGCACGCGCCGCCGTTCCTCCGGATTCTCGGCCGCTCTCAGGCTCGGGAGGAGCGCGAATCCGACTCCCTGGTTCAGCATCTGAAAAGGTGATCCCGCCAGCGTGGCGAGCACGCTGAACGTCGCGAGATCGGGCAGGCCCAGCGCTCGGGGAATGACCAGCCGCTCCATGGCTCCGAGGAGCATGCTCGCGCCGACGACCCCTACCACCGAGAAGCCCTCGCCCCAGGGGAACGGGGGATCGGGATAGCCAAGGAGATGACGGTCCTGCAATACCTTCCACCACCCGAAGAAGGTGAACGCCCAGAGGCTGGTCGCGAAGACCGCCGCGGGAACAAACGCGCTTCCCGGCCGGAGGATCGCCGCCACGATCGCCGCGATGAGCACTGATCCGTTGGTGCATTCCGACAGCAGCAGCGAGAGGCCATACCGCTGGCGGCTCTGGTAGTGCCCCACGGCGACAAGCTTGGTCGCCCCGGCAACGGTGGCCACGCCGATGATCAGCAGCAACGGAGCGTCGAGCGGGTACAGTACGGCGGCGCCGATTGCCAGCGCGAGACCGACCAGTCCCGACGTCAGCAGCGACCGACCGAGGAGCCGCGGTCCGGGATCCGTCCGGTGCCGGTTGACGATGACCTGGGCGCCTACCGGGCCGGTCAGGATGCCAATGGTGATGATGGCCAGCAGTAGCGAGAAGCGGCCGTACTCTTCTTTGGGGAGTTCCCGGGCCAGCAGGAGGTTGGCGAGCGCGAACGCGACGCCGCTGAGCGCCAGTGCCACCGCGGCGCGCAGAGCGGGAGATTTCCAAGCTGAGCGAAGGGCGCGGGCACCGGGCAAGACCGAGACGGGCATTGGACTCCGGTTGGAGTGGTGGCTGGCGCTGAGCCGCTGCATACTAGGGCCGGGGGTTCCGCGTTGGCCCGTCAGCGGGGGACCAGGCCCGCGCGTAGCTTTTGCCAGGTCTCGCTGAACGTGCCGGCTCGTGTGCCTGCCGGGCACGGGTCTTGCCCCGTCAGCGCCCCTGCCGCACCCCGCGTTTTGCCGCCGTCCGTGAAGTCGGCATCCCCGGCCATTGGGAGCGTAAGTCAATGTGTGGTATCTGCGGGATCGTGCAAACGGATCCGCGCGCGACATGCGACCCGATCCAGTTCGACGTGATGCGGGACCAGCTGACCCACCGCGGGCCGGACGACGCCGGCAGCATGATCGAGCCGGGCATCGCACTGGGGTCACGCCGGCTTTCGATCCGCGACCTCTCGCCCCGTGGCCACATGCCGATGCATACGCCGGACGGGCGGTATTCCATCGTCTATAACGGGGAAGTCTACAACAGCGCCGAGCTTCGCCGGGATCTCGAGGCCCACGGGTGGTCGTTCAAGTCGACCAGCGACACGGAAGTCGTGCTCTATCTCTTCGCGGACTACGGGCCCGCGATGCTCGAGCGCCTGAACGGGATGTTCGCGATCGCCATCTGGGATCACCGGGACCGCACGCTCTTTCTCGCCCGCGATCGGCTGGGCGTGAAGCCGCTGTACTACACCCGCACGCGGCAGGCGCTCAGCTTCGCGTCCGAGCCCAAGGCCTTCTTCGCAGCGGGCTTCCCATCGGCCGTGAATCAGGCGGCCTGGGAGGAGCTCATGTGCTTCTCCTTCGTGTCGGGCGAGGCCACCCCCTACGAGGGCGTGCGTCGTCTGTTGCCGGGGCACTTCCTGGTGTGGCGCGACGGCGCGATGACGATCACACGCTGGTGGAATCTCGGCGAGGAGGCGGCCAAGCCGGCGGAGACGTCGCCGGAAGAGTGGTTCCGCAACACGTTCGACGACTCCATCGCCCTGCGTCGGATCAGTGACGTGCCCATCGGCGTGCTCCTGAGCGGGGGTCTCGACTCCGCCAGCGTCGCCGCCTCGCTCGCGATTCAGGCCGGGAGCGGCGTCGAGAGCTTCACGATGGGATTCACGGAGCCAGGGTTCGATGAGCGTCCGCTGGCGCGCGAGGTCGTCAAACGATGGGGCCTCACATCGCACGAGATGACCGTCGACCCGTCGCGCGTCACCGACTTGATGCTCGAGGCCGTGCGGTACAACGACGAGCCGATGGCCCACGGCCATGAGCCGCACATTCTCGCGATCTCGCGGCACGCCAAGCCCCGGGTCACCGTGCTGCTTTCGGGCGAGGGCGCCGACGAGGTTCTGGGCGGGTATCCCCGGTATCGCCCGCTGCTCTATCCCGGCGTGCTCCGCGCGGGGCAGGGACTGGTCGGCCCCGCGGCCCGGAGGCTGGTGGGGACCGGCCGGCGGGCGAAGCTCTATCGGTTGCTGGGGCTCCCGACGCTCGACGCGGCGATTCTCTTCAACTCGTGCGACGTGCTCCCGTCGCACCTCGCCGCGCTCGGGCATCCGGTGCGGGGTGAGTTCGGCTACCGGCGGGCCGTGCTCGACGAGGCTCGCCGGGCCTACCCGAGGTCGCCGGTGCGGCAGGCCATGTACCTGGACCAGCACACGTTCCTGTGCTACCTGCTCGACCGCAATGACAAGATGACCATGGGCGCGTCCATCGAGTGCCGCGTGCCGTTCCTGGACTATCGGCTCGTCGAAGGCGCCGCGCGGCTTCCGGACTCGGTGCTCTTCCGACTGGGCCGCGGCAAGGCGCTCCAGCGCGCGGCGCTCGGCGATCGCATTCCCCGCCCGCTCATGCACGCGCGAAAGTGGGGCTTCGTGGTACCGTGGGTCCGCTACCTGCGGGAGTTGCCGGCGCTCCGCGAACAGGTCATGGCCCTTCCGCGCGACGCGGCCGTGGCCGACGGGCCGTTCGACCGGCGGCAGGTCGAGCAGATGGCGCAGCGCTTCCTGGCCGGCGATCACGCGATGGAGCCGATCGTCGTGAAGCTAGTGAAGGTGGCCCAGTGGCATGAGGCCTGTATCGCGCCGTTCAGCGCGCGGCCATCGGCGCGAGCGTCGTAGCCGCGGCGGCAGGGTCTCCGCTGCCGCTCGCGTCGGTCATGAACTGCCGATACCACGTCTCCGCGCTCAGCAGCAGCCACAGCCGGTTCCCGTGGT
>CAZFKN010000040.1:0-26835 GCA_964519805.1 uncultured Gemmatimonadaceae bacterium
CTGGTAGTCGGTGAGGGAGTCCGTTTGCCCCTTCTGACCCAGGATGTGGACCTCACGGTTGGGGTGCACTGGTCGCTCTACGGGTTCCCGTGAAGCCACGGCTCGCAGGCCCCCGATTCCACCCCGAAGGTCCCACGATTTCTCCCACGGGCGCGGCCAATGGGTGAGCGCACGGGGATCGAGTGGACCGATGCCACGTGGAATCCGTGGCACGGCTGCACGAAGGTCAGCCCAGGCTGCAAGCACTGCTACATGTATCGGGAGAAAAAACAGTATGGCCAGGATCCGAGCGCCGTCGTGCGGTCGAAGACGAAGTTCACCGACCCGCTCAAGTGGAAAGAGTCGAAGCGGATCTTCACCTGCAGCTGGTCGGACTTCTTCCACGAGCGGGCCGACGAATGGCGGCCGGAAGCGTGGGACATCATCCGGCGGACGCCGCAGCACACCTACCTGATTCTCACAAAGCGTCCCGAGCGGATCCGCGAGCAGCTGCCGCCGCTCTGGGGCTTCAAGGGCTGGCCGAACGTCTGGCTCGGCGTCAGCGTGGAGACCAAAGAGTATCTCTGGCGCGCAACACTCCTGAAAAACGTGCCCGTTGCCGTTCGATTCCTGTCGCTTGAGCCCCTGCTCGGCCGGATCAAACTCGGGCCGTGGCTCGATGGCATCGGCTGGGTGATCGTCGGCGGCGAGAGCGGACCAAAGGCGCGGCCGATGCTCGACTGGTGGGCTGCCGAACTCCGAGACGAGTGCGTCGCGGCTGGCGTGCCGTTCTTCCTCAAGCAGCTTGGTGGTGCGAGCGACAAGCGCGGCGGTGACCAAGCAATCCTCGATGGCCGTCGCTGGCATGAGGTGCCAGCGTGAGCGCCCGCCGTTACGTCCTGATCGCCGAGAAGCACTTCGGGCGCGTGTGGCACATCCTACGCGAGCCCGTCCCGGGCTGGATGCTCGACCTGCCAACGTTGTGCGGTCACCGCCCCCGCGTCGAGACTATCCGCCGGCGTCTGCCGTCGCGCGCCTCGGTCATCTGTGGTCATTGCGCCCGGGCGGCTGCCCGATGACCCGCCGCGACCGCCGGCGCATGGCCTGGCGCAACTACCAACGGCGCCAACGCGCCGCCGATCTCGCGCGCCGGCAGCAGAGCCGTACAACGTGCGCGCGGCGCTTCGGGTCCGCTGAGTGCGGCGGTCGGCTCGAGACGGTGGTGCTCCGCGACGGCTCGACCGCAGTGCGGTGCGAACGCTGTGAGCGCCTGAAGGCGGGGATCTGCCTCGAGTGCCCGCGTCCCGTCGATGGCGCCGTCGGCTGGGCCCGTCGCTGCGCGTTCCATCATGCGCGCGAGCTCCGCAATGCCACCCGGCGCTGGCGTCGGAATAACCCGGACCGAGCGCAGCGCAGTCAGCGCCGCTATTACCGCCGGCACAAACGCGAGCACGACGCCGCGTCCAGCGATTGGAAACGCGCGCACCCAGAGAAGGCTAAGGCGGCGGGCATCGCCAGGCGTCGGCGCCTGCGCGAGCGACTCGGTGTGGCCGTGTGATGCCGAACACCACTTGGAAGGCCTTCGAGCGGCGGCTCGCGCGCCTCCTCGGGACGGAGCGCATCCCCGTGACTGGCGAGCGCGCCGGGGCGGACTTCGAGACGCCGCTCTTCGCGTTCCAAGCTAAGAAGCGCGTGACGGTACCAGGCTACCTGTCGGACTGGCTCGACGGCATCCGCGCGGCGCGACCCGACAAAGTGGGCGTCGTTATCATGCAGCTGCCTCACCGCCCGGATCGCGACGCCCTGGTCGTGCTCTCGCTCCAGGACTGGCTCGACCTGCACGGACCGACGCCAACGGCCGCGCGCGGCGTTGTGTCGCATGACTGAGCGTCCTATTTTGCTCGCAGCTATGCCGACGTCTGACCAACGGCCTGTTCCCCCGGCGGGACAGGCCGTCTCGCTTGTGGTGATTCAGTGCCCGCACCGCAGCCACGCAGACGGGCGGCTGGGGCGCAAACTCGCGCGCACGAGCCGCGGCTGCGACGGGACCCTGATCGAGATCCCGCCTACTTGGTTGGCGAAGGTGCGTCAGCTGGTTTCGCGCGCCGCAGCAACCGGGTGGGGCATCTTGGTGCAGTGTCCGAACTGCCGTGCCTGGAGTGAGGTGCTCGTGATCGGACGCAAGGTGGCATGATGGAGATCCGCGTCGATGGGCGCGCGACGCAGGGCTGGCTCGAGCGGCTCTTCCGCGATCAGATCCCGTTCGCGACCTCGCTGGCGATCAATCGACAAGCCACCGCCGTGCGAGACGCGATTCGCGTGCACTTACAGGAGGCGTTCACGATCCGTCGGCCGTGGGTCGTCCAAGGCGTCCAAGTCACGCACGTCTCTGATAAACACGACGTCCCGATATACGCGACGGTCGCGATCGACCCCCAGCGGGCGTTCCTGGCCAAGTTCGAGGCGGGCGGCGCGAAGGCCGGCTCACCGGAGCTGCCGATCGCCATCCCGAGCGCGGCGCTCCGCCCATCATCGACGGACGTGCCGCCGCTCGCGCTCTATCCGAAGAACCTGCGCTTGATGCCGCGGCGCGACGTCACCGGCATCCTCGCGGCCACGCGCCACATCACGCGGCGGGGCGTTGAGCAGCTACAGGGGAAGCAGCGGACGTTCGTGCTCGATCAGACGATGTTCGGCGTGTCAGTCGCCGGCGTCTATCAGCGGATCGGACCCGGACCGCACGACATCCGGTTGCTCTGGACGTACAAGCAACGCATCCCGATCCCCGCGCGGCTGCGCTTCTCCGCGACCGCACTCGAGACGATGCAGCAGACCTGGCCAGCCATCTACGAGGCAGCATTCCAGCAGGCGGTGCGCACCGCTCGATGAACCGCGCGGCACGACGTCGCGCAACGAAGGAGCTGAACCACATGATCCACGTAACGGTGCTGCTGGACCCAAAGACGGGCAACGTGCAGCTGAACACATCGCAGGAGATCGCGGGCAATCGCGTGCTGATCTATGGGCTGCTCGCGATCGGGCACGAGCTCGTGCATCGCATGGGCGATCCTCAGAAGTCGCCGATCGTCGTGCCCGATCTCGGCATCTACAAGGGATTGAAGACGTGAGTGCAGCGAGCTCGCGCGCCGTAACGCACTGCCCACGAGGCCATGCGTACAGCGGCGCGAACGTTCGTCTGACGAACAAAGGCTGGCGTCTGTGTGTAACGTGTGAACGCGCGCGTGGCCGCAGAAAGGGGAAGGGGCGGTCTTCGATAGAGCGCCAGTCGGAGCGGCACTGGCACGCGATAAGGACTGGCCGCCCGTACGCGCCGCGCGGGCATCAACGCATCATCGTTAGACGCAAGCCGCAGCGCGTGCGCTGGACGATGACTGCGATCGCATTCGTGGTGCTGTTGCGCGAGGTAGGTGACGCCGTCTTCTCAATGAGCGAACGACTAATTGCCTACCACTTTCGGTATCATCACGATCCAGACTTCAGGGCTGCTGAAATGCAGAGGCTGTACGCCAAGAAGACGGCAGGGCTGGTATCGGATGGGACGCTCACGCCACAGGTGGTGCGGCTGCTCTTCGGAATGGCCGCGACTTGTCCCTATTGTAGCGAGGGGCTTACCTCAAGGACCAAGAGCATGGACCACCTAATCCCCCGATCTCGGGGAGGCTGGCACGGTATCGAGAACGTCGTGATCTGCTGTAAAAAATGCAACGCACGGAAGCGCCATCGCACAGCATTAGAGTTCCTAATGAAATCGCGGGTCCCTCTTGGAGCTTCCACGGCGGGTGCCGCAGGCTGCGATAATCGTGCAGCGTCCGGGCCACCGAATGGGATTTCGGCTTCGTGACCAAGCTCGAACTCGCCCGTGCCCTCGATCTAAGCACGCGTCAGGTCGAGAACCTCGTAGTCGATGGGATGCCGCATGAGAAGATGGCACGTCGGATCACGTTCGGCGCCGCGGCGCTCGTCTGGTACTTTCGCCGCAAGATCGCCGAGCTCGAGGCGCTGCGCCCGCCGAGCGTCGAGGAAGCCCGGGCGCGCCGCGAACTCGCGCAGGCCGAGCTGGCCGAGTACGAGCTCGCCGAGAAGCGCCGCCAGATGCTCTCCGTCGAGGACCACGATCGGATCCTTGGCCGGCTCGAGGACCGTCTGCGCGCGAAGCATCTCAACCTGCCGGGGAAGTGGGCGCCGCAGATCGTGGCGCTGCGCTCGATTCCGGAGGCCCAGGCCCGGCTCGAGGAGATGATGCACGAATGCCTGCTCGAGCTGACGCGCGTCGCTGACCACATGGAGGACGACAGTGCCACGTACGCCCCTGCGGACGCACCCCAGCGCGTTCGCCCGCGCGCAACAGCTCGACGCCGCCGGCGTCCGCAAGCGGCTCGCGCCGCCCCCTAAGCTCACCGTCTCGACCTGGGCGGACCGTCACCGGATCCTGCCCCGCGAATCGTCGGCGGCGCCCGGGCAGTGGGACACCGCTCGCACGCCGTACCTCCGCGAGATCATGGACGCGTTCTCCGAGCCCCTGATCGAGCGCATCGTGTTTATGAAGTCCGCCCAGGTAGGCGCGACGGAGATCCTGCTCAACGTGATCGGCTTTCACATCGACCGGGATCCGGCGCCGATCCTGGTCGTGCAGCCGAGCGTGAAGCCGGCGGCGGAATCGTTCTCGAAGGACCGCCTGGCGCCGATGATCCGCGATAGTCCCCGGCTCACGGACCGCGTGCGGGATCCCCGGAGCCGGGACTCCGGGAACACGATCCTCCACAAAGTCTTCCCAGGCGGCCAGATCACCGTCGTTGGCGCGAACTCGCCGGCGGGGCTCGCGAGCCGCCCGATCCGGGTGCTGCTCCTCGACGAAGTCGATCGCTTCGAGGCTTCGGCCGGGACCGAGGGCGATCCAGTCCGGCTCGCGATTCAGCGCACCGAGACGTTCTGGAATCGCAAGATCGCGCTGTTCTCGACGCCCGGGATCAAAGGCCTGTCGCGCATCGAGCGCGAGTGGCTGCTCTCCGACCAGCGGCATTACGAGGTGCCGTGTCCCGCCTGCGGGGCGTGCCAGCTCCTGAGCTTCCGGACGGGGCTCAAGTTTGCGACCGACGACCGCGGTGATGTCGTCGCCGAGTCGGTGCACTACGAGTGCGCGACCTGTAAGGGCTCCATCGAGGAATCGCAGAAGGCGAAGATGGTCGGCGCTGGCCGCTGGGTTGCGGCCCTGCCTGGGCGGCGCGTCGCCGGCTTCCACATCAATGCGCTCTATTCGCCGTGGGCGCGCTGGTACGACATCGCGCAAACCTTCATCGAAGCGAAGGACGACCAGGAGCAGCTCAAGGCCTTCGTCAACTTGAAACTCGGCGAACTCTGGGAAGATCGGGGCGAGCAACTCGATGCCACCGCCCTCGAGCAGCGCGCGGAAGCCTACGGGGCGGCCGACGTGCCGATTGGCGTCGGGCTCCTGACCGCCGGCGTCGACGTCCAGGCCTCGCGGCTCGAGCTCGAAGTGGTCGGCTGGGGCGCCGGCGAGGAATCCTGGCGCATCGCACACTACCGGATCGAGGGCGACACCGAGCAGCCGGCGACCTGGCAGGCGCTCGAGCCGCTCCTGACGAGGGCCTACCGCCATGCGAGCGGCACCGACCTCCGGATCCGGATCTGTCTCATCGACTCCGGCTATCGTACCCCGACGGTCTACGGCTTCGTGCGCCCGCGGCAGGCGCGGGGCGTCTTCGCCTCGAAGGGCGAGGAGGGCACGCGCGCGCAGGCCCCGCTCCGGCGCGCGGCCAAAGCCAACCGCTACGGGGTGCGACCGTTCACGATCGCGACCGTGGCGATGAAGGACACGCTCTTTGCCCGGCTGCGGATCCAGCAGCCCGGGCCGCGCTACATGCACTTCCGCCGCATGCTGCCCGACGGCGGCTTCGACGGGGAGTTCTTTGCGCAGTTCGGCGCCGAGAAGCTGATGCTCGAGCGCCAGGGCAGCCGGCGGGTGCGCCGCTACGTCGTCGTACGCGAGCGGAACGAGGCGATCGACCTCGAAGTCCTGAACCTCGCCGCACTCCACGCGCTCGGGGCCGGTGTGCGCGAGCAGCTCGGCAAGCTTGCGGAGCGCGCCGGGACGGTCCCGGTGCAGACGTCTGCAGAGCCGGGGGGGATCGTCGCGCCCATGCCTGGGGCGCCGCCGCGCCGACTGCCGCGCCGTCCAGGTGGCGGCTGGTTGAACGGTTGGCGTTAAGGCATTATCCTGTAGGGAACGCCACAGCGGCCTGAGACTCCGGTCTCGGGCCGTTTTTCTTTCCCGGGAGGATCTCTATGCGGACTGCCCTGCTCGCCCTCGTGCTCCTCGCCGCTGCGGCCGTGCCGCGCGCTCCCGCCCAAGGGCCGGGCGGCGCGGTCTACATCAGCATCACGGGCACGGCGACGATCGCGGGTTCAGACCTCAAGAAGCCCGGCGACTTCCGCGGGGTCATGGTCGTCGTCAACGTCACCACGCTGACCGGGACGACTCCCACAATCACGCCCGTGATTCAGGGGAAGGACGATGCGCAGGGTGCGAGCGGCAACTACATCCAAGTGCATGCCAGCTTCACCGCGATCTCGGCGGCGGGAACATTCGTATACATGGTGTATCCCGCAATCGGCGCGGCGGCGGGCGGCATCACGGCGACGTCGCCGCTTGCAGTGCCGAACACCTGGCGCGTGGTGCTCACCTACGGCGGCACGGTCACCGCCTCCGCCGGCACCGTCACCTACTATCTGATCCCGTGACCTTCATCATCCCGACCACCGAGCCCGATGTCGTCCGGGTGGGTGAGGACTGGCACTGGTCGATCGTCCTCGGCGAGTTCCCGCCGGCCGAGGGCTGGACGCTCAAGTATTACTTCAACGGCCGCGGGAATCTCGTCATCACGGCCACGGCGCAGCCGGCGCAGGGGAACTACGACGTCCTGGCGCTCGCGGCGGCGACGGCCGCGCTCCCGACGCCGCTCGCGATCGGGGATCGCTACACCTATGACGCGATCGTCTCAGGCGTCAGCAGCGAGACCCATGTCGCCCGCTCGGGCGTCCTCACGGCCATGCCGAATCTCATCACGGCCGTGGCCGGGGCGTTCCAGACGCATGCCGAGGTCATGCTGGCGGCGGTCGAGGCGAAGCTCAACGGCCGGGTGACGACCGAGCAGCTGATCGAGACGTATGGGATCGCGGGTCGTCAGGTCGCAAAGATGCGGACGGCGGAACTCCTGAAGATGCGCGGCCTCTATCTCGGCATGGTCCGCCGCGAGCGCAACCCCAACACGATCGGCACCAGTGTCGAAGTCGTCAACCAGCTTCCGGTCTAGGCCGCGGCCCGGCCCGCTGGCCCGCGCCCGCCTCGCGTGGCGCCGGGGCAAAGGCCTGCCCTTCGTCACGCGCGCGCTGTCGACGTTCGGCGGCCTCTGGGGCAGCCCCATCTTCGGCAGTCCCGCGAACTCAGGCTACGCCGGTGGCCGGCTCAGTCGCCTCTCGCTCGATTGGGTCATGCTGCCGCTCTCCGCGAACCAGGAGATGCGGTGGAACCTGCGCACGCTCCGCGCCCGCGCGCGCGAGCTCGTCCGCGACAACCCGCACGCGAAGCGGTTTATCCACCTCTGCGCGAACAACGTGATCGGCCACAACGGCATCAGGCTCCAGGCCCGCGTGCCGACGCTCAAGGGCGAGATGAGCGAAGGCGTGAACGCCCAGCTCGAGCAGGAGTGGGAGCAGTGGAGCCACGCCGAGAGCTGCAGCGTCGACGGCCGCATGTCGTGGACCGAGCTGCAGCGCATGGTGTTCAAGACGCTGCCCCAGGACGGCGAAGTCCTCATCCGCCTGATCCGCGGCTTCCCGAACGCCTGGGGCTTCGCCCTGCAGCTGATCGATGCGGACCAGCTCGACGTCACGTACAACCGCGGCCCCGACGCGAGCGGCCGGCGCGTCGTCATGGGCGTCGAGCTCGATCGCTGGGATCGTCCGGTCGTCTACCACGTCTGGAACCATCACCCGAGCGAGTACGAGTACGAGTTCGAGCGGGAGCGGGTGCCGATTCCCGCCGACGAGATCATTCACCTCTTTGTCCAGCACCGCGTCGGCCAGGCGCGCGGCGTGCCGTGGTTCCACTCGGTGATGATGAAGCTCAAAATGTACGACGGCTACGAGGAGGCCGAGCTCGTGGCCGCGCGGACGGCGGCGGCCAAGATGGGCTTTATCGTGATGAAAAACGAAGAGGGCTACCAGCCGCCGCCCGAGGATCAGCGCCTCCAGCTCGAGGTCGAGCCCGGCCTGATGACGCAGCTCGATCCCGGCTACGAGTTCCAGGCGTGGGACCCGCAACATCCGACGCAGGCGTTCGAGCCGTTCACCAAGTCGGTCCTGAAGAGCGTCGCGACCGGCCTCGGCACGACCTACGCCGCCATGTCGGGGGATCTCTCCGAGGCGAACTACTCGAGCATGCGCTCGGGCACCCTCGTCGAGCGCGATGAGTGGAAGGCGCTGCAGCAGTGGGGCATCGAGCACCTGCATCGCCGGATCTATGAAGCCTGGCTCGAAATGGCGATCCTCGCCAACCGGGTGACGGTCGGGCCCCGCTCGCCCGAGAAGCTCAAGCTCGTGAAGTGGGAGCCGCGGGGCTTCGAGTGGGTCGACCCGCTCAGCGAGATGCGCGCCAAGGCCCTCGAGATCGACTATGGGTTGACGAGTCGCCGGCGCCAGGCGGCCGAGCAGGGTGATGATCTCGAGGAGGTGTTCAGCGAGCTCGCCCAGGAGGAGGAACTGGCGAAGGAGAACGCGATCACGCTCGCGCCGATGAACGTCAAGCCGACCGCGAAAGCGCCGACCGAGTCGAATCCGGCGCCAGCCGAGACGGCGGGCGAGGGCGCGACGGGCGGGAACGGCGCCGGCGGGGCTGGCGGCCGCGCGGCCGTCCTCGAGGCGCTCGACGAGCTGCATGGCTAACCTGCAAGACGTGCAATACGTGTCCCTGCAGGCGAATCAAAACCTCCCGCCCAAAGCCGGGGTGAGCCCGGCGAACCTCGGCACGCCGCTGATCTGCTGGTACGAGGCCGACGCGCAGCCGGTGACGGTCGACGGGACGGTGCTCTCGACGCTTGTCGACATCGGGCCGAACAAGTTTAACCTGTCGCCGCCGGTGCTCTACGGCGCGCAGAGCGTCGGGCCGAAGTGGAAGGCCAACCTGCTCAACGGCCTGCCCGGAATTCGATTCGAGCAGCGGTTCTTCGACACAACCGGCGCGGCGACTTCGACGACGTGGACTCCGGCCTTTGGGGGAGGCAACTACACGCCGTGGGCGACGAACTTGTGGGCTGGCGCGATCATCAAGGTCCTGCAGGGGACAGGCGCTGGACAGGTACGAACCGTCTCGTCGAACACGTCGAATACGGTCACCGTCTCGGCCGCCTGGACGACCACCCCGGATACCACCTCACTGTGCGTTCTCGGAGGTCCGACTACTGCCCTCCAGATCCTCACGAATGGTAATGGTAGTGGAACGTTTCCTTCTCCGTACAACGCCTGGAACCCGCCGTGGACCGAGGTATCGGTTGTCACGTACAACGGATACGGTACGGGTCCTACAGGCCCTAGCGTAGCGCCGATCTACACCGGACACATCGGCGGCAGCTTCGGCGGCTACACAGGCTTCAACGGAACGAACACCGCCATACAGATATATCACGGCGGCCCGGCTCTCTTTTCTTCTGTGACACCGCCGTTCGGCTCGCCGTTCCTTCTCTACGTCGAATGGCGTGGATCGGCGGCAAACAGTCGCATCAGGCTCACGGGGGTAGAAGCGTCGGGCCCAGGCCCGACGAGTGCGCAACTGAGCGGGGTGACCCTCGGGTCCGACCAAAACGGGTTCTATCCTGCAACGTGCGACATTTTCGCCCATTGCGTGTTCGCCGGGGCGCTCTCGGCCGCGGACCAAGCGGCGGTCGAGCACTTCTTCAGCGCGAAGTACGGCTTCGGAGGGCTCTAGGCATGTCGATCCAGGGCTGGTACATCGGCGCGTCCTTCGACGTGATTCGTTTTGTCACCGGCGTGCCAACGACGGATGCGGTGACGAAGGCGTGGCTGACGATCAAGAATAAGAGCACGGACGCGGACCCGGGCATCCTCCAGAAGGTCATCACGACGACGGCCGTCGCGGGCGTCGGGCAGGTCGTCCAGGACGGGTCCGTCGCCAGCGGCAACGGGACCGCCCAGCTTCTTTTCAACCTCACGACGACGGACACCGCCACACTCGGCGCGGCCAGCTATGTGTACGACGTGCAGATCAAGCTGAGCTCAGGGAAGATCTTTACGTCCGACACCGGCGCCGTCGCTGCCGGGCAGGCCCGTGTGACGGCGGCGCAGACGTGAGGGCGCTCGGTAGTGGTCCAGTTTCTGGTCCACTACCGGGCGCTCGTACGGCCTTGCGCGGCTGGCCCTCGGGCACTATCGTAGAGGCAGCGGCAGCCAGAGCGGCCTGAGACTCCGGTCTCGGGCCGTTTTTCTTTTGTGGTCCGGAGGCGCGCGCATGGCGGGGAAGACCAAGTCGATCGGCGGCACGGACGTCCCGGCCTCGGGCTTCGCCTACGTCGGGGATCCCGAGAAGACCGACACCTGGAAGCTTCCGATCCACGACTGCTCGCATGCGCAGAACGCGCTCGCCCGCTTCGGCCAAACCGAGGGCATTCCCGCGGGTGATCGGGCCAAAGTCGCGCGAAAGATCGTCGCCAAAGCGAAAAGTTGTGGCTTCGATACGTCGAACTTCGAGAAAGAGCACCTCGGCAAACAGGAGAACAAGGCCTTCACGGGCGAGCTCTGCTATCGCAGCCAGCTCATCGAACGCGCGCATGACGGCGGCGAGCTCGACAAGGAAGGTCGGATGGCAGTCTCGCTCTCGTCCGAGACGCCGGTGCCGCGGTGGGATGGCGACGAGATCCTCGACCACTCGGCCGATGCGGTCGACATGACGCGGGCCAAGGCCGGCCTGCCGCTGCTCCTCGACCATTCGACGGGCAAGCAGGTGGGCCGCCTCGAGGACATCACACTCGACGAGAAGGCGGGGAAGCTCCGCGCCATGATGCGCTTCTCGAAGAGCGCCGCGGGCCAAGAGGTCAAGCAGGACGTGGTCGATGGCATCCGCCAGGAAGTGTCGATCGGCTACGTGCCACAGGAACGCGTGCTTGAGCATGAGGACGAGAACGGCGCCACCTACCGGGTCACGCGGTGGATGCCGATGGAAGGCTCACTGACGGCTGTACCGGCCGATCATACGGTCGGTGTGGGGCGGTCCGCTGCGCGGGCGGCGGCATCCCCAGAACCAGAGCCCGCACCAGGGGAACCGACCATGACCGCCGTAGCCACCGATCCCGCCGCCGAGGCGGCGAAACTCGCCGAGCTCCGGGCTGGTGAGCGCCGGCGGATGCAGGAAATCCTCGACACCGTGGAGACGGCCAAGCGCCACGGGATCGCCATGAAGGCCGAGGAGTGGATCAACTCCGATAAGACGGCCGACGACGCGCGGAAGCATCTATTCGCGGAGTTCCAGAAGCGCGCCAAGGAGAACCCCGAGGGCATCACCTCCGCCGGCACGATGGACGGCCTCGGTCTGACCGCGCGGGAAAAGAAGCACTTCTCGCTGAGCCGCCTCATCGCGGCCCAGGCGGCGAAGCAGCTCGGGCGCGAGGGTGACCCGAAGGATATCGCGGCCGCCGGCTTCGAGTACGAAGTGTGCGGCGAGCTCGAACGGCGCGTCCGCAATGGGGGCCGCGAGCCGAAGGGCCTGTGCGTACCGCTCGACGTCGGGATCACGCGCACGCGCGATGCCGTCGCGTTCCGGCGCGACCCGGAGGCGTTTGTGCTGGCGCAGAAGGTCGACGCGCTGATGACCCGCGCTGGCCTCTCGACCAACGTCGCGGGGGCCGGTCAGGAGCTCCGCTTCATCGAGCCGGGGAGCTTTATCGAGCTGCTCCGCAACTCGACCAAGGTCATGCAGATGGGGGCGACGTTCCTGCCCGGCCTGCAGGGGAACATCGCGTTCCCGCGGCAGATCACGGCCGGCACCGCGTCCTGGGCGGCGGAAAATCCCGGCGCGGACGTCGCCGACTCGAACTTCACGCTGAACCAGCTCACGATCAGCCCGCATGAGCTCCTGTCCTCGACGTCGTATTCCCGGCAGTTACTCGTGCAGGCCGTGGTCGACGTCGATCAGCTGGTCCGCCAGGATCTGACGCTCATCACCGCGATCGAAATCGACCGCGCCGCGATCAACGGCTCGGGGGCATCGAACCAGCCCACCGGGATCCTGAACGTGGCCGGCGTCGGCCTGGTCGCGCTCGGCACGAACGGCGCGCAGCCAATCTGGGACAACTTCGTTGACCTCGAGCGCACCGTCGAGGCCGCGAACGCGCTCCGCGGCACACTCGGCTACCTCACCACGCCGGGCATCAAGGCGCGGATGAAGAAGGTCGCGCAGATCTCCGGCACGACTGGTATCCCGGTGTGGTCCTACGAGACGTCGCCACTCACCGGCCAGCGCGAAGGCGAAGTCAACGGCTACCGCGCCGAGGCCTCGACGAACGTGCCCAACACCCTCACCAAGGGCACCTCGGTGAGCGTCTGCCATGCGGCGCTGTTCGGCAACTGGCAGGAAGTGCTCATCGGCCAGTGGCTCGCGATCGAGCTGATCGTCGACCCGTACCGGCTGAAGAAGCAAGGCATGATCGAGGTGACCTCGATCGCGATGGTGGACATCGGCCTGCGCCACGCGGCGTCGATGGCCGTCATCGTCGACGCGCTGCAATAAGCACCGTGAGGCCGGGGGCACATCGCCCCCGGCCACCCTTGAGGAGACCGATCAGATGGCGGAGAAACTCAGACGAGTCAAAATGCTGCATGGCGCCCTCGGCGAGCGCGGCCCCAAGCCCGAGGATATCCCGCAGCCACTGCACATCGGCGGCGTGTATGACGTGCCCGAGGCGCTGGCGGTGCAGCTCATCCATTCCAACTTCGCCGTCGAGGTTGACCCCAAGGAGGAGAAGACGCGGGATGGTGATCCGGCGGGCTCGCCCGGCTGGGGGCCGGAGCATCCGGAGTGGGAGGAGCGCGCCACGAAGCGCGAGAAGGCGGCGTTCGAGACGCGCCGGCCCAGGGTCACGACGCGGGATCCCGCGGCTAAGGTGTAGGCGGCGGCCGTGGCCGTCTTCGGCGCGGCCGACCTGGATGCGCTGCTCGCCCAGCTGGGCGTCAGCGTGACGTATGGCGGGAACACGGTCAACGGGCTCTTCGATCGCGAGGACCTGTTCCTGCAAGATCCGAGCGGGCTGCACGTCAGCACCAAGCGGCAGTCGGTGCTGGTGAAGACGGGGGCGTTGACAGCGCTGGCGGTGAACAGTGCGATCACCGTGGATGGCGGCACGTACCACATCCGCGACGTGAGCCTCGAGCCGGGCGACGGCGCGTTCACGCGGATCACCCTGGCGACGGGGTGACCCGTGATTATCGAAACCGAAGACATTGTCGCGGTGTGGCTCGGCGATGCGACGAATGGGGTCAACGCGCTACTGCCGGGGATCGCGCTCCTCTCGGGGGACACGCAGCCCGGGAACGTCACGGTCCTGAGCGAGCGATCGAGCGGGAACGCCGCACGGGAAGAGCTGCCGCAGGACCAGGCGACGCCCGTGCTGATCGTCGGGGCGCACACCGACGCGACGTATGTCGAGCCGTTCGATGCCGGGACGCTCGATGCGGACATCGAGGTCGACATTCAGTACGCGATCCGGAACGTGCTGACGGAAGGGGCAATGCGCGACGGGCTCTACACGATCCGCGCGGTCGTCCGCAGCCTGCGCAAGCTGTGGTCGGTGGGGACGCTGGCGAATCGCCAACGCGGCACGGTGAACCTGGTGCATCGGACGCACGTGAAGCAGATCAAACCTTGGACGCCGATCGGCGATGTGACGGTGACACATGGGATCCAAGCGGGATACCGCGTTCGCGACACCAGCCCCTGAGCGGCCGCTGCCGACACACGGCGGGGAGTGGGAACGCCGGGGCGACGAGGACCTGCCGGTGAACGGGAACGCCGGGCGGCCGACGGATCTGCCGCCCGCCAAGGAGGCCTAGTCCATGCCGGTCCTCACCAGATCGCTGGCCGCGTGCTTCGTCAAAGTGGAGACGACCGAAGGCACCGATGCCGTGCCGGCCGCCGGCGACGCGGTCCAGCTGATCGAGCACGCGACCTTCGCGTGGGGCGCCGAGATCCTAAACCCGCAGACCGACCTCGAGAACCAGCTGCTCGACGAGGCCTTCCCGGTCGCGCCGGCGGCGAAGTGGGGCGAGGCGACCGGGAAGATCTGGATCCGCGGGGCCGGGTCGGCCTACAACGGCACCACGATCTTTCCCGAGGTCCATGCGATCCTGCAGGCGGCGGGTCTCTCGGCCACCTTCAACGCGACTAAGGAAGACTACGACACGGCGTCGACCGGCACGAAGTCCGTGACGTGCTACGTCTTCCGCGAGACGGACACCGGCGCGTTCGTCAAGTACCCGATCGTCGGCGCCCGGGCCTCGCGCCTCGTCTTCACGTTCTCGGCCGGCAAGCCGATCGAGCTCGAGTTCACGCTCCGAGGGATCTTTGTTCAGCCCCTGGATGGCGGGTTCATCACGCCGACGTATCAAACCCAGGTGCCTCCGCCATTCCTCGGGGCGGCTTCCCTCACGCTCGGGGCGCTGGCGCTCGGGAATATCCGCACGGCGATGGTCGCCCTCGAGATGCCGCTGCGGCCGCAGCTCTCCGGGAACGCGACGGACGCCCTGGCCGGCTACAAGCCGGTCCATCGCAAGGCCGCCTTCGACATCCGTCCTGAGGGCGCGCGGATCGCGGATTACGATGCCTTCACGCAGTGGAAGACCGCGCCGCAGAACGCGCTCACGATCAACGTCGGCACGGGCGCGAACAACAAGATGAGCCTCACCGCCGATAAGGCGACGATCTTCGACGCCCCGACGTACGAGGACGATGGCGGTCTGTGGCTGCACAAGCTCAGCGGTCTCCTCACCCCTGAGGGCACGAACCGCGTTCACGTGAGCTTCGGAGCCTAATGTTCGACGCCGAAAAATTGCTCGCAGCCTTCGAGCGACCGACCTACGTCAGCACCACCGGGCAGCGGACGGTGGGTCGACCGCTCTCGCATCCGCAATATCAACAAGTGATGGCGGATTTGCAGGCGGCCGGCGATGACACCGGGAAGACTGAGGCGATCGTGCGCCAGGCGCTTCTCGACATGGGGCTGCCGGCCGAGGAGATCATCGCGCTGCCCGATCCGCTCTACTGGCAGGCGATCCGCGATTTTTTTCGCTGTTGCCGGGGCGAGCCAGTGTCACCGCCGGCATCGGCCAGCGCACCCGCCGCGCTGCCAACCAGCTGAACTTCGGCGCCGGGCCGCCACCGGCACCGGAAGGCGCTAGACCGGACGCGATCACCGCCATCGCGCAGTTCTGCCGCTGGTATGCCGGGATTCCCTACGTCTCTCCCGCGTGGCCGACCAGCGATCACGTGATGCCGTGGCGGCTCTTCTGGCTGCTCTATCGGGAACTTGAACACGTGGCCGGACTCGAATGACCGCACCGCCGATTAAAGTCGACATCGTCGAAGGCCAGAACACGGCCGTCCCCGCGCTGCAACGCACGGGGACGGAGATCGCGCGCGTCGCCGCCGGCGCCTCGGGTGGCCTGTCCCCGATGCAGAAGCTCGGGAAGGCCCTCGTCCTGTCGGAATCCCGTGAGGGCTCATTGGCCCTGCGGTCGGTGCGGACAGCGATCGACGAGCTCGGGGCCAGTGCGAGCGGCTTGGATCCCCGTCTCGGCCGACTTGTGGCCGTCTTTGGACAGCTCGGCATCGGCGGCGCGACTGGACTCGCGGCGGTGGGCGGCTTGGCGGCGATCGGCGTGGAGGTCAAGACGCTTATCGGACTGTCGGATCAGCTCGATGAGAGACTGCAGAAGGAGAATCGGTCCTTCGCGGACCTCGCGGGGGGCACGGCAAAGGCCTACAGCTCGCTCGCGGATCTCCGCAAGCGGATGGATGACCTGACTGAGCCGGGAATCGCCGAAAAGCTGTTCGCCGGTCTTAGCGAACGCACGGGCCTGGGCGACGTGGGCACGGCGCTTCGGACTACCAGGACCGCGCAGCAGACCACGGCTCGCCTCGAGGCCGATCTCGACCTCCAGCGGGTGCACAAAGAGCACGCCGCCGTCGTCACGGTGGCGGCCCAGAAGCAGAACGCGCTGACCCTGGAGATCCTGAAGGGCGAGGAGGCCGTCACCAAGCTCAGGCTCGGTCTCCACCCGACGCACGAGCAGCTCGCGGCGCTGGAGTCGGTGTCACGGGCCTCGGCGATCGCGCTCTCCAATCTGGACGGCCCCCATAAGACGAGGCTTCTGTTGCTGGAAGGCGAACGGAGTCGCATCGAGCGCCTCAACGCCGTGATCCTCGATCGGCAGGCCCGTGACGACCAGCGCCGGCGCGATGAAGCAAGCTTCCCCACCGAGCGGGTCGGCGCCGATCTCTACCACCGCGCGGCGCTCGGCCAGGCGGGGAACATCCCCACGCCCGGGCTGACCGAGGCGGGCACGACGCCACTCGAGAACACCGTGCGGGCGGTGCAGGGCTCGGGCACGCTCGCCATGTTCACCCCGTCCCCGTCCGACACGAAGGAGAAGCACGCGGAACTCGGGAAGGACATCGGGAAGGGCGTCTCGGCGTTCCTCGCGGTCGCGGGGGGCGTGAGTCGTGGTGATGCGGGAAGTGCCCTGGCGGGTATTGGCGGGGCCACGTCGTCGCTTAGCAGCATCAAGGCGCTATCGAGCCTGGAGCCGATTGGCACGATCCTCTCCGGCCTGGGCGGCATCTTCAGCCTGTTCAGCCATGCTACGCCGCACGTCATCATCGACGGCTACGATTCTCGCGCACTGACGCAGCAGCAGCAGCTCCTCGTCGCACTGACGGGCTTCAAGGGACTCCAGGTTGCCGTCCTCTCGGCCGGCCAGGATCCGCGGCAGATCGCCGCCCTGCTCGGACGGCAATCGCGCACCGACTCGACCAGCCGCTGGGTGCCGGGGAGTTCCTGACATGGGCCTCGCGGCGGTCATGGTCGAGAATGTCTTCTCGACGCTGCAGTACCCGAACCACACGCTCGCAGCCGACGAGCAGGCGGCAGGCTTCGAGGTCTACCACCTCGCCAACGGCCGGCGGGCGCCGAACGACCGCTATCAGTCGGTCACGGCGAATCAGGCTCGGCTCGTCACGGCGACCTGCGACCGCCTGCGCTACGTGACGGGCTTCGCGCTTGACCGCCCGGCAGGGAACACCCCAGCGAACGGGGGCCTCGCTGGCGTGCCGCTCTCGCTCCTGGGCTCGAGCGACGGCTGGACGACGAGCTATACGGTCTGGACGGGCACCGTGCCGACGGCGCTCACGCCGTCCGGCCATCTCGACAACGTGAACGGCGTCGTGACCGAAGAGGGCGCGTTCCTGGTGCGGTTCCCCGGCATAGCCTTCGCCGCCTATCGGCTCTCCATCCCCGCCCTGGGCGCGGGCATTGTCGCGCAGGTCGTGAACGCCTGGGTCGGGACCTGGCTCGCGCTGCCCGCACTGTTCATGCCGTGGACGGAGGATCAGGCCGACCTGCAGGTCATCGAACAGCTCTCCGGCAGTGGCTGGCTCGGGCGCTCGGTCCCCGTGGCGCGGAAGGAGGGGGCGTTCAACCTGCGGCTCACCTCTCCGTTCGACGAGGATCAGATGCGGCTGCATCTCGCGGGTCATTATCTCGCCGCCGGCCGTCCCATGTGGATTGTGATGGACGACGCCCGCGCGGAGCGGGCGTTGCTCGCGATCCGGCCCAAGGGTGTAGCGGGCTTCGCCTATGAGAGCGGCTGGTATCCGCATCAGGCGCGGATTCCCTATTGGGAACACGAGCCCTTGAGGTCAGGGGGGTAACGATGGGACAGCTCTTACCCCGGGACGTGCTCTTCGCCGCTGGCGGCGACGTGCTGGCGAAGTACCAGACGCTCGTCAAGCGCAACTGGCCGGCGGACCGCCACGGCGAGGACCTGAGGGAGACGTACAGCCGCGCAGGACTCGCCACCTCCGTGGCCTACATCTCCCCTGGCGTGCTCGGCGTCCTGAACTACGGGGCGAACATGTCGCGCGTGGAGTGGGCCCCTGACCCCGTCACGGCGCTCGTGCAGCAGTACCTCCTGTTGGAACCAGCGGCGACGAACGTTGTGCTCCAGAATCGCGACCTGACCAACGCCGCCTGGACGAAGACGAGCTGCACGCCAGCCAAAGACCAGATCGGCGTGGACGGGACGGCGAA
Organism: uncultured Gemmatimonadaceae bacterium; assembly: GCA_964519805.1. Classification (GTDB taxonomy): domain Bacteria; phylum Gemmatimonadota; class Gemmatimonadetes; order Gemmatimonadales; family GWC2-71-9; genus DASQPE01. Next base: position 18,387 of record CAZFKN010000040.1, read on the forward strand.
CGGCGCCTCCTCGCTGGTAGCGACCGCAGGGAACGCCACCTGTCTGCAGGCGATTACGCTCGCCTCGAGTCAACGATTCCAGACCGCCTACGTAAAGCGGCTCATCGGCTCGGGCGAAGTCGACATGACCACCGACGGCGGGACGACCTGGACTAATATCACGTCGGGTCTCTCAGCGACTCTCTGGACCCGCATCAGCATTCCGGCGCAAACGCTCGCGAACCCTAGCGTCGGATTCAGGCTGGTCACCAATGGCGATAAGATCGCCGTGGACTTCGTGCAAAACGAGACCGGGTCGTTCCAGACCAGCGTCATCGCGACCACCACCGCCGCGGTGACCCGAAACGTGGACGCGTTTTCCGTGCCGTTCTATGTCGCCCCGCAGACGATGGCGCCCGCATGGGCCTATACGCGCTGGCTCGAGCGGGGCGGCCAGGCGGGCTCCCCTGGGAATAGCTTCCTCTGGCAGATCGGGAACGCCTTCCAAAACGGTCGCCTCATACTGGATGAGGGGAGCAACTTCGTCACCGCCTACCATCAGCCCGCCGGGCAGTCGGTGGCGTCGCAATTCGCGGTCAGTGCGACGGTGGGTCAGGTGGTTGAGGCACTGCTACTGTTCTTCGCAGACGGGTCGGTGCAGGGACGGGCGTCGATCAATGGGGGCGCCGACATCATCGGGACCCGGAGTGCCGGGACCACCAACCCCGTGTTCACCATGTGGAATCCCCTCACGATGTTCTTCTGCCAAGGCTCCACGCCCCCACCGATGGCGCTGTCGCGGTGTCTCGTCGGCATGGGTGGGGGGACGGTGGTCAACACCATCGCCGACGCCCGCGGGATCCTCTAATGCGCGGGGCCACGCCCAACTTCCTCGTCCGCGTTCGGCGTCCTGACTCGGACATTCGGCAGATGGTCGAGGCGATTGCCGTCGCCACCAACGGGAACGGGACACCGCAGGACGCGGTGAAGAAGATCAACGCCGACTTCGCGGCCGCCGACGCGCTCACGGGGCTCGCGAACCTTGGCTCCCCGAACGATGGGGTGCAGCTCGCCGAAGTCGCGACCACGATCCTCGACCACTCGACGGTCACGGGCGCGAACTACGCGGCGCAGCTCAACAAGGGCGCGGCGAGCTTCCAGTGCGCGAAGCTGTTGCTGCTGGACTCGAACTCCGCCCAAGTCGAGATCAGCTCCGTGACCGCGCGGCTGAATCCGGCGAACGGCGGCAGCCAGCAGGTCGCCTTCTGGAATTGCCAGCTCTTCAGCGCGTTTGAGATCAGTGGGTCCATCCCAGGGGGATTTGCCAGTACGACCCTCGTCGGCGTCGTGCCGATTTGTGATCCCTTCCCCGTCGCCGCGCCGAACAGCGAAGGCGATGTCGTCTTCTCCTGGGCCGGGAACCCCAAGAAGCCGCGGCCGAAGATCGTGCACCCGCCGGCCGGCTTCGCTGGGGTGGGCGCGACGCCGGTCCTGTATGTGATGATCTGGGGCACGAAGGCGGATGGGAGCGTCGCCGCGAACGTCGGCTGGGCCTGCGAAGCGGTGGGCAGCTTCAGCCAGAACAACGATCAGCTCACCCTCGTGGCCCTGACGCAAGCGACGCCGCCGCAGTCAGGCTTCGCCGGCATTCCCCAGCCTGTAGCCGGCTCGACCTGGTGGCAGACGCTGCAGAGCACGACCCAGACGCCCCGGCTCAAGCTCGTGTACAACACCGGGGTCGCCGCGACGATCACGTTCACCACCACCAAGTGCGACCTGGGTGGGGTGCCGAGCGCCACCGTCGAGTTCACGGGAAAGGGCGAGACGCCCGCCGGCGCGAGCATCGTCTACCAGGTGCAGGCGGATGACGCGACGTGGCTGACCTTCACGGACGGCCAGACGACCGACGACCTGAACGCGGCCAACCCCGCGCACACGACCACGAAGCGGCAGACCTACGCCGTCCGCGCCACGCTCAATCCGAGCGCCTCGTCGGACGCCACGCCGACGTTGCGCGCGATCGGCGTGCGGGCCCTCACGCGGACGGACCTCTCGGAGGTCGCGGAAGTGACGGGCGGCGACGTTCACGTCGATCCCATCACGCTCAAGTCCTCGATCCCGCAGGCGCGGTTGCAGGCACTCCGCGACGGGGATCCGGATTACCGAGACGCCATCTCGACGCTGGTGGCAACCACGCCGGCAGGCTCGCTCGAGATCCGGGTCTATCGGGGCGGGCGACGACTCGCGCGGGGTGATTGGCTCTTGCAGCGCACGTTTCTCGTGGATGACGTCGTGTGTCCGGGCGCGAGCGTCGAACTCTCCCTAATCTCGCCGCTCGCCCTCCTCCGGGCGCAGCTGCCGGTCTACAACGCAGGCACGGGGCTCCGGAAGCCGCTCCCCTACGCGGGGTTCTCCATTGCCTCCGCCTTTGCTGACATCCGAGATGGGCAGATCGCCCTACCGGCACGCTACCGGGGCTCAGGGGTGGCGGACACGACGGTCGTGGGGAAGCTCATTCCCCCGAACGCGCAAGCGGTCGTCTCGAGCTACGCGCTGCTGCGGTCAGCCTTGGTGCGCAACCTGCTCGATCAGCAGTCCTGGCAGACGGTGCAGGGCAAGGACGAGCTCGACAACCTCGCCTTCCTCGCGGGCGATGCGGTGATCGAGAGCCAGGGGCTCGTCAAGGCGGTCAACATGTGTGAGGGCTCCCTGACCCCGCACAACGCCGTGCTCTTTCCCCGCGACCTGACGAACGCCGCCTGGACGAAGACGAGCTGCACGCCGGCGCTCGACCAGCCAGGCGCGCTCGATGGCCTGGCGAACACGGCGAGCTCGCTCATCGCCACGGGCGCGAACGCGACCTGCTTGCAAGCCATCACGGTCGTCTCGTCCGCACGGAACGAGACCGCCTATGTGAAGCGGCTCATCGGCACGGGCGAGATCGACATGACGATGGACGGGGGCACGACCTGGCGGAACGTCACCGCCCAGATCACGAGCACCGGCTACACCAAGATTCAGATTCCCAGCCAGACGCTCGCGAGCCTGTCGGTCGGCTTCCGCCTCGTCACCAATGGGGACAAGATCGCCGTCGACCTGGTGGACAATGACGACGGGGCGGCCTTCACGCTGACGCCCGAATCGCTGGCCGCCTCGTTCACGGCGGACGAGATCCTGTGGTCGCGCGTGACGCCCGGCTTCGCGCAGCGCGTGCCGGAAGTCTACTGCCCGTGGAGCTGGAACCAGACGGCGCAGCGGCTCGAGTTCGAGTACCGGGCCTTCAACGGCCCGGCTCTCACGAACCTGGGGATCGCCCGCATCGACTCCGTGTCCATCCTGCCGACCGACATGGGCCAGTGGATTACGGCGGATGGCTCAAACGGCGCCTCGCCGCCACAGCCGACCTCGTCGCTCGCCCAGCGCACCGCGGTGCGCCAGGCGACGCTCTTAGGCGGCGGGCTCCTCGAGTGGGAGTTCGAGACGACCTACGAGTACCCGGAGCTCGAGGAGGGCGATCTCGTCGCCATCCCCACGGCCTACTTCGTCGCGAATAGCCCCATCACGAGCCTGCCGATCTCGGGCTGGCTCATGGCGACCGGCAAGGTCGTGGGGACCGATCTGTCGGGGCGAAAGTTCCAGGTGTGGATCCGCCGCTGGAACGATCTCGTGCCGGCGAACGCGCTCGTGCCCCGGCAGAACTTCGCCGCCCCCGTGGTCAAGGCGTTGCACGCGTTCGTGGATGAGGCCGGGGAGTGCTGGGTGAACGCGGTCTGCCAGGATGCGAAGGGCATCAAGGTGGCGGCGTCCACGGCGGCCATGCCGAGCGATACGACCACGCGGGCGGCCACCGCGCAGGCGCTCGATACCAACCTCCAGCTCGCGGGCTTCGACACGGGCATCAACGCCGGCGCGGCGGGCGCCACCCTGTACGTGAAGGCCTTCGCCTACGAGAACGCGGACGGGAGCGGCAATGAGTCCATCGCCCAGGTCGCGCAGATCCTCTTCCCCAAGCGGAGGCGCGCGCATCTCCTCGACGACAACCGCTACGCGCTCCGGGCCACGAAGAGCGATGGCAGCACGGACAAGTCGGACGCCTATAGCCCGCAAGGGTCCATGCAGCCCGTTCCGAACAACGGCATCCAGAGTGGCCTGCAGTGGTTCACGAACGCTGGGAATGGGGGCTCGACACGGTGGATTGCGATCAACTGTCCACCGGCCGGGAAGTTCCTCTACCGGCCCGATGGCTCGACGATCGCGATTGATCCCTGGGGCCCGGCGGCGCTCACACCGAGCCTGAGCCAGGTCGCCGGGGGCGCGCTGGCCGCCCGGACACGGTTCGTGCGCATCTACCTGATGAAGGATGGCCTGCTCTACCAGGGGACCTACGCAGGCGGGACGGCGAACGAGGCGAGCCTCGCGGTCAGCGCGAACAACCTGCTCCAGGTGGCGAGCCCGACGGCCGTGGCGGGCTTCGACGGGTGGGCGGTGCTGGTGAGCGCGACGAGCAACACGGAGTGCAGCCAGGGCGGGAACGAGTTCACGGCACTGCCCTTCGGGACCCCGTGGACGGAGCCGGTGGGCGGAGCCTCGATCAGCGGGCGCGTGCTCTACAGCTCGTTGTGGAACACGCAGGGGACTGGCGGCATCATCTTCCTCGACGCGGCGAGCAGCACGACCTACTACTGGTACCTGGCCTACGACCTGGCGATGGGCATGGTCCGGGCGATCAACCCGAGTGGGAACGGTAGCGTCTATTCGAAGTCGGCCGCCGACGCGGTGTTCGCCTCCGCCCAAAACGGCGACGGACTGATCCCGCTCAGCTATGGCGCGATGACCACGACCACACCCGGGGACGGAAACGCCACGAGCGGGAACCTGATCGCCACCACCAACACCAGCGCGAATATCTACCTATGAAGCATTTCTACACAGTGCCCACGGCCACGCTGGCCGCGAGCCCACCACCGGACTGCGGCTGGCACGGGATGGCGTGCCCAGGCGCGCCTGCGGTGAGCGTCGTCGTGGTCGCCCATTGGTACAACGAGCGGTCTCAGGACCTCTGGGAGGCGATCCCCGGCGTGATGGAGCACCACCTAGAGCAGATGGGCGGCTCGGCTCCCGCGGCCGCCATCACGGCGTTCGCGCCGTGGGGAGCCGCCGCGGGGATGACGCTCCGGCAGCTCTTCGGCGTCATCCGCGCGCAGTGGCCCGTGTGGCGGCACTAGCACTCCGTCGCGGCGATGTGCTGGATGAACTGTCCGGGCATGCCGGGATTGCTGGTCGCGATCAGTGTGTCCGTCTGGAAATAGTAGGGGTACTGCGCGAAGTGCAGCCACGGCTCCGTGAGCGTTGGCGCTGCAGGCACCCCGTAGAGAGAGTCCTGTGCCGAGTAGACCGTCGTGAGCTTGAGGTACACGCTGTCGAACGTCTGCGTCCACCGCGTGCAGACGCTCTGCGCGTAGGGCGCGATCCGCACCGTGTCGAAGCCGCCGGTGTCGAGGCCCCAGATCACGAGGACCGTATCGTAGGATTGGTTGGTGAGCAGCACGCTCGGATCGACGCCCGGGAGCGGCGCCGTCACGCTCCTCGTGGCGCCCGAGCAGGCGGCGACGAGGACGATCAGAGCTGCAAGGAACCGCTTCATAGGTTCAATCCTCCTAGGAATGCGCGAGCCAGACGAACAGCCCGATCAGGAGACTGATGACTGCCAAGACGGCCGAGGCCGCCAGCACACCATTCCGTACTGCGAGCGTCACCAGGCCTTGAAACTCAAGCGCCGACATCTCGGTTACCGACCGTTTTGTTTCCGTCATTTTCCCTCCCAGCTTTTCCCTCCCAGCATCTGATGGCCGCGACTACCGGCCCAGGTATCGGGCGCTCCCCGGACGCCCAGCGGTAGACGGCCGACGGCGTGACGCCCAGCCGCTTCGCCGCCTCCTCCTGGGACAGCTCGAGCCGCTTCAGCGCGGCGACGAATTGTGCGGGCGTCACCCTAACAAGTCTACTTGCCATTGGCAAGACGTGTCAAGTGACGGATGTCGCCTCCCCCTTGCTTCCGGAGGACCGCGCTCCTACATTGCCGTGAACAGGGCAGTTCCATGCGGCCTGAGACTCCGGTCTCCGGCCGCTTTTTCTTTGCCCGGGAGATTTGGTGGATCCGGTCTCGACCCCCTCAACCCCGCCGAATGGCTGGCGGCGCTCGTTCAAGGTCGCGCTCGTGGTCGCCACGCTCCTCCCCCTCGTGACGGTCGGCTGGTTCTTCACCGCCAAGGTTGTCGCGGTCGCTGAGACCCCCCAGAAGGTCGACTCGCTCCGCGTGCAGGTGCGCCAGCAGGACAGCGCCGTTCGCACGCTGCTGCAACAGCACGTCGACTCGAGCGCCAAGTACGGCCGCCTCGGCTGGCTGTATCAGCGCGCGACCTACTGCACGACGATGAGGCAGGCGGAACGCTCGACCTGCGACCGCCGCTTGAACGAGGCGCTCCGCAAGATCGCCGGGGTCGATCCGTGAACGCCTGGCTCGCGACCGTACCGACCACCAACCTGCGCATCGTCGTGACCATCGGCCTGTTCGCAGTCGTGGTCCTCGTGACCGTCGTCCGGTTCGCCATCACGGGTATCTGGTCAGTGCCCCCGCTCGAGCTGCTCGGCGCGTTGGTCGTGTGGGCCGGGCTGGACGTGGCGCAATTCCACTTGAAGCGCATCAGCACCTTCGCCCCGAACGGGGCGAAGGCCACCGACCAGGTCGAGACGTGATCACCGGGGATGATCTGCGCCTAGGGCGCGATTATGTGGTCGCCGCGGTCATCGCGACCGAGGTGCCGCCCGGCCCGATCGGTGGCTTCACGGCCGAGATGATCCCGCTCGCGATCCGCGGAGTGTGCGACGTCATCCGCAATCGGACGCGCGATCCCCGCTTCCCCAACACGGCGGTCGAGGTCGTGCTCGAGCCCGGGCAGTTCAGCGCCGTGTGCGCCAAGGAGCCAAAGAACCTCTGGCGCCGCGCGATGGCGGGCACCTGGTTCCCGGCGCACGTGGCGAGCTGCCTTGCCGCGTGGCGTGAGGTCCTCGTCTCGGTCGCCGACGGGGCGACACACTACTACTCCCCCGTCGAAATGCATCCACCGATGAGCGCCCCCGCCTGGGCGGCGGGCATGGTCGAAATCCCGACGCCGGCGATCCATCCCGACTACTTCCGGTGGTTCCGCTCGTGAGACGCTGGCTCGTCCTTCTCGGGACCCTCCTGGCGACACCGGCGTTCGGCCAGGCGCCGACCGTCATCGTCCACGCGGACGCGGTCGGCTACGTGTGGCACGGCGCCCCGCGCGCCTACACACACCGCGTCCTGTTCGGGGCGCGCTGGCGGCCGTGCGTGGGCTCGCACGTCTGCTGGCAGGTCGGGGCGATGCTGGCGCAGGATGACCCGCTGCAGATCTCGCGGCTCGACGGGACGGGCACGCTGTTCCACGGCGCGATCGGCCCCGAGGTGCGGCTCGGCCCGGTGTGGGGCCTCGCCAGCATCGGGCAGACCGCGCTCCACCTGGAGGGCGCCACGGGCTACTACCGCTTCGTGGCGGTCGGCGTTCGCGGCGCGGGCGCCACGCTCGAGGTGATCGTTGCCACGTTCGACGTCGGGACGGAGGGCGGCAACGGGACGCTGCTCGGCACGAAGGACATCGTGCTTCGCTGGGGCCCGGCGATGCTGACGCACACGCGGAACAACCCGGCGCAGCGCCCCTACGCCTTCTGGACGCCGGAGCTCGAGTGGCGGCGGGGCCTGCTGCTGGTGGCTGCGGGCTGGCGCAGCGTGCAGGCGGTGCGCGCCCCGTCGAGCATCGGCGTGGTGGCGGAGCCCCGCATGGTGGCGATGCCCTATCTCGGCGTCGGGCTCCGGTTCGCGTTCGCGCGTTGAGGATCAGAGTTGGCGCTCACGCATTACTGAGGAGGTTTACATGTTCGGCCTTGTCGGCGATTTCCTGAAGTCGATCTTCGCGAATCCGATCCCGCTCATCGTGGCGGCGATCTTCGCCTACTGGACGGGCTTCAGCAACGGGAAGGCGGGACGCGCGTTCTGGAAGCCGAAATGGCCCTGGGCGGCGATCATCCTCGCCCTCTGCGCCGCGCCCTCGAGCGCCCAGGCTGCGCACTACCGGCACCGCGCCGGCTGGACGCTGCCCGACTCGATCGCGACGCCTGGCGTGGTGCGCACGATCGATCGGCAGGCGATCTGCACCGGCACCACAAAGACTGTGCGGCACACGACGGCCAGCATGAAGGCCGTCGTCTATGCCGAGTACGGGATTCGCTCGCATCCGACCGGCGCATTCGAAATCGATCACCTGATCCCATTGGAGCTAGGCGGGGCGGATACCGTAGCCAATTTGTGGCCGCAACCTGCACGCCCAATTCCTGGATTCAGGCAGAAGGACCTCACGGAGAACTGGCTGCACCGGGCGATCTGTACGGGGCG
>CAZFKN010000041.1:0-26480 GCA_964519805.1 uncultured Gemmatimonadaceae bacterium
TATTGCTTGGGCTGGGGACCGGGCTGGACATCGGGCTCTCCGGGTTGCGGGCGCGGGGGCATGGCAGGACGACAGGGCCCAAGGTGCAGATCGGCCGCTGGGCTGTCAAGCGAGGTTAGCTTTGGCCCTAACGTCTACTCGGGACCCCGTTGTGGCCACCTTCCCTGAACGCCTCGCCGCGGCGCGCGCAGCCTACCCGCTGCCGTTCGAGCTGCGAGAGCGGGCGGAGGCGTTCGGCCGGGGACTGCTCCGGTTTCTATTCCCCCACTTCGCGTCCGCGCGCCACGCATCGCCCGGCGACCTCGCCGCCGAACAGGCTCACCTCCGTCAGCTCCTCCTGGCCTCGGCCCAGATCGATCCGGCCGGGGTTGACCGGTTCTTCACCGAGCTGCCCGGCATCTACGATGCCCTGCTGGCCGACGCCGACGCCATTTATCAGGGCGATCCCGCCGCGACCAGCCGGGACGAGGTCATCGTTGCGTATCCGGGTTTCTTCGCGATCGCGCTCTACCGCCCCGCGCACGCGCTCCACGTCCTCGGGGCGCCGCTCTTCCCCCGCCTCCTCACCGAATTCGGCCATCGCGAAACGGGGATCGATATCCACCCGGCGGCGCAGATCGGCGCGCGGTTCGCGATCGATCACGGCAGCGGCATCGTCATCGGAGAGACCGCGGTCCTGGGCGACCGGGTAAAGCTCTACCAGGGCGTCACGCTGGGGGCCGCGTCGGTCCGGAAGACCCTGTCGCAAACGAAGCGCCATCCGACCATCGGGAACAACGTGGTGATCTACGCCAACGCGACGATTCTCGGAGGAGATACTGTGGTGGGGGACGACAGCGTCATCGGCGGGAACGTCTGGCTCACCCACAGCGTGGCGCCCAACTCGATGATCACCCACCGCGAGCACGAGCGGCGCGAGCGCCCCGCCGAGGATCTCATCGAGTTCCACCTCTAGCCGTGGGCGGCCTCGAGGCTAGATGCCGAGCGAGGACGGAGAGGTAAGGAGGTTCCAGACGACCGTCGCCATGACGATCAGCAGCACGGCAAGGCCGACCCAGTAGAACACCACGCCCGGCGTCACGGGGGCAGGCTTGGACGACACGAGGACTCCTCGGTGGTCGGGAAAAGGCCTAACCTAACCTTGTTCTGCCTACCTTGCTCGCGTAACATCTAAGTTGACCCTCCATCGCACCTTGCGCCTTCGGAGACCGGCCTATGTCCAACCAGGCAGGCCCGTCCGCATTTGAGCGGATCAGCGAGATGCCACTCGTGCGGGTCATCGCGTACTACGTCCTGCTGATCAGCGGGACCATGCTGCTGGTGCGTCTCTTTCCGAACCAGCTGAGCCACCTCTTTACAGCCGAGCGGATGGATGAACTGGCCAGGATCCCGAAGCATGGGGACCTCTCCGCCCTGGCCCAGACGCCGGAATCGTCCGGCGCATCGGGCGCCGGAGTGGTCACGCTCGCGCCGGCGATGGCCGCCGGCCTTGCCATGGTCGGATCGACCCTCCTCATGCTGCCGGTGGCCTGGATCTACACCATGACCCGCCAGAAGCGGGGCTATCAGCAGTCCATCGTACAGACGCTCGTGATCCTCCCCCCCGTAGTCGCCGGGGTCGTGATCCTGGTGAAGAACAGCCTCGCCCTGGCGTTCAGCCTCGCCGGCATCGTCGCGGCGATGAATTTTCGCGCCCGGCTCCGCGACAGCAAGGACATGGTCTATGTCTTCCTCGCGATGGTGATCGGGCTCGCCGCAGGCGTGCAGATCATCACCGTGGCGCTGGCGGTATCGATGATCTTCAACGTCATCATCATCGTGCTGGCCTGGACCGACTTCGGACGGAACCCGGTCGCCCTCGAAGGCGCCCGGGCCCGGGCGCGCCTCCAGCGGGCGCGCCAGGCCGCCGCGGTGAACCGAACTGGCATGTTCATGTCGGTGATGGAGCGGGAGGTGCTTCAGTCGCTCTCCCCGGAGCAGCTGGATGCGTTGACCGAGCGCGCCCGGCGGCTGCGCGGGAAGGACACCGAAGAGGGTGGGAACGAAAAGCCGCTGGACGCAGTTCTCCGGGTGTTCGGCCCCGACCCCGAAGCGCTGAGACCGGCGGCGGAGCTGGTCTTGGCCTCGCAGGCAAAGGCCTGGCGGTTCGGTGGAGTGGTCACCGGAGACAACGGGGCCCGCGGGGTGGAGTACCGGTTGCGGCTCCGGCGGAAGGTTCCCGCCGCCGCCCTCGCGGCACAGCTTCGGGACCGGCTCGGCGCGGCCGCTGAGCGGGTGGAGCTGACCTAGCGCAAGGGACACCATGCCGGACACGACGGCGGAGCTCCGGCGCAGGCTGCAGGCGATCCTCGCCGGGCGGTATACGATCGAGCGGGAGCTTGGCCAGGGAGGAATGGCGACGGTCTTCCTGGCCCAGGACGTCCGGCTCGGCCGCGCCGTCGCCATCAAGCTGCTCGACCCCGCGCTCACCAGCTCGATCGGCGTGGAGCGGTTTCTCCGCGAGATCGCCATCACCGCCCGGCTCAACCACCCCCACATCCTCGCGCTGATCGAGTCGGGCCAGGACGGCGGCCTGGTCTACTATGTGATGCCGCACATCGAGGGCGAATCGCTCCGGGAGCGGCTCCAGCGCGAGCCGCCGCTCTCACTTACCGGGGCGGTCTGGATCGCGCGCGAGGTGGCCGACGCGCTGACCTATGCCCACGGGCGCGGCGTCATCCACCGGGACATCAAGCCCGAGAACATCCTGCTCTCCGACGGGCACGCCTGGGTAGCCGACTTCGGCATCGCCCGCGCCATCGAGACCTGCACCGACTCGGGTGGCACGGCGCTCACGCTGACCGGACTCCCCATCGGGACGCCCGCCTACATGAGCCCGGAGCAGGCCGAGGGCCGCCCGGACGTCGACGGCCGAAGCGATGTCTATTCGCTCGGCTGCGTCCTCTTCGAGATGCTGACGGGCCGGCCTCCGTTCATCGGCCGCTCGGCCCGCGCCGTCATGCAGCAGCACGTGACCACGCCGCCCCCGTCGCTTGCCGAGCTGAGGCCCGACCTCCCGCCGGAGCTGATCGCGGCCACCGAGCGGGCTATTGCCAAGGACCCGAATTCCCGCTACCAGACCGCCAAGACTTTCGGCACGGACCTGCAGCTGATCGCGTCGAGCGCTGTGGCGGCGCAGGCGACGCCGCCCGATGCCCACGCCCGCGCCGCCGCGAGCGGGATTCGACGGGCGCTCCATGACGTTCCTCCTCCGCCTCCCGCGCGGACCGGGCCACTGCTGCTCGGCGCCGCTGCGGTAGCCGCCCTCGCCCTGGCAGCATCCACCTTGCTGCCGTGGAAGTGGTTGGGGGACCGGGGCGGTGCCCGGTCGGGCGAGACCCAAGTCGCACGAACCGACCCCGAGGCCACCTACAAGTCATCCATCGCGGTGATGCCGCTCGTGAGCTACGGCGCCGACAGCCAGTCGGTCTTCCTGAGCGAAGGCGTCACGGAGGAGATCATCGCTCAGCTGGCCGGAATCCGAGGGCTGAAGGTGATCTCGCGCACGTCGGTCGTGGCGCTGGCCCGCAAGGGTCTCACGGTTCCGCAGATCGCGGAGACGCTGGCCGTGCGCCACGTGCTCGAGGGCTCGGTCCAGCGCTCGGCCGACCGGATCCGCATCACCCTCCAGCTCATCGATGCCAAGACCGACGCGCACCTGTGGGCAGAGTCGTACGATCGCAGCCTCAAGGACGTGATCACGTTGCGGCAGGAGATCGCGACCAAGGTGGCCGGAGCGCTCGCGATGACCGTTCCCGGGATCCGGACGGATCCGCCGCCGGTCCGGGAGGAGAACAGCGCCGCCTACGAGGCGTACCTCCGCGGGAGCTTCTGGGTCGGGCGGACGAGTCCCGAGGGCCTCGATCACGCGATCACCGCCTTCGAGGAGGCTATCCGGCTCGACTCGACCTACGCTCCGGCATATGCCGCCTTGTCCGACGTGCTGCGCGACTGGGTCAGGCTGGGGTATCGGGGCGGCCGCGACCCGTACCCGACTTTCGTCCGGGCGTCCGCGCTGGCCGATCGCGCCCTCCAGCTCGACTCCGCCCTCGCCGCGGGGTACATCGCGAGGGCGATGGTCCGCATCATGGCGTGGGCGCCGGACGACGCGGTGCGGGATGACCTCGCCCGGGCGCTTACGCTCCAGCCGAACTCGGCCCAGACGCACGTCGCCTACGGGCTCGCTCTCGCCCGTGCCGGTCACTATCCCGAAGCGGTGGCGCAGCTCGAGAACGCGGTCCAGCTCGACCCGCTGTCCGCCAGCATGCACGGCGATCTCGCGTTCACCGCGCTCGGTGCCCGCCGGTATGACGTCGCCATCCGCGAGAGCCGTCGCGCGCTCAGCCTCGAGTCCACGTTCGTCGGCGGCAACGCGATCGAGGCGGTGGCGCTCCTCGGCCAGGGTCGCCCAGACCGGTGCCTGGCCCTCGATCTGGCCGGGTTTCCGGAAATCCGGGCGATCTGCCTTCAGGCAGGTGGCCGCGGCGACGAGGCCGCTCGGCTGGTCGACTCGGCCAGCAAGGCGTATCAGGCGGGTGGCTACGCGAGGGTATTCCAGGTCGGCCTGATCGGCGGATACTACGCTCAGCTCGACGACGCCCGTCGCGCCGCGGAATGGGTCGACCGGGCCCACGCCGTCGCACCGACCGGGCTCGAGTTCCGCGCGCTCGACTCGGGCCTGTTCGACCGGGTCCTCGACGACCCAGAGTTCACCGCCGCCCTTGCCCGCATTCACCGCCAGGTCTACCAGCGCGTTTTTCGATGAGACCGTGGATTGTCGGCGCGGGCCTCGTCGCCGCGTGCGCCGGGGCGCGCCCGCTCGCGGCTCCCGCCACGGCGGGGCCGTCCGGCGGAGTCGAGACCACCGTGTTCCTGATCGGCGACGCCGGCGCTCCTGCTCCCGCGGGCGAGCCGGTCCTCCACGCCCTGGCCGAGGCGCTCGGGAATGCGCGGGGCCGGCGCGTCGTTGTGTTCCTCGGCGACAACGTCTACCCCCGTGGCCTCCCCGACTCGACCGCGCCCGACCGGGCGGAGATGGAGCGCCGGATCAACGCCCAGATGGATGTGGTCGCGGCCGGCGGAGCGCGGGGTATCTTCGTTCCGGGGAACCACGACTGGGCCAGGCACGGCCCCGACGGATGGAACGCGATCCGCCGTCAGGGCCGGTGGATCGCCGGCCGCGGGACAGCCGACCTGACGCTCCTGCCGGCGGACGGGTGTCCGGGACCCGCAGTGGTGGACGTGGGTTCCCGCGTCCGCCTGATCCTGCTGGACACGCAGTGGTGGCTCCACGGCGGACCGAAGCCGCTCGGCCCCGGCTCCGGCTGTCGCGCCGGTGACGAGCGCGCCGTGGCCGACTCGCTCCACGCCGACCTCGAAGGCGCCGGCGGGCGGGCTGTGATCGTCGCGGCGCACCATCCGCTCATTTCGGCCGGTGAGCACGGCGGGTTTTTCGGGATCGAAGACCACGTTTTTCCGCTGCGCGCGGTCAAACCGTGGCTGTGGATCCCGCTCCCCGGACTGGGATCGATCTATCCGCTGGCACGGCAGAACGGGGTGTCCAATCAGGATCAGTCGAACCCGACCAACCAGCGGATGGTCGGGTGGTTCGAGACGGCGATGCGGGATCATCCGCCCCTCGTCTGGGCCAGCGGGCATGAGCACAATCTGGAGGTGCTCGACGGAACGAGCGCACGCTGGCTGCTGGTGAGCGGAGCCGGCATCTACCACCATGAGGGTCCGACGTTCGGGCGGACCTCCCTGCGCTTCGGCTCCGGAGACGCCGGCTTCATGCGGATCGAGTTCCTCGCCGACGGACGCGCGCGCCTCGGCGTGATGACGGTGGACCGGGGGGGCCGATCGCGCGAGCGATTCTCCCTCTGGCTCGAGTGAACGGGAGGCCGCCATGCGGAGTCACGGGTTCGTGTTGATCGCCGGGGTGATGGCGGCTGCCATGACCGCCGCCGCCCAATCGCCCGACTCGCTCCGTCCCGGGTCGTTTGTGACCATCGCTCCCGCCGCGCGCTACCGGGCGGGCGGGCTGCACCGCGCCCTCTTCGGCGCGCACTACCGCGATCTCTGGACGACGCCCATTCGGGTCGAGGTGCTGGACCTCGCGACGTACGCCGGCGGACTACGGCCGACGCGGCGCGGCGGCGGGACCCAGACCCGCACCCTCCGCATGGAAAGCCCCGACGGTCGCAAGTGGGCCTTCCGCTCGGTGGACAAGGACCCGTCGCCGTTGCTCCCGGCCGATCTGCGCGAGTCGCTGGTGGGCCGGATCCTCCAGGATCAGATCAGCGCCTCTCATCCGGTCGGTGCGCTCATCGTGTCCCCGCTGCTGGAGGCGGTCGGCGTCAAGTCGGCGCCGCCCCGCCTCTTCGTCATGCCGGACGACCCCGCGCTCGGCGAGTTCCGCGCGACGTTCGCGGGCACGCTGGGCACGCTGGAGGAGCGGCCGAGCGCGCTGTCCGACGAGAGCCCCGGCTTCGACAGCGCCCGCAAGGTCGCGGACTCAGACGAGCTGTTCGACAGGCTCTCCCAGAGCCCGGACGAGCGGATCGACGCCGTGGCGCTCCTCAAAGCCCGGCTGATGGATCTCTTCGTAGGCGACTGGGACCGGCACCCGCAGCAATGGCGGTGGATCAAGGTGGGGGAGGGGAAGCGGGCGCCTTGGGAGCCCATCCCGTACGACCGCGACCAGGCCTTCGTGCGCTACGACGGTCTCCTGCTCGGCCTGGCCCGCAATACCTATCCCCAGCTGGTGAACTTCGGGCCCGGGTATCCCTCCACGTTCGGGATCATCTGGAACGCCCGGTCGGTGGATCGCCGCCTGCTCGTGGGGCTCGAGCGGCCGGTGTGGGATTCGATCGCCCGGGAGCTGACGGCCCGCCTCACCGACTCCGTGATCGACGCCGCCGTCCGCCGGCTACCGCCCGAGCTCTATGCCAAGGACGGTGCCCGGCTCACGAGCGCGCTCGAGCGGCGGCGCGACCTCCTCCCGGAGGAGTCGGACAGATTCTATCGCCTGCTCGCGCGGGAGGTGGACGTGTTCGCGACCGACAAGAGTGAAGTCGCGACGGCGACCCGCACGGCCGACGGGGTCCTCGACCTCCGCATTCGGCGAAAGGGGGAGGACGGTGACGCCCCAGAAGACTTCTTTCGCCGGCGCTTCAGCTCGACTGAGACCAAGGAGGTCAGGCTCTTCCTCGGCGGGGGCAAGGACACGGTGCTCGTGTCCGGCGCGGGCGGGGGGCCGACGCTGCGGGTGATCGGCACGGAAGCTGGGGATAGCGGAACCGCGAAGTTCGTGGCGGACGACGCGGGGGGCGGCACGACCCGGGTCTACGACACCGCGCCCGGGACCACGGTCGGCGGACGCCACCGGCCGTCGCTCGACCGGCGGCCGTACCACCTGCCGGATTCGACCAGCCGCACGCCCGCGGCGCCGCGTGACTGGGGAACGGCGTGGACCCTCTGGCCCTGGCTCCATTACGGCTCGGACATCGGCGTCTTCTTTGGCCTCGACCCGAGCCTGTACACGTTCGGCTTCCGGCAGAACCCTTACGCGTCGAAGGTGAAGCTGCGTGTCGGCTACGCTACCGGCGTCAAGGCGTTCCGGGCCGAGCTCCTGGGCGACTTCCGCTTCCAGAACTCCACTTCCCGGATCTTCTTCGGCGCGATCGCGTCCGGAATCGAGGTGGTCCGGTTCTTCGGGTTCGGCAACGAGACGGCGTTCACCGCCGCGGACAGCTTCTACAAGGTGTCGCAGCAGCAGTACTCGGTGTCCTTCGGGGTTGCGCACGGGATCGCCCGGGACCTGACGTTCCGGATCGGCCCCACTGTCAAGTACGTCACCACCGATCTCGGCAGCCCGACGCTGGTCGCGCTGGTGCACCCGTACGGTGCCGACAACTTCGGCCTGTTCGGCGGCCAGGCCGCGGTCGAGTTCGACAGCCGTGATCCCCCCACCGCCGCGCGGCGGGGGGCGCGGGTCCTGGTCGCCGGGAGCGTCTATCCTGCCGCCTGGGACGTACAGACCACGTTCGGCGAGGTCCACGCCTTGGCGTCGACGTACCTCACCGCGAACATCCCGTTCCGGCCGACGCTGGCGCTTCAGGCCGGGGGCAAGAAGGTGTGGGGGAATTACCCGTTCTTCGAGGCGGCGTTCGTGGGTGGGTCGCGAACCGTGCAGGGACTCCCGGACCACCGTTACATCGGTGATGCCGCGGCCTGGGGCAACGCCCAGCTACGGCTGGACCTGGGCAGGTACGATGTGGTGCTGCCCGGGCGCTGGGGCCTGCTGGGAACGGCTGATGCCGGGCGAGTCTGGGTCGCCGGCGAAACGTCGAGCACCTGGCATCACGGGTTCGGCGGCGGGCTCTGGTTTGCGCCTCTCGCTGCGGGCAACACCGTGAGTATGGTCGTTGCCCGCAGCGAGGGACAGACCGGCTTCTACCTGCACGCCGGGTTCATGTTTTAGCGCGGCGCCCCGGTCAGACCGGCTCCGCCGACTCGGTGGCTCCATTTACCGGCGAGCCGCTCCGCCCCGAGAAGCCCCCGCGCTCCTGAAAGCGGCCCCATTCGTCGCTTGCCCGGCGCTTGGCCTTCCGGGCGGCATCCCGGACTTCGGCGCGCACGTCCGCCGTTCGCTCGCTGGTCAGGAACCAGCTGATCGCCGCCCCGGCGAGCAGGCCGAGCAGCGGGTTGCCCCGGCGCTCACCCCGAAGCCGAGCGATCGGCTCCTCCACGGCGTCCACCGCGGCATCCCGCGCCGACTCGAGACGCTCCTCGATGTCTCCCAGACGATCTTCGATCCGGCGCAACACGCCGTTGCCCTCGTGACGCAGCGTCTTGACCCCGCGGCCGACGTTGTCGCTCAGGTCGTCCCAGCCGGACCGGACCGACCTCCGGAGGCGGGCCCGGGTCTTCTCACCTGAGTCGGGCGCGATCAACAGCCCCACCGCGACACCCGCGGCCGCCGCCGCCAGCACCAGCCCTACTGCCGTCACCGCGCTGCGGGCCCCACCCGCGCCACGGACCGTCTCGTCTGCTTCGATCTTTGATCCCATATGGCCTCCCGCCACCTGTGGCGGCACCGCGGTCATGTCTGTTTGGCCCGCCCCACGGCGAGCACCGGGTCGTCCTCCCCCACACTAACCCCATGGACTCGCGAGGGAAACACCCGGGCTCACCGCTCCAGACTCAGTACCGGTAATGCTCGGGCTTGTAGGGCCCGTCCGCCGAGACGCCGATGTATGCGGCCTGCTCGGGCGACAGGCGCGTGAGCTTGACGCCGAGCTTGTCCAGGTGGAGCCGCGCCACCTTCTCGTCGAGGTGCTTCGGGAGCGTGTAGACCTTCCGCTCGTATTTGTGCGCGTTCGTGTGCAGCTCGATCTGCGCCATCACCTGGTTGGAGAAGCTCGCCGACATGACGAAGCTCGGGTGCCCGGTGGCGCAGCCGAGATTGAGGAGCCGACCCTCGGCCAGGATCAGCACCGAATGGCCGTCCGGGAAGACGAACTCGTCGTATTGCGGCTTGATGTTCACCCGCTTGACGCCGCCCTTCTTGAGTCCGGCCATGTCGATTTCGTTGTCGAAATGGCCGATGTTGCCGACGATCGCCTTGTCCTTCATCCGGCGCATGTGCTCGACGGTAACGATGCCCTTGTTGCCGGTGGCCGTGATGAACACGTCCGCCGTCTCGACGACGTCCTCGAGCGTCGTGACCTGGTACCCCTCGAGCGCGGCCTGGAGCGCGCAGATCGGGTCGATCTCGGTGATGATGACGCGGGCGCCCTGGCCCTTGAGCGCCTGCGCGCAACCCTTGCCCACGTCGCCGTACCCGCACACCACGACTGCTTTTCCGGCGAGCATCACGTCGGTGGCGCGGTTGAGCCCGTCCACGATCGAGTGCCGGCAGCCGTAGAGGTTGTCGAACTTCGACTTTGTGACGGCGTCGTTGACGTTGATGGCGGGAAACCGGAGCGTCCCCGCCTGCATCATTTCGTACAACCGGTGCACGCCCGTGGTGGTCTCCTCCGACACGCCGCGGATGTGAGCCGAGACCTTGGTCCACCGACCCGGGTGCAGCTTCTGCTCCTGCCGGAGCAGGCCCAGAATCACACCCCACTCTTCCGGGTCATTGTCCGCGTCGAAGTCGGGCACCCGGCCCTCGGCTTCGTAGTCCGCGCCCCGGTGGACGAGCAGCGTCGCATCGCCGCCGTCGTCGAGCAGCAGGTTCGGGCCCGCCCCATCGGGCCACATGAGCGCCTGATCCGTGCACCACCAGTACTCCTCCAGCGTTTCGCCCTTCCAGGCGAACACGGCGATACCCTTCGGGTGGTCCGGGGTTCCGTCCGGGCCTACGGCAACGGCCGCCGCGGCGTGGTCCTGGGTGGAGAAGATGTTGCACGAGACCCAGCGCACGTCGGCGCCCAGGTCGACCAGCGTTTCGATGAGCACGGCGGTCTGCACGGTCATGTGCAGCGAGCCCATGATCCTGGCGCCCGCGAGGGGGCGCTTGCCGCGATACTCGGCGCGCAGGGCCATCAGGCCGGGCATCTCGTGCTCCGCCAGCCGGATCTCCTTGCGGCCCCACTCGGCGAGGCCCAGGTCCTTCACCTTGAACGGCAGGCGCTCCTGGCCGGCGCGCTTCTCCGTCGAAACAGCGCTTGTCATGCGTCGAATCCTCGGTGCGAGTTGTTCACCTGTCGATATCCGCCTCTAACGCGGGCCGCCCCATCGCCCCTTGCCTTGCTTTTCGGGGCGCCGGGACGTGAGGCTGAAAAGCGCCGGCCCCATCGCCCGCGGGTCCGCCGGCAGTACGCGGTAGCGCCCAGGCTCGAGTCCCGCTTCTATGAGCCACCCCTGCATCTGCTCGCTCGAAAACCCCTGCCACAGGTGCCCCATCGTCTGCCGATACTCGTCCCGGGCGTGGGGCGTCATGTCCACGACCAGAAGCCGCCCACCGGGCTTGAGCACCCGCCGAGCCTCGCGGAGCGCTTCGAGCGGCTCCGGCACATAGTGCAGCACCAGCGACATCACAGCCGCGTCCAGCTCGGCATCGGTGATCGGGAGCGACTCGAGGTCGCCCTGGCGAAGCTCGACGTTGGTCAGTCCCGGGAGCCGGGCGCGCGCGGCCGTCAGCATGGCGCGCGACTGATCCACGGCAATGACCCGACCGACGCACGGCGCCAGCGTCGCGGCCAGCTGACCCGTGCCGCAGCCGAGGTCTCCCACGAGCCAGTCGGCGTCGAACAAGCCGGGAAGCGCCGCCAGCTCCGCCCGCTGGCCGAACAGCTCCGTGCGGAGCGAATCCCACTGGCCGGCGGAGGTCGAAAAGAACTCCTCCGACCGGGTACGCCGCTCGGCCAGCACGCTCCGCAGCCGCTCGGCGTCCTGCTCGGCGGTGACGTCCGCGGACACCTGGCCCCGGACCAGCTGCCAGAGGCGCTTGGCACCCGGCTCGAGCGTCGGGGCCGCGGTGTAGCGCCGGCTGGTGCCGTCTGCCCGGGCCACGACCCACGCGTCGTCGCTGAGGATCTTGAGATGTCGGCTCACCGTGGACTGCGGCAGCTGGAGGACCCGGCACAGCTCGGACACGGTCAACTCGTGCCGATCGAGCACCAGCAGGAGCCGGCTCCGGGTGGAGTCGGCCAGGGCGCTGAGGCGGTCCAGAATGGTGACGTCGGCCAATCAATCAATCCGTTGATCCGGATGTAACGATAGCAAAGGGAGCACCCCGCCGCAAGCCCCGGGCGGGGCCGACGGGCCCGGCGGGTCGGTACGCGGGGAGCGGTGAGGGGTATCTCTCACCTCTCACGTTGTCCCGTTGACCCCCGCGCCGACCGGCACTGGCGCTTCCACCTCGTCGACGAGCGCCGGCTTGGCCCGGCCCCGTCCGAAGCGCTGCTGGAGGTGATCGAAATAGGTGTAGATGACCGGCGTGAGGTACAGCGTGACCAGCTGCGAGAACGCGAGCCCGCCGACCACCGCCACACCGAGCGGCCGGCGGGACTCGGCGCCGGCACCGGCGCCCAGCGCGATCGGCAACGTGCCGAGCAGGGCGGCCATGGTCGTCATCATGATCGGCCGGAAGCGGACGAGACCGGCCTCCACAATGGCGGTCTCCGCTGACTTGTGGTCACGCCGCTCGGCTTCCACCGCGAAGTCCACCATCATGATCGCGTTCTTCTTCACGATGCCGACGAGCAGGATGAGTCCGACGAACGCGTACACGTTGAGATCGTAGCCGAAAATCAGCAGCGTCAGCAGCGCGCCGAAGCCCGCCGACGGCAGGCCCGAGAGAATCGTGAGCGGATGCACGAAGCTCTCGTAGAGGATGCCCAGCACCAGGTAGATGACGAGGATGGCGACGAGCAGCAGGCCGAGGAGGCCGCGCTGTGCGTCCTGGAATGCCTGGGCGGTGCCCGCGAACGATGTGCTGATCGTCGCCGGGAGCGTCTCGTCCGCCACGCGTTGTACGGCGGTCACGGCCTGGCTCAGCGAGACGCCCGGCGCGAGGTTGAACGACAGCGTCACCGCAGGCAATTGACCGGCGTGACTCACGCTGAGCGGCCCGACATCCGTGGAGAAGTGAGCCACCGCGGCGAGCGGCACCAGCGCGCTGCTCGCCGACCGGATGTACAACTGGTCGAGCGCCGGCAGGTCGCGCTGATACTCCGGCATGACCTCCAGGATCACCCAGTACTGGTTCGTCGGGGTGTAGATGGTCGAGATCTGGCGCGATCCGTATGCGTTGTACAGGGCGGTCTCGACGTGGTCCGCGGTGATCCCAAGGGAGGCGGCCCGGTCCCGGTCCACCTGGATCCGCGCCTGGGGGTTCTTGATCAGGAGGTCGCTGGTCACGTCGGTGAGCAGCGGAATGGTGGCCAGCTTCCGGAGCAGGACGCCCGCGTTCTGATAGAGCGCGTCGAGATCGGTGCCCTGGAGCTGGAACTGGTACAGGCTCTTGCTGACGACACCGCCGATGCTGATGACCGGCAGGTTCTGGATGTAGGTGCGGATCCCGACGACCTGATTCAGCTTGGGGATCATCTCCCGGGCTACCTCGTCCGCGCTCAGCTTGCGCCCGCTCTGCGGCTTGAGCCGGATGAACAGGCGACCCTGATTGATCGTCGGCGTCCGCCCGCTCGCCCCGACCGCCGACATGAAGCCGGCCACGTTCGGATCCTGCTGAACGATCGCGGCCACCTTGGTCTGGAGGGCCACGATGGCGTCGTAGCTGGTGCCCTCGATCGCCTCCGTGGTGCCGATGAGCTGGCCCTGATCCTCGCTCGGCAGGAAGCCCTTGGGAATGATTGCGCCGAGCCAGAGGGTGCCGGCCAGCAGCGCGAACGAGAGCATCAGCGTCGCGAAGCGGTGGCGCATCACGAAGTGGAGACTCCGGTCGTACCCGTGGAACAGCCGCTGCCAGGCCGCCTCGGTGATCTCGTAGAAGCGGCCGTGCCCCGCGTGTGAGCCGGGCTTGAGGTAGCGGCTGCACAGCATCGGCGTCAGCGTCAGCGATACGACGCCCGAGACCAGAATCGCGATCCCGATCGTGGCGGCGAACTCCCGGAACAGCCGGCCGATCAGCCCGCCCAGAAACAGGATCGGGATGAACACCGCCACGAGCGAGATCGTCATCGAGAGAATCGTGAAGCCGATCTCCCGCGCCCCGTCCACCGCCGCCCGCCACGGCGTTTTTCCCATCTCCATGTGGCGGACGATGTTCTCCAGCATCACGATCGCGTCATCCACCACGAAGCCCACGGCGAGCGTGAGCGCCATGAGGGAGAGATTGTCGAGACTGAAGCCCAGCAGGTACATCACCGCGAAGGTGCCGACCAGCGACATCGGCAGTGCCATGCTCGGGATGGCGGTCGCGGTGAGGTTGCGGAGGAACAGGAAGATCACCATCACCACGAGCGAGACCGTGAGGAGCAGCGTGAACTTCACGTCCGCGACCGACTGATCGATGAACGTCGAGCGGTCGAAGAGCACGTCCACCTTGACCGACGCCGGCAGCTGCGCCCGCAGGTCGTTCACCAGTTTGCGGACCGCGTCGGCCACGGCGACCGTGTTGGTCCCCGGCTGACGCTGCACGGCGAGCACGATGCCGCGATCGCCGTTGTACCAGGCCGCCACATGACTGTCCTGCACGCCGTCCACGACCTGGCCGATGTCCTGCAGCCGCACGGGCGCGCCGTTCCGCCAGGCCACGACCAGCGGGCGGAACGCCTTGGCGTCCGGCAGCTGGCCGTTCGTCTCGATGGTCCAGGCCCGATCCTTCCCCCACAGGACACCCGTCGGCTGGTTCGTGTTGCCGGCCGCCACCGCGCTCGCCACGTCCTCGAGCCCGATCTTGCGCGCCGCCAGCGCCTGCGGATTCACCTGCACCCGAACCGCGTACTTCTGCGAGCCGTAGACCTGCACCTGCGCCACACCCTCGACCATGGACATGCGCTGCGCCAGGAACGTCTCCGCGTATTCGTCCACCTGGGCCAGCGGCAGGGTGCTCGACGTGAGGGCGAAGTACAGAATCGGGCTGTCGGCCGGGTTCACCTTCCGATAGCTCGGCGGGAGCATGTTCTGCGGCAGTGACGAGAGCGTCTGCGCGATCGCCGCCTGCACGTCCTGGGCGGCGGCGTCGATGTTGCGGTTGAGATTGAACTGGAGGGTGATCGAGACGTTGCCCGTCGCGGAGACGGACGTCATCGCGTCGATCCCTGCCACGGTCGAAAACTGCTGCTCGAGCGGGGTCGCGACGGCCGACGCCATCGTTTCGGGGCTCGCGCCGGGAAGCGCGGCGTTCACCGAGATCGTCGGGTAGTCCACGTTGGGGAGCTGGCTCACCGGAAGCCGCCGGTACCCCAACACGCCGAAGATCAGAATGCCAGCCATGACCAGCGTGGTCATGACCGGCCGGCGAATGAATGGCTCGGCGATGCTCACGTGCCCCTCGTCGTCGTGCCGGCCGCCGGCGTGGCCGGCGGCTTGATCATTACCTTGGCCCCGGCCGTGAGCCGGAGCTGGCCCTCGGTCACCACCTGCTCACCCGGCTCGACTCCGCCTTCGAGGACCGTGACGTCGCCAGCCGGCCGGGCGACCCGGACGTCGCGCACCTCGGTGGTACGGTCGGGCTTCACCACGAAGACGTAAGAGCCCTGCTGCCCCGCGACCACCGCGGTCGACGGCACGACCAGGGCATCGGGCTGTACGTACAGCTCGAGGCCAACCTGCACGAACTGGCCCGGCCAGAGCGCGCCGTCGGTGTTGTCGAAGCTGGCCTTGAGGAGCAGGGTCCCCGTAGCCGAGTCGACCGCGTTGTCGATGAACGACAGCGTGCCGGTGCTGCCGGCCGAACTGCCGGTCGGCTTGGCGTGGACCACCAGCGCGTTGGCCCGGTAGCGCCGGACCTGCTCCAGCTGGGCCGCGGGCACCGCGAAGCGCACCAGGATCGGGTGGATCCGGTTGACCGTGACGAGCGGCATCCCGGACGTCGTGCGCACGATGTTGCCCGGCCGGAGCTGGAGGCTCCCGGCTTTGCCGGCAATCGGGGAGCGGATGGTAGCGTGCTGGTAGTTGATCCGTGCGCTCTGCACCGCAGCGCTGTCGGCCCGGAGCGTGGCCTCGAGTGCGGCCGCCGTGGCGCGCGCCTGCTCCGCCTGCTGCGGCGTCACGTACTCCTTTGCGACGAGCGCATCGAAGCGTGCGACGTCTGCGTTAGCCTGGACCAGCTGGGCACGGTCCCGGGCGAGCATGGCCTGCGCCTGCTCCAGTGCGGCACGGTACGGCCCGGGATCGATCTCGAAGAGCACCTGACCCTCGCGGACCTCGTCACCTTCCTTGAAGCCGACGCGGAGCAGCTCGCCGGCGACCTGCGACTCGATGACCACCGTCTCGATGGGCTCGACGATGCCGTTGGCCTCGATCGTGAACGGCACCGCGCGGCGCTCCGCAACGGCGGCGAGGACCGGCACCGGCGGCGGCTCTTTCCCGGCCGGCTTGCCGCACGCGGCGATTCCGACAAGGACGGCGATAGCGAGGCGGCGACCGTTCATCGCGAGGGATTCTCGTGCTTCAGCGTGTCGGGTGCGAGCCGAACGTCGGCCCGGCCCTTCGGATCCAGCGCACCGGCGTCATGCGCGAGCTGCGCCAGCGACGTCTGCCATGACAGCCGGGACTGGACCACCTGCGCGCGGGCCGTGGCCAACGCGGTCTGCGCGGCCAGCAGGTCCAGCACGGTGCCCACGCCGGCCTTGTACCGTGCCAGCGCGACCTCGGTGGACTGCGTGGCGCTGGCCAGGAGATCCGCGGCCGTCTGGACCGACCGGGTAGCCGTCTGCAGCGAGTAGTACGAGCTGAACACCTGATAGGTGACCTGCTGTTCCAGGCTCCGTTCCCGGGCCTGGGCCGCATCCGCCAGGAACTCCGCCTGCCGCTGCGCATATTCTCGGCCGAACCCGTTGAACAACGGCACCGAGAGCCCGAGGCCGACGGTGTAGTTGCTCCCGCCACCGGGCTTGTTGGCGATGTATGTGAACCCGCCGTCGCCGGTGGCGGTAATGGACGGCAGCCGGGCGCCCCGCAACTGGCGAACTCGCGCCTGCGCGCCCGCGGCGTCCGCGCGGGCCGCCGCCAGGTCGGGGCGGTCGCGCACCGCCCGCGCGATGAGGCCGTCCACGCTGTCGGCGACGGCGGCCACGGGCACGGGCGCGGTCACGCTGTCCACGTCGTACGGGAGGTTGGCGGGGACGCCGAGCGCCAGAGCCAGCGCCCCGCGCGCGGTCTGCCGGCTGCCCTGCGTTGTCTCGAGGGCAAGCTGCGCCTGGGAGAGCGCGGTGCGCGCCTGCAGCACATCCGCGATGGTCGCCGTGCCGACCGTCCGACGCGCCTCGGTCGCATCCAGGTTGGCCTGCGCGTCTTTCACCGACTCGCGCTGCGCCGACACGAGCGCTCCACTGGCCACGTAGTCATAGAAGGCCACCAACGCCTGGAGCACCACGTCGTTGATGGTGGCGTTGTGCGTCCAGTCGGCCGAGAGGAGCGCTTGACGGGCGCTCTCGACCGCGCCGCCTCGTCCGCCGAAGTCCAGCAGCAGCCAGGTGAGGGTCGCGCTCGGCCCGTACGTCGTCTGCGAGACCGCGGTCCGCCCGCCCGTGGCCGCCGTCTTCACCCGCGTGACCGACGCTCCGAGGTCCACCCCGGGGAAGTATGCCGAGCGCGACGCACCGAACGCTGCCGCCGCCGCGCGTGCGTTGGCCCACGCCTGCACGGTTGCCGGATTGTTCCGGAGCGACAGATCGACGACATCGGCGACGGTGAGCTGCTGCAAGCGTTGCGCAATGTCGGCTGGGACCTGCTCGGCCGGCGGCACGGCTGGTCCGGCGGGCGTTGCACTCGGCGTCGGCGGCGTCCACGGCACGTGCGGAGCAGCCGATGCCGCGGGAGCGCCGCCCCCGGGACCGGGAAGTCCGGGGGCACAAGCGGCGAGACAAAGAAGCAGGGCGGCCCCGGCCGGAAGACGGGGGCCGCGAGTGCGGGCCATGGGGTGAGCCGATCTCCTGAAAGTGCGGGCCGATGGCTCCTACGGAGGCCCGGCCGTAAAGATTCAGTGTTGCTTGAACATACTGAATCACGTTAGGATAGCGCCATGCCGCGTCGGGACGCCACCCTCCAAGCTAGCACGGCCGACCTCATCGAGCGGATCGCGCTCTTCTTCGAAGCGGAGGGGTTCAGCCGCATCGGGGGACGGATCTTTGGGCGGTTGTTGCTGGCTGATACGGCGATGTCGCTCGACGGACTTGCCGCGGATCTCGCCGCCAGCAAGGCGAGCATCAGCACGGAGACCCGGTCCCTGGAGCGGCGGGGAGTGCTTGAGCGGGTGGGGAAGCCGGGGGACCGGCGGGTGTACTACCAGGTGGCGGCGGAGCTGCCCATCCCGACGATGGCGCTCCGCCTGGAACGCTGGCGGCGCTTCAGCCGGCTGCTCGAGGAGGCACCCGCCGAGATTGCCCGCGGCAGCGCCGTCGTCCGCCGCCGGCTGGACGACACCCTCGCGGCCCATCGCTACCTGCTCGCCGAGTTCAGCGACGCGCTCGAGCGCTGGCACCGGCGGAGCGGGTCCGCGAGACCGGTCTAGAGCGGAACCACCCCCGCGGTGGGGGCGGAGATGGATCCGCCGTCGCGCTCCGGGCCGACGTGGAGCACGCCGCGCCGATGCTGGAGAAGCTCAGATCTTGAGGATGAGGCGCTTGCGGTAGAGCAGGTCGAGCAGGACATACCAGACCGCCACGAACGCAAGCGCAAAGGCGAGCGAGGCTGCGTCCGGAGGGAGCCACGACGCGAAGAGCGAGCGGTAGAGCGCGGTCTGGATCGGGACCGCGTCGCCCCCATAGGGAATCACGATGACGGAGTAGATCAGCCGCGCCGTCGCCTCCGCCCCGGCGAACGCCACGATCGGATTCACGCCGAACACCACCAACGGCCGCGTCCACCAGGTGCTGTGGCGTTCCTCGATGAGCCACATGCAGGTCGCCAGGCCGACGCAGGCCATCCCGCCCGTGAACAGTACGTAGGAGCTGGTCCACAGGTTCTTGTTGATCGGGAAGACCCAGTTCCAAGCGGAGCCCAGCAAGAGACCGAGTACCCCCGCTGCAAAGAGTCCGTTGATCCGCTCGGCGAGAGGGAGCGGCCGCGTGATCCAGCGCCCGGCAGTGACGCCAAGCAGGCAGCTCGCGATCGCCGGCAGAGTGGACAGCGGCCCCTCGGGGTCCCACGTCTTCGTCTGATCCCAGAGGTGACCGCTGAGCAGCAGGCGATCGACCCAGGCGGCGAGGGTTGCCTCCGGGGGCGCCAGCGCGGCCGGGCCCACGCCGGGAACGGGGACGAGCGCGAGCAACATCCAGTAGCCGATCAGCAGCACCACCGCGATGAGCGTCTGGGCCCGGGCCGAGGTACGGAGCACGAGCAAACCGGTGACGAGATAGACGACGCCGATGCGCTGGAGCACGCCCGGGATTCGCAGGTGCGCGAGCCTCTCCGCGGGAAAGAAGGGAAGGGCGGACAGCAGGAGGCCGAGCAGGACGATGACGAGGGCGCGGCGAAGCACCTGTCGCAGCAGCTCGCTTTCGGTGGCTCCGCGGGCCCGCCGGGCGGAGAGGGACAGGTGGGTCGTGACACCGACGATAAACAAGAAGAACGGGAAGACGAGATCGGTCGGGGTCCACCCGTGCCACGCCGCGTGGCGCAACGGCGGATAAATGTGGCCCCAGCTGCCGGGGTCGTTCACGAGGAGCATGCCCGCGACCGTGGCGCCGCGGAACACGTCGAGCGACACCAGTCGCCCGCTAGTGCCCGGGTCCGGCGCCGTCGGCGACGTAGCGGTCCTTCTCCAGTCGATCGAGCTCGCGGGCGAGATTGTCCCCGATGACCTGTACTCGGAACAGGCGGAGCGGATCGAATCCGGGAGCGCGCGGGCTCTTGACCGGTCCACCGGCAACCTCGAGGATCGCGTCGAACCGGTAGTCGACCGTCTTGCCGGACTTGGGATCACGCCAGCTCCCCTGGTGCGCGAGCTCCCGGTTCTTGGGCCAGACGCCGAGCGGGAGCGCAAAGGTGCGCACGCGGTAGCCAGGCACCGCAGAGTCGATCGCAACGAGACTCCGGGCGATCTGCTCCTGGACGCCGGCATCCGAGAGCGTGGAGAGATTGGCGTGCCAAAGCGTGTGGGCGCACAGCTCGAATCCCTGGTCGGCGAGGAACTTGAGCTTGCGGAACCGCCACGACGTCTGCTGTCCCTCGATGCCACGGTCGCCGAAGAAGGCATGCCCGGCGCTCGCTCCCGGCAACAAACAGAACGTGGCGCGCAGCGGCCAGTCAGGGTGCCGCTTGGCGAAGTCGAGCCAGATCCCCACCCCGCTCTCGGGGTCGATGTCGAGCGAGCCGGCGTGCTCGATGTAGCGGAATTGACTCGGCGAGGCATCGTCGAAGGTGAACACCACGGGCGACGTTCCGGTGGGCAGGACGAGCTTGCCGTCGATGAGGTCGGCGACGGTGACGGGCCGGTACCCTCGATCGTAGAGCAACTGGAGGTCGCGGCGGAAGCCGTCGCGCGCGCGCCCCCACCGGCTGTCCCGGTCCGCGATCAGGTGATACTCGAGGATGGGAATGCGGCCGAGCGTATTCGGCGGTCGGGAGGGTCCGGGCGCCTGGGCGTGGGCGCCGGACGCGAGGCCCAGCGTGGCAATGAGGACGGCGACACGGCGCATTCGGCGAGGGAAGTTAGCCCGTGCGCTTGACCCGCGACAGGCTTCCAGGCAGGCTTAAGCCAAGCCCTTTCCCGCGCACGTTCGCCGAGGTGAGGCTGAATCGACGTGGACCGCGACCTGTCGGCCTTTCTCGTTCAGCTTTCCATCGCCATCCACAAGAGCGCCACGTACCCCCCCGGCCACCCGCTGGCCGCTGCGGCGGTGGACGTGGCGTTCAAGAGCCTCACCGAGTTGCTCCGCCGGCGGCCGGTCCTCGCCCTCGGCGTGACGCGAACGCAGATCGTCATCGACGCCGAAGGCACCGACCCGACCCATCCCGTGCTGCGAGAGCTGGCCCAGCGCCTCTACCGGTGCCAGCTGGGCGGTCTGAGCTTCTCGCTCGGCCTGGACGCCGAGGAGTTGACCGGGGTCCTGCGGGCGATGAGCGGCGACGCGGCCGGGCTGGCGGCGGCCGATCCCGCGACCTGGCCGCACATCGGGCTGCACGCGCTCGCGTTCGACCAGCTCCGGCTCGCCGACGGCGAAGGCAATGGCGGCGGTGGTGAGGGGCAGGGTGGAGACAAACCGTCCCGCCTCTGGACCGACCTCGTGGGTGCAGCCCTCGGCCTCGGGAGCGAGGCCACGCCGCACGCCGACCCGCGACTCCTGGCGGCGGCTATCGACGCCCGGGCCGGTGAGCGGGGTTTCGCGCAGACGGTAACGCGCCAGCTCCTGGCGCTGAGCCGGCAGACGCGCATGGGGGGCGGCCAGGACACGCGGATGGTGAGCAAGCAGCTCGCGGAGCTGCTCGCCAGCACCAAGCCCCAGACGCTGCGCCGTCTCCTGCAATTCGCGCCCGATGCGGCGCAGCGAGAGCAGCTCCTCGTGGAGCTGTCCCGTTCGATGCCGGTCAACGCGGTGATGGAGCTGCTCCGCGCCGCGTCGGAGGCCAATCAGCAGACGATCTCGCACGGGCTGCTACGCATTCTCGCCAAGCTTGCGGCGCATGCGCAGTCGCAGGACGACGAGGCGCAGAGCGAAGCGGATGACTCTCTGCGGGACATGATTCGCGAGCTGGTGGACGACTGGGCGCTCAAGGACCCGAATCCCGAGGTCTACAGCGACATGCTCGAGGGCCTGGCCCGACCGACGTCGAATGCCGCCGCGCGCCACGCCAAAGGAGCCGAGGCGGAAGAACCGCTTCGGCTGGTGGAAACGGCGCTCGAGCTGGGGACCTGGGGAGCCTCGATCGGCGCGGCGGTGACGACATTGATCGAGCGAGAGGAGGTTCCCGCGCTCCTCCGCCTCATCGCGCAGACGCCGGACGGCGATCCGGCGGCCGAGGCACTCTGGTCGCTGCTTCCGCTCCAGGGCGAGCTGCGACGAGCCTTGGCCGGGACCGAGCCCGATGCCGCGCTGGTGGAGCGGCTGCTCCCTCGGCTTGGTCTCGACGCCACCGACCCCTTGCTCGACGCGCTGGCGGAAGCGGACTCCCGGGCCCTACGGCGCCGCCTGCTCACCTGGCTGACCCGTCTCGGGCCCGGCATCGGGTCGATGGTCATGGCTCGCCTGGACTCGCCGCACTGGTACGTCCTCCGCAACATGCTCGTGCTGCTTACCGGCATGGACCCCTGGCCCTCCGGGTTCTCTCCTGCGGCCTTTCTTACCCACGCGGATGCGCGTGTGCGCCGAGAGGCGTTGAAGCTGGCGCTCAGGACGCCCGAGCTTCGGGATCAGGCGATCTGCACCGGCCTCACGGACGGCGACGAGCTCATCCTCCGGACGGCGCTCGCCACTGCGCTGGACGGCTGCCCCATGGAGGCGGCCCCGCTGCTCGTGGACCAACTGGAGTCGCATGCGCAGCCGGCGGACCTACGACTGCTGCTGGTTCGCGTGCTCGCCATGCTGCCCTCGACCGCGGCCCGGGACTGCCTGGTGCGGCGGGTCCAGGGCCGTCGACGGTGGATGCTGTGGCGGCGGCTGGCGCCGAAGTCTCCGGAGATGGTGGCGGCGGTCGCGGGACTCGCCGGACGCTGGGGTGTCGACCCGGCAGCCGCGAACGTCCTGCGGCTGGCCCGGAGCAGCCGCGACGCCGAAGTTCGGGCCGCCGCGGGAACGGCGGGATGAGCGATCCATTTCGCTACCTGACCTCGCTCGGCCAGGCGCTCTCGGCCATGGGACTGTACCCGGCCGGGCACCCCGCCCGGGAGCGGACCGTCGACGCCTCCTTCGAGCTGCTGACCGAGCTGTCCTCGGACGCCGAGCCGCGATTCTCCTTCATCGACGGCGAAGTGATCTACCAACGCCAGATCCTGCGGGAGCTCGCGGCCTGGGAGTGGGGCGGGCGCCTGGCGGCCAAGGGCGTGGAACGGATCGAGTTTCTCGAGGGCGTAACGCGCGACGAGTACGCCGGATGGCTCGACGACCTGCATAAGCTGATCGTGGGCGAGGGGACGGATACGGCCGAGGCGCGCCAGATGCTCAGCCGGCGGATCCGCTACGGAGCGGTCGAGGTGCGCGGCCAGTCCGCCGGCGAGGCGGTGGAGGCGGCCCCGGCCGACGAAGCGGTCACGCTTCCCGACCTCGATGCCGAGGCGGAGACGATCAGCTGGATGCACGGCGAAGTCGGACGCATGGGCCGCCTGCCCCTGCTCGAGGCGGAAGCCGTGGTGCGATCGCTCGCGGTCGCGATGCGGAGTCAACGCCAGATCCGCCTGCCGCTGCTCCAGCTCAAGAACTTCGATCAGTACACCACCACCCACTCGAGTAATGTCGCAGTGCTCGCCATGGCGCTCACCGAGTATCTGGGCCTCGGCTCGCGCGAAGTACGCCTCTTCGGTGTGGCAGGGTTGCTGCACGACCTGGGGAAGGTGCGGATTCCGAAGGAGATCCTGGTCAAGCCCGGCCAGTTCACGGAGGAAGAGCGGGCCGTGATGCAGGGACACCCGAAGGAGGGGGCGCGGATCATCATCGAGCAGGAGACCCGGCTGGACGTCGCCGCCTTCGTTGCCTATGAGCACCACATCATGCTGAACGGCGGAGGGTATCCCTCCCTTCGCTACCCGCGGGAGTGCCACTACGCCAGCAAGGTGGTCCACGTGTGCGACGTGTACGACGCATTGTGCACCGACCGCCCTTACCGGGCGGCGTGGACCTCGGAACGAGCTGTGTCCTACCTCGGCGAGCGCTCGGGCATGGAGTTCGACCCGGAGCTGGTGGATGCCTTCAGTCGCATGATCGGCGACTGGGCGCAGCGGCGGATGCCGGTGCGCGATGAGCCGGTGCCGGAACCGGTAAAGTAGCCCGTCGCGTGGGTTTCACAGCATCAGCAGGCCCTGCCGGACTCCCGTCGCAACCGCTTCCGCCCGGGTGGAGACGCCCAGCTTCGCAAAGAGCGCGGTGACGTGCGACTTCACCGTGTGCTCCGAGATCGCGAGCCGGATCGCGATGGCCTTGTTGCCGAGTCCCGCCGCGAGCAGCCCGAGCACCTCCACTTCCCGCGCGGTCAGCGGCTGCGCCAGCGCCGGCTCGCTCCGGAGCGGCGTGCGGCCCGCCACGCCGACGAGGTCGGGCGGCAATGCGACGAGCCCTACCGCCGCAGCCTCGATCGCCGCGACCAGTTCGGCCGCGCCCACGCTGTGCGGCAGGACCGCGCGCGCCCCCCATCGAAGGACCCTCGGTCCCCAGTCGCCGACCGGCTCTTCGCCCAGGACTACGATCGCGGGCGCCGAGTCCCTCTCCGGCGGGAGCGCGGAGGCGAGGCCCGCATCGTCGCCGGAGCCCAGCGACACCACGATCACGTCCGGATCGGCGAACAGGTAGCCATCGAGTGGTGGCAACGCCGCCGTCCCCAACACGGAGTACTCGCCGGCGCGGGCCAGCAGACTCTCCAGGCCGGCCCGCACGACCGGCGATGCGGCAACGACGAGTATCCGCTTGACGGTCACGCCGCGCGCACCTTCCCCGCGGCGTCGTGCAGCATCGCCTCGCGCTCCAGTCTCTCGAAGCCGCGCACGACCTGCAGCCGGAGCCGGTCGCCGGGGCGGGCCTCCTCGAGCGCGGCCGTCAGTGCGCCGGCATCGGCAAACGGCTGTCCGCCGATCGCCGTCAGCACGTCGCCGACGGCGAGCCCCGCCGCTGCGGCCGCCCCGCCCGGCACGACGCGCAATACGACGTAGCCGACGCCGCCGGCGCGCAGCGCCGCCGGTCGGAGCAGCGCCCCCAGCGTGGCGCGACGGTCAGCGCGGAGAAACCGGTCGACGGCGTCGCTCGGGATCGCGTGCGCGAGGCCGTTCACGACCATCGTGTTGAGTCCGAGCACGTGCCCACGCGCGTCGGCGAGCGGACCACCGGAATTGCCCGGTGCGAGGCGGATGTCGGCGCGGATCCACCGCGGACGGGTGCCGCGCCCATGCGCCGGAGCGTCGTGGAGCACGCCGACAGCGAGAGCGCCGCGGACGCCGAGGGGATGGCCCATCGCCAGCACCAGGGCGCCCACCCGGAGGTCCCGGGACTCGGCGGGGACCGCGGCGTCGAGGCCGTGTCCGTCGATGTGGAGCGCAGCAAGATCCCGCGAGGGGTCACGCCGCACGATCCGCGCGGGGATCGAGCGACCGTCCCACAGTAGCACCTGCGGCGCGCCGACCTGCACCACGTGGGCGTTCGTGACGAGGAGCCCGTCCGGGCGCCAGATGACGCCCGACCCGTGCGACCGCGACCCACTCTGGATCTCGACCGTAACACGGCGCAGGGCATCGGCCGCGGCCGCGAGCGCATTCAGGAGTGCGGGATGCGTCGAGGGGTTCTTCGGCATGGCTAGCGCCGGCCGGCCGGGCGGGATCCGACCGTGATCGTGAGGTCCATCGGCTGCGCCGCCCGCAGAAGCCGTACCGTCATTGGCCGGCCCACGCGGTCGGGGTCCAATGCCGCCAGGACATCCCCCGGCTCGCCTACCGGCGACCCGTCGAGCGCGACAAGGATGTCGCCAAGCAGCACACCTGCCCGATCGGCCGGGCCGCCGGCCTCGACATTGACGATCACGAGTCCGAAATCGCCGCCGAGGTGAAGCGCCTGGCGCAATCCGTCGGGGAGCCGAACCGGCTGCGAGGCCAGCCCCAGATAGCCGCGGACCAGGCGGCCACCGGCCAGGATCCGATCGGCGACCTGGTCTACCGTTCCGCCGGGTATGGTGAGCGCCATCCCGCGGGCGAGACCCGACGTGTTGAGACCGAGCACGCGGCCGCCGGTCTCTACCAGCGGACCACCGGAGAATCCATCGTAGATCGCGAGGTCCAGGCGGACGAATTGGTCAATGCGACCGCCCTGCCAGGTCCGCCATTCGCCGCCCACGGCGCTCACGACGCCGAGACTCGCGGTGACGCTCTGCCCCGGCCGGCCTAGAGCGAGAACCAGCGTGCCCACGCGGATGGCGCCGGTGTCCGCCCGGTCCGCCGGCGTCAGGGCGGCTTCGCTCCGGAGCACTGCTATGTCGGTGGCTTCGTCGCGACCGGCCAGTGTGGCCGGGGCGGCACGGCCGTCCGGGAGGGTGATCGAGATCTCTTCTTCCCGAGCAATCGTGTGGCTCGCGGCCACGATGACCCCGGGACGCCACGCGATGCCGCTGGACGGAATCCGTCGCCGGGCGTGAATCGCGACGGTCGAGCGGGCGCCGCGCTCCGCCGCGGCGGCCAGATCGTCCGAGAGCGCCGCAAGCACGCCCGCGGGTCCTGTGGTGCTGGTCATGGTATCTCCCCACGGTTGGGTGTCACACCCAAGGATGAAACCGTCGGGGGTTCCCGGTTATCGGCCGTTCGGGGGAGGGAGCGGTCGGCCGTTTGGGGGGGTCAGCGCACCTCGAAGGTCAGCGTGGCCCATCGCGACTCGTAATCGTGCTTTCCGTCATGGACCTTCTCCATTCGGACAAACTTGGCATACCAGCGGCCGCGGGTCGTGAGCTTGACGCCGACTACGCCGTCCGCGTCCGTGCGGAGCTCCTGGACGCGGATGCGGGATCCGTCACGGGTGCGCCCGCCGGCGAGCACCGAAAGGCCGGCCCCCGGCCGGCCGTCCACCAGAGCGCGGACCCGGAGCGTACCACCCGGCCCGCGCGTGTACGGATTGTCGAGCGGAACGAGCTCAGCCGAATAGCCGAGGGGTGTCGCAAACCCGTCGGTTCGGGCGGCGCCC
>CAZFKN010000042.1:0-26084 GCA_964519805.1 uncultured Gemmatimonadaceae bacterium
GCGACCCCGGCCCCGGCCGCGTCCCCGGCCCCGGCGCTCTCCCTCCGGTCCGGGCCTCGCGGTCTCCCGCGCCGGCTCCGCCGGCGTCGGGCCCGCGCCTGCGGGCGCGACCTCGTACTGGCCATTCTCCATCTTGCTGACGTGGACGACGCCGCGCTGGCCGGCCTCAATGATGAATTTGCTGAACCGGCTGAACCCCGCGTTCTTCTCGTCGAAGTTGGGATCGATCTGCTGCATGACCTGCTTGAGGCGGTCCGAGCGCATCACATCCGCGTTGCGTACCATCTGGGCGACCGCTTCGCGGGCCAGCTCCCACGGATCGCGCTGAGCCGACGGCGTGTCCACTTCCTTCGTCAGGCCGGCGAGGTCGCTGTAGGAGTAGTACTCGTCGCAGTTCTGGATCAGCAGATCGCTCGCGGACTCGCGGATACCCACGCCGATCACATACTTCCCGTACTCCTTCAGCTTGATCACCATGGTCGAGAAGTCGCTGTCCCCCGACATGATGATGAACGTGCCGATCTCCGGGCGGATGAACACCAGCTCGATCGCGTCGATCGCAAGCCGGATGTCGGTCGCATTCTTCTTGCTGGTGCCGAACGCGGGCGCGAAGATGAGATCGATCGAAGACTCGGAGAGCGGAACGATGTACTGGGGATAGCGGCGCCAGTCGGCGTACGCACGCTGGACCGCCACCTTGCCCTTGATGATGTCGCTGTTGAGGAGTGTGCGCAGCTCCTTGGTCAGATCTGAGCGGATGCCGAGGGTGACGTTGTCGAAGTCGATCAGCAACGCCGCGTTCGGAGCATGCACCGCCGGACTCGGCAGATGGCGGTTGGGACGGTTCATCGGTTGGGTCACGTAGGGCTCGGTTTCGGGCCCGCAACTCGCGTGAGCTCCTGCCGCTTCACCTTGCCGGACCCGGTCAGCGGGAACGCGTCGAAGGGGCGCACGAGGTCGGGGACCTTGTGGTCAGCCAGCTGTTCGCGACAGGGCTCCTCGAGCTCGTCGCCGGTCACGATCGCACCCTCCACGGGTACCACGCCCGCCAGGGCAAGCTCCCCAAGCACATCGCCGGGAATGCCGACCGCGCAGGCGTCGTCGACGCCGGGGTGAGTAGCACACTCAAAGCTAAGCGGTGAACAGTAAACAGTGAACAGGGGGCTCCCCTGGCCGAGGAACCCCCTGATTGCCGTTCACCGTTTACGGTTTGGCCGGTTCCTATCCGATCATCCCCTCGCCTGCGAGCGGCAGCTCGAGCACGAAGAAGAACCTGGTCCCGGCTTCGGGGGACGTTTCCACCTGGAGGGTGGAGCCCATCGCCTCGACCAGCTTCCGGCAGATGGATAGACCCAACCCCGAGCCCGAAAACGCGTACTCGCCCGGCTTCTGACGCCGGCGGAACGGCTCGAACAGGGTCGCCATCGATTGCGGCGGGATGCCGCGCCCCGTGTCGCGGACGGCGAACTCCACCTGACTGGCGGCCACCTGCCGGGCCGCCACCTCGACGAACCCCTCCGCGGTGAACTTGAGCGCGTTCGTCGTGAGGTTGAGCAGCACCCGGCTCAACGCGACGGGATAGCCCACGCGAAAATCGGACTCGGGCTGCGACAGCCGCACCGAGAGCGACTTCTCCTCCGCGATCGGCAGCACGATGTCGCGCACCGACTCCAGTATGTCGGTGATCGAAAACGGGATCGGGTCGAGGTCGACCAGCCGGTCGCCGCCGCGCGCCAGCTCGATGACGTCGCTGGCCACGGAGCTGAGTCCAAACGCCGCGCTGTAGATGAGGCCCAGCTGGCGTTCCTGGACCGGATTCACCGGCCCGCTCCGAGCCCGTTGCAGCGTCTCGGCGAGGAAGAGGATGGAGGTGAGCGGCGACCGCAGGTCATGCGCGACCTCGACCACCAACTCCAGCCCATCGGGGCCGGACAGACGATCCGTGAAGCGCTGCGACCAGTCGACCTCGAGCCGCTGGCCGACGCGCTCGACCGCGGCGAGCAGGCGAAGCGCCTGGCCCCCGTCCGGCTGCGGCGTGAGGGACTGGAGCCGCTCCAGCAGGGCCACCCGGATCAGCACGACGAGGCGCCGGGACAGTGCGCTCCTCGGCACGAGCGCCATGTCCGGCTCCTGCCCGATCGCGGCCTCGCGAACGGCGACGCAAATGTGGGCGATGTTCCCGGCGACTTCCTCAGCGGAGGCGGCGTGCTCGACCACGCTTTCCCAGCGCGACTCGACGGCGAGGACGCTGTCGCGCAGCGCCTCCCACAAACCGGGCGCGAGGCCCCCGCCCGAGGGCCCCTCGGGGTCCCACACGCGGGGCGGCGGCGGGTACGTCGGTCCCGACGTCCGCCGACGCTCCCCGCTCGCGGAGTGGGGGGCGGTGGTCTCCGATTTCACTCCGGCGTCCCCGGGCTCTCGTCGCGGTGGAATTCGTGCTTGTCCATGAGGCGGTACAGCGTCGTCCGATCGATGCTGGCCAGTCGGGCGGCCTTCGACATGTTGCCGCCGGCCCGGCTCACCAACCGGCCAAGATACTCACGCTCGAACTGCGCCACGATCCGGTCCTTCGCCACGTGATACGCTTCGTCCATGACGCCCGCGGGCGACGCCGCCTCCGCCGGCCAGTCCGTGGCATCATCGTAGATCGGGATGTCGTTCGGCTGAATGACCTGATCCGGCTCCGCCAGCACCGCTACGTGCTCGATCACGTTCTGCAGCTCGCGCACGTTCCCCCGCCAGGGCCGCGAGCGCAGGAAGGCGATGCTGCCGTCGCTCAAGCGCGGCACACGGTCACCCATCTGGCGATGGCGGTGCCAGTAATAGGTGAGGAAGTGATTGGCGAGCAGCGGAATGTCTTCCTGCCGCTTGCGGAGCGGCGGCAGTGTGATCGGAACCACGCGGAGCCGGTAGAAGAGGTCACTGCGGAGAGCGCCCTCGTCCACCGCATCTTGGGGGTCGCGGTTCGTGGCAGAGATGAAGCGTACGTCGACCACGGCATCCACCTGCTCGCTGCCGACGCGACGCACCACTCCGTCCTGGATGACGCGCAGGAGCTTGGCCTGGAGCGGCATCGACATCTCGGTGAGCTCGTCCAGGAAAAGCGTCCCGCCGTTGGCCGTTTCCAGCAGGCCGGGCTTGTCCCGGTCGGCGCCGGTGAAGGAGCCTTTTCGATGCCCGAACAGCTCGCTCTCGAGCAGACCTTCGGGAAGGGCCGCGCAATTGATCGGCACGATCGGCTTGTGCGCCCGCCGACTGTACTGATGGATGAACTGCGCGATCACTTCCTTGCCTGTGCCGCTCTCGCCGCTGATGAACACCGATGCGTCCGTCCCGGCCACCTTCCTCGCCAGTTCCACCGCCTTCCGGAACGGCGGCGAGATGCCGATCAGCGCGATCTTGTCGCTGTGGCCGTTCTGCTTCATCAACTGCAGGCGAAGGTCTTGCGCTTCGCGCGACACCATCACGGCGTGCGACGCCCGGCCGATCAGGACCTGGAGGTGGGTCGCGGAAAACGGCTTGGGCAGGTAGTCCCAGGCGCCGGCACGGAGGGCCTCGATGCTGCTCGTGACGCTCGGATTTCCGGTCATCACGACGACGATGGTGTCCTTGAATGCCTCCAGGGCGGCCTGAAGGATCTGGAGTCCCGATACCTGGGACATATACAGATCGACGAGGATGATGTCGAACTTGCGCCGCTTGACCGTGTCGACGGCTTCCTCGCCACGCCCGATGAGGGTGACGTTGTAGCCATCCATCTGCAGGACGCTGGCGCAGCTCTCCCGCAGGGTGCGCTCATCATCGACCACCAGGATCCGGATGCTGGCTTTGACGTCGCCGGGGATCGAAAGCGGATCCCGGGCCGCCGATTCGGACCCGGCCGGGGTTCCAGGCGGGGGGGAGGATGCAAGCGAACTGCCCATGCGGACTCTCCTTAGTGCTGGCGCTGGTCAACTCATGAGGCACGCCCCGGGGAGCGGGGTCAGTACCGGCCTGAGCAGGGCCTGTTCCAAGCTCGTGCCGAACGCCCTTCAGGCAAGCGGCAGCGTCACTTGGATACAACACCGTGCAGCGCGTGTCAAGCAAAACAGTGTGATGAGAGCAACAGACCACTGCTGGGTCGGCGCAACGCCATGCAAGGCCCATGCAACAGATCCCGGGCCCGGGGCGTCGACCGGCAGGGGACCCGCATATGGCGCTGCCTGATACCGACTTCGCCCCGGCTTGCTTGCCGCCCGCTCACTGGTCCTTACTTTGCAGAGGCGGGGGGCCGTGTCTGCAAGTCGCAAGAGATTCGGGGCCGCAACCGACCGCCAGCCCCTCGATCGCCGCAAACCTCGGAGCGTCCGACTCTTATGGCCCGTAACCTGATTCCCTCCAACGAACCGCCCGCGCATATGGCTCCGGCCTCGCCCCAGCTTCCGGTGGCGGCGTCCGACCTGAGTCCCATCCCGGCTGAGGACGGATCCGAAGGGTTTCAGTGGCACCGCTACGTGTCGGCCCTCCGCCGCTACAAGTGGCTGATCCTCCTCATCACCGCACTCGGCACCGGCGCCGGCGTCTTCGCCACCCGGTTCCTGATCCCCGAATACCAGGTACAGGCCACGATCTGGATCGAATCCCCGCCGAGGAACGACGGGCCCATCCGCGCCCAGGGTCTGCTCGAATCCTACGCCTGGGTCGAGCTGCTCAAGACGTACACGGTGCTCGACTCGGTCGTTCAGAAAGAGCGCCTCTATCTCGCCCACGACCCGCAGGACTCGGTCGTGTTCAAGAACTTCGCGCTCATGGCGCGCTTCCGGCCCGGGTCCTACGTGCTGAGCGTCGACAAGACGCAGCACGGTCTCACCCTCAAGACCAAAGAGGGGCTGCTGGTGCAGACCGGCGTGGTCGGCGATTCGATCGGCCAGCGGGTCGGTCTGGCGTGGCGTCCCGAAGCGGGCATGCTCAAGGCCGGGCGCACGTATGAATTCAACGTGAGCACCCCGCGCGACGCGTCCCAAGCGCTGAGCGGCCAGCTCTCGACCATGATGGCCCAGGACGGCAACTTCCTGCGCCTTCAGCTCACGGGACCCGATCCCGTCCGCCTCACCAGCACGATGAACGCCCTGTCGGATCAGTTCGTCGCGGTGGCCGCCGACCTGAAGAAGCGGAAGCTGACCGAGCTGTCCCGGATCCTCGCGGAGCAGGTCGCGTCCGTGGGCCAGCAGCTGCGGGACGCCGAGACCAAGCTCGAGAGCTACAAGGTGGCGACCATCACCCAGCCGAACGACGCCACGCCCATCAATCCGGGCGTCACCGTCGGGACTGGTACGGTCATCGGTCAGTATTTCACCCAGAAGGTCCAAGCCGACGAGATGAAGCGGGACCGCGAGAACATCGAGCGGGTCCTGCGGGAATCGCAGAGCGGCACCGTGCCGATCGACGCGTTCCAGACGATCCCGTCCGTGCGGACGGCCCCCGACTTCACCCGCGCGCTCACCGAGTTGGCCGACGCCGAGGCCCAGCTTCGGGCGCTCCGGTTCAAGTACACCGACGATTACAAGCCCGTTAAGGATCTGGCCGATCGGATCCAGACGCTCAAGACCCAGATCATCCCGGTCTACGCGAACACGCTCATCTCGGCGCTTCGCGCGCAGCAGACGGACCTCGAGGGCCGGATCGGGGCGCAGTCGCAGGAGCTTCAGCAGATCCCCAGCCGGATGATCAACGAGGCGCGGCTTGACCGCGAGGTCAAGAGCATGCAGTCGATCTACACCGACCTGCAGGCCCGCTACGAGCAGGCCCAGCTGGCCGAGGCGAGCGCCATTCCGGACGTGCGGATCCTCGACCCGGCCGTCCAGCCCGAGAGCCCGAGCCGCAACGACGCGCCCCGAATCATCTTCCTGGCGTTCATGGGCAGCATGGGCGCGGCGGTGGCCCTGGCCCTGTTGCTCGACCGCCTGGACAAGCGCTTCCGGTACCCAGACCAGGTGACCAACGAGCTGGGGCTCTGCATCCTGGGCGCCGTGCCGGCGATCAACAAGCTGAAGCGCGGCAGCGTGGATCTCGAGGAGACGGCCCACGTGGTCGAGGCGTTCCGCGGCATTCGGCTCAACATCGTGCACTCGTACGGGGCGGCCGGGCCGGTCATGCTGACGATCTCGAGCCCCTCCCCGGGCGATGGCAAGTCCCTGGTCTCGTCCAACCTCGCCCTGTCGTTCGCGGAGGCGGGCTACAAGACCCTGCTCATCGACGGCGACATTCGCCGGGGCGAGCTGCACCGGATGTTCCGCGCCGAGCGTATCCCCGGCCTGCTCGATTACCTGATGAAATCGGCCACGCTCGACCAGATTCTGCGGCCGACCAGCAAGCGGAACCTCACGGTGCTCCCGTGCGGCACCCGACGCCAGCACGGGCCTGAGCTGCTCGGCTCGGCGCTCATGAATGAGCTGATGGCGACGCTCAAGACCCGCTTCAGCGTGATCATCGTGGACAGCCCGCCGCTGGGCGCCGGCATCGATCCGTTCGTGCTTGGGACCGCGACCGGCAACATGGTCCTCGTGCTGCGCTCCGGAGAAACCAACCGCGAGATGGCGGAGGCCAAGCTCAAGGTGCTGGACCGACTGCCGATCCGGGTCCTGGGCGCCGTGCTGAACGACATTCGGGCGGGCGGGGTCTATCAGTACTACGGGTACGTGTACGGCTATGTGGCGGATGAGGAGAAGCCGGGCCAGCTGACTGCGGGGTCGAGCGAGTCGACGCCTACGTCTTGAGCGGGACCCCCTCGACCCCGCGGACCCGATCACCATCGGGGCTCCGCAGGAGGTCGTGCAAGGCGGTGGTGGCGCAGTCGAGGAGCTGAACGGCGTCGAGGGACGACGTGGCGAAGTCGGGCACCGCACAATAGCCCGCGCGAACCTTGAAAGTCGCGCCACCCGTGCGGCCCGCAGCCGGCAGTCGCTCGATCACCCCGGCAAGCCGGTTGACGAGCTTCACCGCGCCCTGGGCGCCGGTCGCCGGCGCGATGACGGCAAACTCGCGACCCTCCAGCCGACCCAGCGCGTCGGACGAGCGGCCGGCCTCACGAAGCGCCTGGCCCACGACTCCGACGAGCCCGTCCACCCCGCCCTCCGCCGACTCGACTTCGGACTCCAGCACCACGCAGGCCAGCGGATCGTGGCGCCGGGACGCTCCCGCGCCGATCTCCCGTGCGCGCCGCGAGAGACCCGCCCGGTTGTAGAGCCCAGTATCGGGATCGAGGAGACGCTCACCACGCAGCCGGTCGCTGGCGAGCTTTGCCTGAACGAACGTGCGGAGCTTGAGGAGCAGCGCTTCGCCGTCGATGGGTTGGCCGAAGAACTCCCACGCGCCGGCATCCAACGCTTCGAGCCGCTGCGCACGTCCCGACGGCCCCGCAGTGGTGATCACGATAGGTGTGGTTGGCCCGAGCTCACGCTCACTGCGCAACTCCCGGCACACGTCGAAGCCGTGCATGTCCGGCATCTGGGCGTCGAGAATGACCACGTCGGGGAGCTCGCCCCGGGCTCGTTCGAGCGCCTGAGCGCCGGTGAATGCACGGATTACCGCGAAACCATTCGGTTCGAGCGCGCTCTCCAGGGATCGGGCGGACCATTCCTGGTCGTTCGCAATTAGTACAAGGGGAGAGTCACCGTTACGGGCTCGAGTGGCCATTCGGCACGCGGATTCAGGGTTAGCTGGCGGCAGGCATCCCGGGGTCCCACATCCCGCTCGCAGGACTCGTGCGACCTTGATGCCGATAGCTAACGATAGGTACGGCAATGGCTTGGCTCAAATACACCACGCCAGCCGCCGACCAATTTCGCGGGGCCCGCGCAACACTATGATGGTTCTTGCGCTACACAAGCGTTTGAAGCCGGGACTGTGGCGGTATCGACTACGGGTTCTGTGGCCTGTGTGCAACGGGACGCGCTCGGCACGCGCGGCCGGCAGCTCGGGGCCAGTCTGGCTATCACTATCTAGGACAAATTGTTGAGTGCAGTCAAGCCGACCACGGACTCGCTCGCCCGGCTGGCTCGGCTGGCGGCGCTAACTTTGAAGGAGCTTCGTCCCCGCGAGCGCCCGCCCGGACAAAGCGGGCGGAGCGTGCGCTAAAGGTGCAAGATCTAGCAGTTTGCCACTGACCAAGTGAAGCGAATGAATCCAGGCAAGCCCGCCCAAGCCGAATCGGACGCGAGCGACCCCGCCAAGCCGGCCGGGGCAGCTCGGCTCCTCGATGATTCGCTCCGGCGCCTGCGGTCGCGGTTCAGCCGCCGGCTGGCGTCGTTCGGGTTGGGGGAGGAGCAGTCGCCGTTGCTGACCGATAGCGTCGACTCGCTCGACGCCGAGGGAAACCCGCGGTGAGGCCGTTGGGCCGGCGCGGGTGAGAGCCATCACAGGCATCCTGGCCAAGCAGTATAACCTTTGGCCCGTCTTGGGTGATCCGCCCAAGCGCGCGCCGGAGCGAATCTTGCTGGGTGGGGGGCCGATTGAGGGGCGCCTCAGCGCGCCGTGCGGCCTTTCCCATTCAAGGTCAGGAACCCGGATGCCAAGACTGGTCACCGCGATCGTCACCGCAGGGTTGATCATCGGTTTCGGCACGCGTCCCGTCGCCGCGCAGCAACCAACTCAGCCCCGCGCTCTGGCCAGCCGCGCCGAGCTCGACAGCCTGCTCAAGAGCGGCAAGGTGAGCGATGACGAAGCGACCGTCATTCGTGACCGGCTCAGGAACGGCGACTTCGCCGCGGGTGATCGCATCGTGATCCACGTGGCGCAGGAGCAGACGCTCAACGACACCTTCCCGGTGCGGACGGGTCGAGTGCTGATCCTCCCGAACCTCGACGAGATCTCGATGGCCGGCGTGCTGCGCTCGGAGGCCCAGACGTACCTGACAGCGCAGATCGCCAAGTACGTGAAGGACCCCACCGTCATCGTCGACCCGTTGATCCGGGTGTCGATCCTCGGCGCAGTCGCGCGGCCGGGCTTCTACACCGTCCGAGCCGACATGCTGGCAAGCGAGGTGATCATGGCTGGCGGCGGTCCCATAGCTGACGCCAACCTGCGGAAGACCGTCATTCGCCGCAACGGGAACGTCGTCCGGGATCAAAAAGAGCTCCAGGTCGCCTTCAATCGGGGCGTCTCGCTGGACGCCCTGAATCTCCAGGCGGGCGACGAGATCTACGTCGGCGAAAAACGCAATGCTCGCAACTCGATCGCGTACGTCGCCGCGGTCTCCGGTGCCATTCTCGCCGTGGTGGCGATCGCCCGGCTGTTCTAACGAGCGTGTAATGGGATCCGCGATGTCCGCTTTGAGTGGCAGCCAGTCGTCTCTGCCCGCGACACCCGACCAGGTCGAGATGGCCGGAGCCCGGCCGTTCGGCCTGGAGCCGGCGTATTCGACCCGGGGGGAGAGCGCCGCGAGCGCCGGAGCGTGGATCCGTCAGGGCGTGAACATGGCACTGGCGGCGCTCGCGCTCGTCGTGCTGTCGCCGATCCTGCTCGTGATCGCCGTGCTGGTGAAGCTGACGTCCCGCGGTCCCGTCTTTTATACCCAGGAGCGGGTGGGCCTCGACCGCCGGGGCCGCTCGCAGCGATCCACCAATCATCGCCGCGCGCTCGACCTCGGCGGCCAGCCGTTCACGATCTACAAGTTCCGCACGATGCACGTGAACGCCGAGCACAAGACCGGTGCTGTGTGGGCCGCCAAGGACGACCCCCGCG
Source organism: uncultured Gemmatimonadaceae bacterium (assembly GCA_964519805.1). GTDB lineage: Bacteria > Gemmatimonadota > Gemmatimonadetes > Gemmatimonadales > GWC2-71-9 > DASQPE01. Next base: position 9,721 of record CAZFKN010000042.1, read on the forward strand.
TCACCGAGGTCGGCAAGTTCCTCCGGCAATACCGGCTCGACGAGTTGCCCCAGCTGATCAACGTGCTCAAGCGGGACATGAGCATCGTCGGTCCGCGGCCCGAGCGTCCCACCATTTTCGCCCAGCTCCGCGCCAACATCGCCGAGTATCCGCTGCGGCAGCGCGCCAAGCCCGGCATCACCGGCCTGGCGCAGATCAATCAGCACTACGACGCCTGTCTCGACGACGTCCGGAAGAAGGTGCAGTTCGACCTCGAGTACATTCAGCGCCAGAGCCTGCTCGAGGACCTCAAGATCATGGTGAAGACCGTCCCCGTGGTTCTGCTGCGCCGGGGCGGCTGGTAATTCCCCTGTGACGGCCGTCCCCGAAGCTGCGCCTCGGCTGCGGGTCTGGCCGGGTCGCCTTGGCGCGCCGCTCGCTCTCGCCGCCGCCGCCTTCGTCGCTCTTTTTGCCCAACCCGCCCTGCTCCTCGCCCGCGACTGGTGGAATGACAGCGAGGCCGGCCATGGGCTCCTGCTGGCCCCCCTGGCGGTGTGGCTCGCCTGGCGCGATCGGCCCAGCCAGCCACAGACCGGGAACCCGCGCGTCGGCACGAGCCTGCTGGTAGCGGCGATCCTTCTTCGGTACGTCGCCGGCCTGGCGGCAGAGCTGTTCACGCTTCGGTTCTCGATCGTGCTCGCGCTGGCCGGCCTCACCGTGTTCTGGCTCGGCGAGCGGCAGCTCCGCCGCTGGTGGCTTCCGTTCGCGCTGCTCACGCTCTCGATTCCGCTGCCAGCCCTCGTGACCAACGCGCTCACGCTCCCGCTTCAGTTCAAGGCGTCGGCGCTCGGCGCGGCTCTGCTCGAGTGGCGGCACGTCCCCGTGCGGCTGTCCGGGAACGTGATCCAGCTCCCTGGCCGGCAACTCTTCGTGACCGAGGCGTGCAGCGGGATTCGGTCCCTGGTCGCCCTGCTGAGCCTTGGCGTCCTCGTGGGCGGCCTGTGGCTGCGCACGCCGATCGGCCGCCTGGGCGTGCTGGCGCTCGCCGTACCGGTGGCGGTGGTCGTCAACGCCGTTCGGGTTTTTCTGACGGGATTCCTGGTCTATTTCCTGACGCCCGCGATGGGCGAAGGCTTCATGCATCTCACCGAGGGCTGGCTGCTCTTTCTGGTCGCCTTCTCGGTGCTCGCCGCCGGAGCCTGGGGCATCGCGGTGCTCGAGCGCCTCATCGCCAGGAGCCGCCATGCGGTCTGACTGGCAGCAGTACCTCCCCGCAGGCGTTCTGGCAGCAGGCTGTCTGCTCGTGGTCGTCGGGGCCAACAGCCAGCAGGCCCTCCCGCTGCGAGCCCCCCTGAGCCAGCTCCCGGCGCGCTACGAGGGCTACGACGGGCGAAACGAGGTCATCACGCCCGAGGAGCAGCGCGTCGCCGGGATGTCTTCGTACCTGCTGCGGTCCTTCGCCCGCGATTCGGCGCCGGCGTTTACCGTCTACGTCGGCTACTACGAGCGACAGGTCCAGGGCAAGACGATCCATTCGCCGAAGAACTGTCTCCCCGGAGCCGGGTGGGAAGCGGTCGCGTCGGGAGAGCAGATCCTGGCGACGTCCCTCGGACCCGTGCGGGTGAATCGCTACCTGCTGGTCAACAAGCAGCAGCGCGCGCTGGTCTACTACTGGTATCAGGGACGGGGGCGAGTCGAGTCGAATGAATACCGCGTGAAGCTGCAGCTGCTTCGGGACTCGGCGCTGCGAGGCCGGAGCGACGAGGCCCTGGTACGCGTGGTCGTCCCGCTGCGCTCTGCCGATGCCGACGCGGCGGCCGGCGAGCTGGGCGCCCGCGTCAGCGCCGATCTGATTCCGCGGGTGGCGGAAGTCCTGCCTTCCTGATTCGAGCCGCTCGCCCATGGCCGCCTCGACCGGCGCGGGCCAACCCACGATATTGTTGTACCCTCTAGTCGGAGAATCCCGGCGATGGCCCTTTCAAGGGGTCGTTCAATCGTGTGGGTGCTGTACGCCGTCGCGCTGGCGTTGCTCGTTTCCCCGCTCGTCGATCTGATCGGGGCCGTGTGGCCGGCCCGGATGAGCGAGGTGAGCTGGCGTTTCGGAGCGTTCGGCCTCACGACCAGCGCGCTCGTGAGCCCGATTCTCGGCTTCGCCTTCCTCAAGATCGGCGGTGTGCTGCTCGAGCACCGCGGTGTGGTCCGGACCATCGCGGTAATCGACCTCGTCCTCCTGGTGCTGCTCCTCGTAGGGCTCGCCTTTTTCGCCCTGGACTTCCTCCAGCTCCGGGCAACGCTCGCCGCATCGAGCCTCGGGCAATACGACATGGCGGGGTTCAAGGCAGCGGTGAACGGTCTGATCGAGCTGATCGTGCTGGGCTGGATGGGGGTGGCGGGCCTTCGCGCCGCCGCACACGGCGGCAAGCCGGCCGGAGGGCACGCCGGCCGCGGTGAGGAAGGACTCATCGTCGGCATGCCGTCGAGCGAGCGAGCGTCCGAGCTGCTCTAGCCTGCCGCCGAACCCGACGCGTCGGCCGGCGCTTCAGGCCGGCGGGTCGGTTCCCAGATGGGATTCCGCTCGCCGCGCAGGGCCTTGCCCCACGCCCGCAGCGCCGCCGCGTTGACCGCGAGAATGAAGCCCGAGACGGCGATCGGTGCCGGCGCCTTGCGCCCGTCGGGCCACCGCATGCCCACCACACCCAGCCCCATCACCAGCGCGATCGTCAACACCAGCAGCGCGGCAACCAGGGAATGAGGGCTCAGGAGCGAGAGCCCGACCAGCAGCCCCGGCAGGGTCAGATGCACCAGCCACCGGCACAGCTTGTGACTGAAGAGCATCAACGCAAAGCTGCCGTAGCGGACCGGGTTGAGCAGGGCGCGCTTGTACCAGAGCGTCTCGAGGCCGCGCGCCATCGTGCGGATCTTCCGGCGGTACTCGGAGCGGAGCGACGTCGTGCGGGGCACGAAGCAAACGGCGTCGTCCACGGAGACCGTGCGGAAGCCTAGGAGACGCGCCCGGAGCGGCGAAGCAAAATCGCGGCTCAGTGCTTCGGGAAATGCGGGGTTGACGATCGTGCGACGGATCGCATAAAAGCATCCGCTCGCCCCCACGATCGAACCCACCCGGGTCTCGAGCGAGCGGACCCACATCTCGTACCCCACATACCCCGACTCGCCCTGATTCACCTCCGCGCGCACGTCCCCAACACTCACGTCGCGCCCCGAAGCGGCACCTATACCCGGGTCCTGGAACACTCGGATCAGCGGCTTGAGCGACCCGGGCAGGATCCGGATGGTCGCGTCGGTGTTCACGATGATCTCGCCGCCGAGCCGGGTGAACGCCGCGTTCTCTGCGGCCGTCTTGCCGCCGCGCGACGGCAGCGTCAGCAGCTCGACGCCCCGGTCCGCGTAGCGGAGGACGATCTCGTCGGTCCCGTCGCGAGAGCAATCCGACACGACCAGGATCTGCCGTCGATCCGGGGGATAGTCCAAGGCCAGCAGGCTCTCGAGCGTCGCCCCGATGGAGGCGGCCTCGTTGTACGCCGGAATCGCGATGCTGATGCGGGGCCACTCGGGTGGGTCGCCGAAGCGCTTCGGCTTCGGCTTGAGCCGCGCCACCACTGCCAGAATGAGCGGATACCCGATGTACGCGTAGGCGAAGAGCGCGATCGGCACCAGAATAAGCACCAACGCGAGCTGGTTCATACCGCCGCTCGGGGGAGCGGGCGGGTCACGGCATCGTACGTGGAATCATAGCGGTTGACCCATTCCTCAACGCCGAAGTCGGTGTCGAGTTTGCGCCGGGCGGCCCGTGCCCGCGCCGCGGCCCCGCCGGGGTCCGCGTGCACGGCGCGGATTGCGACCGCGAGCACGGCAGGATCCGACGGCGCGACCAGCAGAGCCTCCGCCTTGGAAACGACGTCCGGCACTCCGCCCACGGCGGTTGCGATGATGGGAACGCCCGCCGCCATCGCTTCGAACAGTGCGATCGGTGTGCCCTCGGTCCGGGAGCTGAGGACGAAGCAGTCGAACGCGGAGAACAGCCGCCCCGCAGCAGGCACCGTCCCGTGCCAGCGAATGCGGTCCTCCACACCGGCGGCACGGGCTCGCGCCGTCAGGGCTTCAGCCTCACGACCGGAGCCGAGAACCGACACCTCGGCCGGGATATCACGGGTCAACGCGAGCGCATCGATCAGCACGTCGGCGCCTTTTTCCTGACTGAGTCGGCCCACCCACCCGAGTCGATAGCCCTCGAGCGGAACGCCGAGCGCCGAACGCGCGGCGAGGCGATCCGCCGGCGGGAGCGACTCCCGGTAGGCGTTCGGAATCATCTGCAGCACCTCGTTGGGCACGCCGGCGGCGGCGAGCTGCTGGCGAAGCGGTCGCGACACCGCCACGACGGCGTCGAAGCGCCGGAAAGCCCGGAGCTGGAGCCATTCGTAGAGCCGATTGCGAACCCCGCCGCCGGTAAAGCCGTGTACGGTCGTCACGGTCGCAAGCCCGAGTCGCCGCGCCACCCCGCCCGCCAGAACATCCGGGCGATATCCGTGCGTGTGAACCACGTCCGCCCCGAGACTCTCGCACAGTCGGGCCACCTCGGCCCGCTCGCGGTGATAGGCTCGTGGCGGCACCGGGCACGTGCAAACCTGGATGCCATCCGCGCGCGCGGCGGTCACCCAGGGGTGCTCCGGCGCTTCCCGATCGACGATCGCTGCGACCGTCACCGCGTGACCGCTCGCCTGCTGGGCCGAGGCGAGGGTACGGACGACGCTCTCGAGACCGCCGACTTCGCCGGGAGCGAGGACGTGCAAGATCTTGCGTTGGCGGATTTCCAGGAGAGGACCTCCCACGTGTCCCAACCGGATTGCATATTATTCTAGCGGTCTGCCCGCTTCCCACCGTATTCACCCACTGGTAGAAGCCAGATGGCCAAGCCCGTGTCGGTCCTCGTGACCATCGACACCGAAGAGGACAACTGGGATCCCGCCAAGGATGGTGTGTCGATCGAGAACATCCGCGGCGTCCCGGAGCTTCAGGCTGTCTTCGATCGGCACGGCATTCGCCCGACCTACCTGACCACCTACCAGGTGATCATCCATCCCTGGGCGGCGGAGATTCTCGCGGGGGTGCACCGGAGCGACCGGGGCGAGCTGGCCGCGCACCTTCACGCCTGGAATACGCCCCCGTGCCCTGAGCCCGTCACAACCGAAACGATCTCGCTCCGAGCCCTGCCGGTTGAAAAGCAGCGCGCCAAGCTGGCAACCCTGACCGAGGCCATCCACAAAGCCACCGGTCTACGTCCGACGTCGTTCAGGGCGGGCCGTTGGTCGGTCTCCGCCGCGACCGTGGGGGTGCTGGCCGACGCGGGATATCGCACCGACTCGAGCGTGTTGCCCTACGTGTCGTGGCGCACGGTCACCGACGGGCCGCGCTTCTTCCGGGCGCCGACGGTCCCGTACCGCATCAACGGCGGCGGCGATATAGAGACGCCGGTGGCCAACGGCGCAATCGTCGAGGTACCGCCGACCGTGGGGTTCACCCGCTGGCCCTGGCCTCTCTGGAGCCGATGGGACCGTGTGGCCCGCCTTCCGAGCCTCCATCCGCTCCACCTGCCCGGCGTGCTCGCAAGGCTCGGCGTTCTCGATCGGATCTCGCTGAGCCTGGAGGAGACGCCACTCGAACGGCTTCTCCGACTCACCGACGTCGCACTCGCCAACGGTCACGCCATTCTCAATCTCTTCATGCACAGCGTCTCGCTGCTGCCCGGCGCGGGCCCGTTCGTGTCCTCGAGCGCGGACCGGGAGGGGTTCCTCGACCGCATCGATCGCTACTTCACCGCGCTCCGGCGGCGTTGCGCCCTGGAGCCGCTGACGCTCGCGGAGGTCGGCGAGCGCGCGCGCGGCACTCCCGCCGCCAAGCCGCTCCTCTCAGCGTAGTCGCTTCACCCACTCGACCAGGCGCCGGCCGAGCAGCTTGCGTCCGGCACCGCGGACCCGCGCCGAGACGCGCGCACGTCGCATGGCGACGGAATCTCCGACGGGCACGTCGATCACCGTCGGGCCTGGCGTCTCGAGCGCCCGCCGCACCACGGTCGCAATGTCGTCGTCCCCGGGATATCCGGCCGACGCGTAGGAGGCCCCGGTCGCCGTCGCCAGCCCTGCGAGGTCGAAGGCCGGCAAGTCCACGCCGAAGGTCTGCCCATGCTGGCGCAGCTGGTCGAGGCGGATCAGCCCATACCGGCCGTCGTTGAAGACGATGACCGGGAGCGGCGACCGCTCCCGCGCCGCCGTGAGCAGTTCGAGCCCGCACATCGCGAGGCCACCGTCGCCGGTGATCAGGACGACCGCGCGTTCAGGCCCGGCGAGCCTGGCACCGATGGCCGCCGGAAGGCCGAACCCCATGGACTGAAAATCCGACGGCACGATGAGCCCGCGCGGCGCGAGAATCGGGAAGTGTCGCCGGGCGAGCATCTCGTGCAGGCCCGAGTCGGTAACGAGGCAGACGTCGCGCGGCAGTGCGGCTCGGAGCGACGCGAAGAACGCCGATGCCTCCCCGTTCGCAACGCGCGGCTCGACCGGAAATACGGAGCCCTCCGCTATCCGGGCCCGCCAGCGATCAAGCTCTCCCGCTTCCCAACCACCTTCGGCGCGAGCCGGGCCGACGCCCCCAAGCAGCTGATTAAGCCACGGGCCCACATCGGCGCGGATAAGGAGTCGTGCAGGATAGTTGGCGCCCAGGGTTTCCGGTGAGGCATCCACGTGGACCAGCCGGTCCGGCGTGAGCCGGAGCCCGAATCCGAGCGCGCCGTTGTGGCTGAACTTGACGCCGAGGGCCAGGGTCAGGTCGCTCGCGCCAAGTAGCTCGTTGACGCCCCCGGCGCCCCGCAAGTCCGTCGGCACGGCGAGCGGGTGGTCTTCCGGGACGACCCCGCGCGCCGACGTGGTGCTCACCACGGCCGCGCCGACTCGCTCGGCGAGGAGCCGCACCTGAGCTCCGGCCGCGACCGCTCCCTGCCCCGCCAGAATCACTACTCGCCTCGCCTGCTTCAGCAGCGCGAGCGTGTCGCCCACGCCGTCGCTCGTGGGCGCGGCGCCTGCCGATCCGCCAGCAGCTCCGGTGGAGGTGGTCGAAAGCGCGCCCGTCACCTCCGCACCCAGAATCGCCGGATCGTAGTGGATCATCACCGGCCCCGGCTCCCCGCTCGTCGCGGATCGATACCCCTCGGCGACCGCGTCCGGCAGATCCTCGGCGCGATCCACGTCGATCCGCCGCTTCCCTAGCGGAGCCGCGACGGCCGCCTGGTCCAACGCTTGAAGCTGGAATCGCTTTCCTGGCCCGCGGGCCGGCTGTCCCGCGAGATAGAGGATCGGCGTGGAGTCGAGCCTGGCCTCTGCCAGGCCCGTGAGCGCATAAGTGAATCCGGGCCCTGGAATCGTTGTGAGCACCCCGACGCGTCCCGAGGCCCGGCTGTAGCCGGCCGCCATGAACGCGGCGCCCATCTCGTGCGTAGGGACGACGGTGCGGAGGGATGCGCTCCGCAGCGCTTCGAACAACGCGACGTTCTGCGTCCCCGGCAATCCGAAGACGTGGGTCACCCCCTCGCGCTCGAGGGCGCGACACAGCAGCTCGGCCCCGGTCATCCGCGGCGGATCATCCGGCGTACCGCGGCGCCGGCGTAGCGGCGGGCCCGCCGCGCAAGCGCGCTCGCTCGCTCGGCGAGCACGAGGGTCGCGGCCTCGGGCCGCTCGATCACGAAATTCGTGTGCAGGTCGCCCCCCAGCTGGCTCTTGAAGTGGGTAACGGGATTGAGCGCCGCGTCGGTGAGATCGTTGCCCAGATAGCCGAGGGCGGCGAGCGACTCGAACGATTTCCATCGAAGAAAGGCATTCGCGCCAAGGTTCAGATAATCGGCGTGAGCGCCGGCGCAGACGGTGTGGGTGACGGGGTGTTTGCCGAGAAGCGTTAGCTGTGAGGCGACGGAGAGACCTTCGGGGAGCCGGGCGTGGAACAGGCGACACAGCCCCGCGGCCCTGAGCCGCCGGAAATAGCGTTCGAATGCGGATCGTGGGAGATAGAGGGGAGCGCCCTTGCGCTCATGCAGCTGGAGATGGACCGCAAAGAAGCTGTCGAAGTCGTCGTCGTCGGTGCACACGAGGCCCTGCCGCCCGCACCGGTCGATCAGGCGACGAAGGTTCTGCTCGATGCGCTCCCGTTGGGCCGCCGGGTCCGCAATCGGCACCACATAGCTGTAGGTGGGCCACGCCCGCCATCCGCGGGCCTGGAAGGCGCGCATGTCCGTCAGCGGGCTGCGGGTGCGAAGCCGGAGGCGGGCGTACGGAAGCGCGTCGAGCGCTTCGCTGAGCGCTTCCAGAATCTTGAGCTGCCGCGCCACGCGCTGGGAGGGATACTTCGTTTCATAGCTCCGGAGCACGGGGCCGCAGTAATAGAGCAGCAGCCGGGTGGAGACCACCGTGCCCCAGCGGCCGGACTCCTCGTACAGCGGAACGCCACCTACCAGCTCGTCGCCCTGAAACGCGCCCAGAATACGGAACCGGCCTCCGGTCGCCTCGCACAGCGTCGCGAGGTATTCGGGCGTGGCGTAGATGCTGCCCTCCGGCGACTTGGCCGCCAGGTCGTTCCACCCATCGTAGTCCTTCTCGGTGAGCGGGCGAACCGCGATGCCTGCCTTCATCGGCGCACTCGCTTGCGGAGGGCTGTGCCTGCGCGCGAGAGGAAGTCCCGCACGCCGGGCATGGGGTCACCGAGCTGGAACACGGGCTGCCGCGCGCCGAGCCATGACCGGTACAGGCCCAGTCGGCTCGGGCGTCCGTCCCGTGGCATGGCGTGCCACGCGGCGGCGTCGTACGAGGGATAGACGCACCGCCGGCCGACGCGATATCGGGTCACGGCGGGAACCGGCAGCTCCAGCGCGTCGAGCCAGGCGAGCCGCACCACGTTCACGCCACACCACGCGGCGTACTCGACATACCACCAGGCGCGGGGGTTCACCTCGAGCAGCTTGAATCGTCCGTCCCGTGCGTCCCACTTGAACTCGGCGCTGAACACGCCGCGATACGCCAGATGCTCGAGCAGCCGAGCAAGGCTGTCGATCGCGGGCTGCGCATCCGCCAGCGGCAGGCTCACCATCGCGGAGCTGTTCCCGAAGTCGGGCGGGAACATCCGGAGCCTTCGACGCGGAAACCACGCCCGTACGATGCCGGTCCGATCGCGAAACCCGTCGATGAACACGTGGGCCGTGGCCGGCCCCGGGATGTATTCCTGAAGGACCAGTTCGAGCCCGGCCGCCTGCGCTTCGCGCCACCGCTGCTCGGCGTGGGCGCGATCGCTGACGTGGAATGCTTTTACGCCGAAACGCCGGAAGAACGATTGCGATTCCACCGGCTTGAGAAAGATCACCTGGCCGCGGCGCGACTCAAGGTCCGCGAGATCGCTCGCCAACGTGAGGCGCCGGGTGTATGGGTGCGGAACGTCGGCATGGTCGAGCAGATCCGCAAACCGGGACTTGTCGACCAGGAGGTCGAATACTTCCCGGCTTGGCGTGCTGCTCGGGAACCGGCGGCGCGTTGCGGCGTCGAGCCCGGCAACCCAGAGCGCCGTCTGATCGCTGCAGGGGATCAGGACCGCGCGCTCGAACGGGAGCCTCTCGAGCTCGGAGACGGCGGGCGCGCCACCGCGCCCGTCCCACGGAGCCAGCGCCACCGGTCGGTACCAACGTGAGCGGCGTGCGTAATCGCACGGCGGGCAGGCGGCGAACACCGCGTTGCCGGCACGCGCGAGCGCCCGGACCGCCCCGAGCACCGTGATGCCGGCACCCAGCACCAGCGCCGGTACGCCGCCCCCCGCCACCGCCACATCATCCATTTGGCCAGCTCCGGTTGTGTCGCCCGCCCGATCCCTCGACGACTTGCCAGGGTACCAGAATTTCCAACCTGTTGCTGATGCGCAACATAGGCCCTCGCGGCCGTTGCTTCTCGACCGCAGCCCGTTAGCGGGACCGGGTGCGCCCGATCGCGGAGGGGCTGCGCCGCACGCCGCGAACGGCCGTGGAAGCCCTTATGTTCCAGGGCCTTTACGATACCCAGGCCGCCGGAAAAACGGCGGCTCATGGGGCACAGTTTGTGCCGGTGGACCCGTAATACGCCCGCTCACATCCACCCTCAGCGCACCCGTGCCCGAGTCATCGTTCGGAGGTCCCGGTATTGTCGCCAGTGACGGTCCCCGACCCGCTCGATTCCGGGAGATGAGCTCGACCGGGTCGGAGACCTCGCGGCCGGCCGCGCGCGGCCAGAACGGAGCGGAGAAGCGCTACCGAATCGTGTGCCCCACGTACTGGTATCCGGAGCACGCGAAGGATACGCACGCGACGTACGTGCACGACATCAACCGCCATCTCGTGCGGCGCGGGCACTCGGTCTGCGTCGTCACACCGGGTCGTCCGGAGCTGGCGGCGCGGGAAGAGTTCGACGGGGTCGAGGTGGTCCGGTTCCCCTTCTCGTTGCCCCTGGATCTCACCTACGGACGCGTGGCCCAAAGCCGAGTCGGCGTCAAGGGCAAGCTGAGCCGGCTCGCGATCATGGGGAACTACCTTCGGCATCAGTACCGGGCGACGCTCGTCGAGGCCGGCCGTGCCCAGGCCCACGTGATCCATGCACACTGGGCGATCCCCACCGGCCCCGCCGCTGTGATGGCCGCCCGTCGCCTCGGCGTCCCATCCGTCATCACCATGCACGGCGGTGACGTCTATGTGAATCCATCGCAAGGCTACGATTTCCCGACGCGCTGGTACGTCCGACCCGCGCTGAGCTGGACGCTCCGGCACGCCGATGCGCTGACCGCCATCACCGACGACTGCCGCCAGCATGCCCTCCGCGCGGGCGCGCCGGACGAGCGGATGCGGATCGTCCTCAACGGAGCCGACCTGCGCCGGTTCAGCCCCGCGCCCAACGGCAACCCCGACGCGTCGCCCTACGGTCCGCGGATGATTTTCGCCTGTCGCCAGCTGTTTCCCCGCAAGGGAATCCGCTTTCTCATCGAGGCCGCGGCCCAGCTACGCGCCACGTTCCCCGATCTCGAGCTCGTGCTCGCCGGTGACGGCTTCGAACGTCCCGACCTCGAGCGGCTGGCCGAAGACCGCGGCATCGCCCGACAGACCACGTTTCTCGGGTGGGTGCCGAACGCGGAGCTGCCTCGGTATTACCGGGCCGCGGCGGTGTCGGTCATTCCGTCGCTGGAAGAGGGCTTCGGGATTCCCGCGGCTGAAGCGATGGGTTGCGAGGTCCCCGTGGTGGCGAGCGACGCCGGCGGTCTCCCCGAGGTGGTCGAGGACGGGGTGACTGGTCGCGTGGTGCCCCGCGGCGACGCGGGCGCGCTGGCCGACGCGATCGCCGGATTGCTGCGTGACCCGGCGCTCCGGCACCGGATGGGGAAAGCGGGTCGCGAGCGCGCCCTGCGCCTGTTCGATTGGGACCGGTCCGCGGAGCAGTTCGAGGCCACGTACGCGGCAATCGGAGCGAGGAGCGCCTCGTGACCCGGCGCCTTTTCGTCTTTCGCTGGGACGTCGACCATCGGGTCTGCATCACCGACGGCATCCCCCGCATTCGCCGGGTGTGTCGCGATCTGGGAATGGCCCAAACGTTCTTCGTCAACCTCGGGCGGTCCACCAATCTGCGGGCATGGCTGGGCAAGGGCTTCGAGCGGTCGCGCGCCAAGCTCGGCGACATGGAAGCCATCCACCTGATTCACAAGACCGGGCTTCCGCGATTCCTGCTGGAGGCAGTTCTGAGCCGGCCCGTGGGCCTCTCGTTCATCCCCGAGTTGCAGGAGTTGCAGGCGGAGGGCCACGAGCTGGGCCTCCACGGCGGGATGGACCACGTCGTCTGGAGCCGTCGATTCCCCGAGCTGCCGGCCGAGGTGTTGGCGGCAGACGTGCAGGAATCGTACGACCACTTCACCAAGGCGTTCGGCCGACCGGTCGGGTTCTCCGCGCCGGGGTTCCGCTCGGACGAGCGGCTGATGCTCTTGCTCGACCGCCTCGGCCTCCGCTACAACAGCGACGCCATCGGTGGCGAGCCGCATCCGACGGTGGTCGGCGGTCGGGAACTCTCCCACTGGACCATCCCCGTGACCCTGGCGGGCCCGCGGACGATCCCCTTCCTCGAGTACCACCGGGCAATCAGCACACCGGAGCCCCAGGTCCTCGCGTTGCTGGATCAGCACCTGGACGAGCGGGACATCGTCGTCCTCTATGGCCATCCCTGCTTCGAAGGCGTCGAAGACCGACTGCTGCGAACCGTGCTGCAGCGGGTCCTCGATCGCGGCTTCGCGCCGGTGACGCTCGCAGCCCTGGCCGAGCACGTGCGTGCCGAGCGGGCGATGCCGCGCACCGCGAGCTCGGCATGATACGGGTCTTGAGTGTGTTCGGCACCCGGCCGGAGGCCATTAAGATGGCCCCCGTCGTGCGGGCCCTCGCGGCGCGCCCGGAGGAATTCGAGAGCGCGCTCTGCGTGTCCGCCCAGCATCGCCAGATGCTCGACCAGGTCCTCGACGTCTTCGGGCTCGAGGCCGACCACGATCTCGATCTGATGACGCCCGATCAGTCGCCCGGGGACGTCGTGGGACGCGTGCTGGTACGCCTGCCGCCGCTCCTGCGCGAGCTCCGGCCGGACGTCCTCCTCGTGCAGGGCGACACGATGACGGCGTTCGCCGCCGCGCTGGCCGCCTACCTGGAAAAGATCCCGTCAGGCCACGTGGAGGCCGGGCTCCGCACCGGCGATCGCTACCAGCCGTTCCCCGAAGAGATGAACCGGGTGTTGATCAGTCGGCTGGCGTCCATCCATTTCGCGCCGACCGCGCAGGCGCGGGACCACCTGCTCGCGGAAGGCACCCCGGCCGAGGCGGTCCACATGACCGGCAACACGGTCATCGACGCCCTGCTCCAGACCGTGCGCCCCGACTATCGCTTCCGTCATCCCGCGCTCGCCGGCCTCAAGCCGGACCGCCGGCTCGTCCTGATCACCACGCACCGCCGGGAGAGCTTCGGCGCTCCGCTCCGCGCCACCTGCGAGGCCATCCGTCAGCTCGCGTGCCTGTTCCCCGATCTCGAGTTCGTGCTGCCGGTGCACCCGAACCCGCAGGTCAAAGGTCCGGTCGAGGCGTTGCTCGGCGACTTGCCGGTGATGCATCTCATCGAGCCGGTCGACTACCTCGAGTTCGTGCACCTCATGAACCGCGCGACGATCATCCTGACCGACAGCGGCGGGATTCAGGAAGAGGCGCCCTCGCTGGGCAAGCCCGTGCTCGTGCTGCGTGAGGTCACGGAGCGCCCTGAGGGCGTGGCCGCCGGGACCGCGGTGGTCGTCGGCACCGACCCGCGGCGCATCGTCGGGATCGCGTCGGAGCTGCTCTCGGACCGGGCGGCGTACGAGCGCATGGCGCATCGGCAGAACCCGTACGGCGACGGCCACGCCAGCGAGCGGATCGCCGCGGCGCTCGCGGCGGCGTTCGGGTGAGGCTGCTCGTTACCGGGGGCACCGGGTTCATCGGCTCCCACCTGGCGGAGGACGCGCGCCGCCGCGGCGCGGAGGTCGTCGTCCTGGGACTCACCGATCGGCCCGAGGAGCAGGCCAACGCCCGGCTCCTCGAGAGCCTCGGCGTGGAGGTGCTCGCCGGAAGCGTGACCGACGCGGCGCTCTGCGCGCGGGCCATGGAGGGCGTGACGCACGTGTACCACCTCGCGGTGGCGATGCGCGAGGCCGGCATGACCGATCAGTATTTCGAGGAGATCAACCTCGGCGGCACTCGGCATCTCCTCGAGACGGCGAGCGCACGGGGCTTGCAGCGGTTTATCTACTGCAGCACCATCGGAATCTTCGGTCATCGGGCCCCGGGGATCACCAACGAGGACTCGCCGCTCCGACCCGGGAACGTGTACGAGCGGACCAAGGTCGCCGCCGAGGCCATGGCCCGAGGGTTCCACGCGAGTGCGGGGTTGCCCGTCGTCATCCTCCGCCCGGCGGACGTCTACGGCCCGCGCGATCGCCGGTTGCTGAAGCTCTTCCGCGGGGTGGTGGCGGGTCGATTTCCCCTGTTCGGCGACGGTAAAGGCCGCCGGCATATGGTGTTCGTGGATGACGTCGTCGCGGCCTTCCGCCTTGCCTCGGACGGGAGCGGCGCCCTGGGGCAGGCGCTGATCGTCGCGGGGCCGGAGTCGTGCACGCTGCGCGAGCTGATCGACGCCGTGGCGCGGGCCGCCGGCCGGAAGCGCTTCGGCTGGCGCCTGCCGCTGACCCCGATGCTGGCGGCCGCGGCCGTCGTCGAAGACGTGTGCACCGCGGTCCACGTTACCCCGCCGATTTACCGGCGGCGGATGGACTTCTTCCACAGCGACTCGGCGTTCGACACCTCGCGGGCGCAGCGCGTGCTCGGGTGGGAACCGAAGATTCACTTGAACGCGGGGGTCGCCCGGACCCTCGATGCGTACCGGAAGGCAGGGCTGGTCTAATGTGCGGCATTGCGGGCAAGGTCGGCTCAGCGCCGGTCTCCGAGACCGAGGTGCTCCGCATGTGCGATGCGATCCAGCATCGCGGTCCGGACGACTCGGGCTACTTCATCGAGGAAGGCGTCGGGCTGGGTATGCGCCGGCTGAGCATCATCGACCTCGCCGGCGGGCATCAGCCGATGTTCAACGAGGACGGCTCGGTCGTCCTCGTCTTCAACGGCGAGATCTACAATTTCGCGGAGCTGCGGAACGGCCTGCTCGCGCGCGGCCACGTCCTTCGCACCCGCAGCGACACCGAGGTGCTGGTCCACCTGTACGAGGAGGAGGGCGAGGGCTTCCTGTCCCGCCTCCGCGGCATGTTCGCGTTCGCGCTCTGGGACCGGCGCCGCCGGCGGCTGCTGCTCGCTCGCGACCATTTCGGGCAGAAGCCCCTGTTCTACACGGAGTCCGGCGGGCGCCTGGTGTTCGCATCCGAGATCAAGGCGCTCCTCGCCGACGACCCGTCCCTCCGGACGCTCAACCCCTACGCGCTCGATCAGTACCTCGCGCTCCGGTTCGTGAGCGCGCCCGACACCCTGTTCGCGAGGATCAAGAAGCTGCCACCCGCTCACTACCTGGTGTGGGAAGACGGGCGCATCACGGTGGCGCGCTACTGGGACCTGCACTACGAGAGCAAGTGGAGCTACTCGGAGACCGATACGCTGGAACGGGTAGAGGAGCTGCTCGCCGAGGCGGTCCGGCTGCACCTGGTCAGCGACGTGCCCGTGGGTGCCTTCCTGAGCGGGGGCCTCGACTCCACCCTCATCGCGGCATTCGCCGCGCAGACCGTCGGCGGCGAGCTACGCACATTTTCGATGGGTATCCCCCACGGAACCCTCAATGAGCTGCCCGCGGCCGCAGCCGTGGCGGCCCGGTATGGCACGCAGCATCACGCCGAGGAGATCCGGCCCAGCGTGATCCGGGATCTGCCCCGCCTGGTCTCGGCGCTGGACGAACCGGCCGACCCGCTCTCGATCTGCCTGCTCCACCTGAGCCGCATGACGGCTCGGCACGTCAAGGTGGTCCTCGGCGGCGACGGCGGCGACGAGCTGTTCGGAGGGTACGACCGTTACGCCGCGAACCGGTGGCTGGATCGTTACGGCCAGGTCCCCGAGGCGGTCCGCGGCCTCGTGGCTCGGTGGGTGCTCGGCAACCTTCCCGACCGGTTCACGTTCAAGAGCGTCACCCACAAGCTCCGGTGGGCCGATCTGATGGCCTCGAAGGTCGGCGCCGAGCGCTACTCCGAGAGCCTCCAGTACTTCTGGTTCAACGGCAGCCAGCGCGATCGGCTGTACACGAGCCGGTTCCGGTCCGAAGTCGCCCAGCGGCCGGCGGATGCCAGCATCGTGGCGCAGTACGAGGCGCCGAACGCGACGGACCCGATCGACAAAATGATGTACGTCGACGCGTTCACGCGGATGCCCGAGCAATCGCTCATGATCCTCGACCGGACCACGATGGCCTATAGCCTGGAATCGCGCTCGCCGTTCCTCGATCCGCGGCTGGCCGAATTCATGGCGCGGGTGCCCGTGTCGCTCAAGATCAACGGCCGGAAATTGCGCTACCTCGAGCGACGGCTGGCCGAGAAGTACCTGCCGCCCGAGCTGCTCCGCCGCCCCAAGCAGGGGTTTGCGTCGCCGCTCATGTACGTGATGGATGCCGAGCTCCGCCAGCTCGGCGCGAGCATGCTGCGGGAGAGTACGCTGGTGCGGGACGGCTACCTGCGGGCGGAGCGGGTGCAGGGACTATTGGACGAGCACTTGGGGCGGAAGCTCGACCACGGGAACCGGCTGTGGCTGCTGCTGAGCGCGGAGACGTGGTATCGGCAGTT
>CAZFKN010000043.1:0-22115 GCA_964519805.1 uncultured Gemmatimonadaceae bacterium
GGCGACCCAGACCGGCACGCCGAGGCGGTGGAGCGCGCGGGCCAGGACCCAGCCGTCGCCGCCATTGTTCCCCGGGCCCGCGGCCACCAGGACGCCCTGCTCCAGCGCGGGCCCATAGCGCCGGGCCAGCACGGCGGCGCACGCGCGCCCGGCGCTTTCCATCAGGGTCGCGAGCGAAATCCCGGCCCCTTCGGCGGCGCGATCCCAGGCGGAAGACTCTTCGGGGGAGAGGACGGGGATGGGGGACATGCCCAGCAAGTTAGAGGCGAAAGAGGTGAGAGGTGAGAGGTAAGAGGTGACCTCCTACCTCTCACCTCTCACGTCACTTGAAGCTCTGCCCTATCGCCCGGCCAAACGAGATCTCGCCGTTGTCGATCCGGAGATTGAACCCGCACTCGGGGTTGGTGCAGACCCACGCCTTGTAGGTGATGGGCGCGCCGTCACGGCCGTAGTCGGACAAAGGAATCAGGATTCCCTGCGAGCACTTGAGGCACTTGGGCCAGTCCTTCGCTTCCACGCTCCCCTCCCCGTCGCCGTGCCGTCAGCCGCGGCGCACCCCCTGCCACGTGTACGTATCCGTGAACGCCTCCTGAAAGTCGTAGACGCCGGCGAAGTCCTCTTCGCGGTCGCCGGGCTGCGTCACCAGGAGGCCGACCTCGACCAGCGTGAACACCACTCGGCCGAGGTCCTCGGTGCGGTTGATCCCCCAGTGCTCCAGCACCTGGCGCGCGAGCAATCCGAACTGCTCCAGCGCAAGATCGCGGCAGGCGACGGCCAGCTCCGCGCCGGTCACGTGTCGCCGCACCGGCAGGCGCGCCTGGATGTACTCGACCGTCGCCAGCACGAAGAGATACGCCCGCTCGTCATAGCGGCCGCCCCGGGCCCGGATCCGGGCGAGGACATCGTCGGCGAACTGCAGCTCGTTCACGCGGGCGTCTCTCCGGGCACGGGGCTCAGGCGCTACGTCGGACGCGATGTCGCGCCGGGCCCGGCTGATACAGGGGGAACGCGCTGCTCATGGATTCGACTTCGGCCTTGACCCGCGCGAGCGTCGCTTCGTCCTGCTTGGTGAGCGCGCGATCGATCAGCTCGGCGATCTTCACCATCTCGGCCTTCCCCAGGCCGCGGGTCGTGACGGCCGGCGTGCCGATGCGGATGCCGCTGGTCACGAACGGCGACTGCGGGTCGTCCGGGATCGTATTCTTGTTAACCGTGATGCCGGCCTTGCCCAGAATCGCCTCGGCGGCCTTGCCGGTGAGGGACTTGGGCCGCAGATCCACCAGCATCAGGTGGGTGTCGGTTCCGCCGGAGACGATCGCGAAGCCGCGGTCGACGAGACCCTGCGCCAGGGTCCGGGCATTCTCCACCACCTGCGCGGCGTAACGCTTGAAGTCGTCGGAGAGCGCCTCCCCGAAGGCGACCGCCTTGGCCGCGATCACGTGCTCGAGCGGACCGCCCTGCGTCCCCGGAAATACCGACTTGTCGATGGCCTTCGCGTGCTCGGCAATCGAAAGAATGAGTCCCGCGCGCGGTCCGCGGAGCGTCTTGTGGGTGGTGCTGGTGACGACCTGCGCGTGCGGCACGGGCGACGGATGCACGCCGCCGGCCACCAGCCCGGCGAAGTGGGCCATGTCCACCAGAAAGAAGGCGCCGATCTCGTCGGCGATGGCCCGGAACGCCGCGAAGTCGATGATCCGCGCGTACGCGCTGCCGCCGGCGATGATCAGCCGAGGCCGCTCACGGAGCGCCTGCTCCCGCACCTTGTCGTAGTCGATCCGACCGGTGGCGGGGTCGACGCCGTAGTGCACCGCCTGCCAGATCACGCCGCTGTGGTTGACGGCCGCGCCGTGCGAGAGGTGGCCGCCGTGCGGGAGCGCCATGCCCATGAGCTTCTCGCCCGGGCGGATGAGCGCCATGAACGCCGCGAAGTTGGCCTGGGCGCCGGAGTGGGGCTGCACGTTCGCGTGCTGCGCGGCGAAGAGCTGCTTGAGCCGGTCGATCGCGAGCTGTTCGATCTCGTCGATCACTTCGCACCCGCCGTAGTAGCGCCGGCCGGGATACCCTTCGGCGTACTTGTTCGTGAGCGGCGTGCCCATCGCATCGATGACGGCGCGGCTGGCGAAATTCTCGCTCGCGATCAGCTCGAGCCCGTGACGCTGGCGATAGAGCTCCCGGTCGATGAGTCCCGCCACCACCGGGTCGGCGTCGCGCAGAGAGGCGTTGTGGTCGAGCGTCATCGGTTCTCCTCTTCGATCTTGGCGACTCGGCGGGCGTGCCGCCCGCCCTCGAACCTCGTATCGAGCCACGTCCGCAGAATCTCGACGCCTTCGTCTTCGCTCACGAAGCGGGCGGGGAGCACCAGCACGTTGGCGTCGTTGTGCTCCCGGGCGAGCTTGGCGATCTCCGGCGCCCAGGCCACCGCCGCGCGCACGCCGTGGTGCCGGTTGGCCGCGTATGACATCCCGAGACCGGTGCCGCAGAGCAGTACGCCGCGCGCCGCGCTGCCATGCCCCACCCGGTTGGCCACCGCGTGGGCGTAGTCGGGATAGTCCACCGACTCGGCCGAGTGCGCGCCGACATCGAGCGGCTCGTACCCGAGCCGGGCAAGCTCCGCCTTGAGCCGTTCCTTGAGCGAAAAGCCGGCGTGGTCCGCGCCGATCGGGATCACTTCGGGCATCGCCCCAATGTATATGGAAGCCGGGGGGGAGGACAGCGTGGGGGTAAACAGTAAACAGTGAACAGTCAACAGGGGTAGCCGCTCCCGGGAGCCCCCTGTTCACTGTTCACGGTTCACTGTTTACTGTAGTCGTAAAACCCCCGCCCCGTCTTCTTCCCCAGCTGCCCCGCCGCCACCATCCTCCGCAACAGCGGGCACGCCCGGTACTTGTCGTCGCCGAGGCCGTGGTGGAGCACCTCGAGGATCGCGAGACAGACGTCGAGTCCGATGAAGTCGGCGAGGGCCAGCGGCCCCATCGGATGCGCCATGCCGAGCTTCATGACCGTGTCGATCGCTTCCGGCGTCGCCACGCCTTCCATGACGCAGAAGATGGCCTCGTTGATCATCGGCATCAGCACGCGGTTGGACACGAACCCCGGATAGTCGTTCACCTCCACCGGGACCTTGCCGAGCGCGCGGGCGGTTTCCATGACCGCAGCCGTGGTGGCGTCGCTGGTCGAGTGGCCGCGGATGACTTCCACCAGCTGCATCACCGGCACCGGATTCATGAAGTGCATGCCGATCACCTGGGCGGGCCGGCGTGTCCGCGCGGCGATCTCGGTGATCGAGATGGAGCTGGTGTTGGTGGCGAGGATGGCCGCCGGCTCGGCGATCTGGTCGAGCTGCTCGAACACCGCGAACTTGACCGCCGGGTTCTCGCTCGCCGCTTCCACCACCAGGCTCGCGCCCTTGGCCGCATCGAGCGCGGGCGCCGCCCGGATTCGGCCCAGTACCTGCGACGGAGCATCCGCGGGAAGCGCCCCCTTCTTCACCTGGCGCTCGAGATTCGTCCGGATGGTGCCGAGCGCTTTGTCCAGCGCGGCCGGCACGGTGTCGATGAGCGCCACTTCCCATCCGTGCTGCGCGAACACGTGGGCGATCCCGTTGCCCATCGTGCCGGCGCCCACGACCGCTGCGCGAGCCGTCATGTGGTCTCCTCCCGGGTCCAGCGCCGGGCGACGAAGAGCGCGGCGCATAGCGCGATCGTGGCGAGCACGCCGCCCTCGGGACCGAACTGCCCGCCCGAGAGCCAGGTCGGGTCGCCGGCGTGATAGTCGAGTACGGGAATGGAGAACGGCAGCCCGCTCACCGGTGCGTCCAGGGCCGCGAGCATCACGTTCCAGCCGAGGTGGGCGCCGAATGCGGTCCAGATGCCGCCGGGGGCGTAGAAGGCGACGCCCAGAAAGATGCCGGCCAGCGCGACGTTGACGTAGGCCAGCGGCGTGATGTTGGGGTTGAGGCCGTGCAACAGCGAGAAGACGATGCCGGCCACGAGCACGAGGGCCGGCCAGCGGCCCATGACCCTCGCGAGCAGCACGAGCGGCAGGCCGCGAAACATGACCTCCTCGCTGAGCGCCGCCGGGGCCAGCACGCCGGCGGTCTTCGAGACCTGCCCCACATAGTCACCCATATCGCCCCGATCGGCCGACCAGAATGCCGCGTGGAGCGCCACGGCACTCACGATCGCGAGCGCGGCCGCAGCCGCGCCGAGCCCCAGCCCCTTGAGCGCGCCGACCAGCGCCGGCCGGCCACGGGTCCAGCGGAGGTCGCGGAAGTTCCAGCCGAGTGCCCATCTCCCGATTATCAAGGTGGCGACGAGGAAGCCGACGAGCTGCGCGACGCCCTGCACCAGCGTCTGGACCGCTCCGGGGACCCGGATAGCTTCGACGCCGGCGGCCAGATCGGCGGATCCGGCGGCCACGTACAGGAAGATCAGAACCAGGGAGACGAAGAAGCCGATGAGCGCGAAGGCGATCGAGAGGACGACCGCCAGCAGGACCCCGCGCCAGCCGGGCTGAAGCCGGATCGTCAACGGACGGCGCGGAGCCGTGGGCCAAGGCCCAGAATCAGCAGGGCGGCGAGACCGACCTTCACCAGGTCGTTGGAGAAGAAGGGGAGGAAGCCCACCCGGAAGGCCGCGGCCGGGTCGCCGCCGAGAATCGCGAGATAAGACACGCCGCCGACGTGGATCACCACCATGCCCGCCACGCAGGCGAGCAGCACTCGGCCGATCGCCGCCCCACGCCCAGCCGCCGGGGCGCCGCCCGGTCGGGCGCTGGCTGGTTGGCTGAGCCATCCGGTCACCGCGGCCGCCACCGGAAAGGCGAGCAGGTATCCGCCGGTCGGGCCGAGTAGATGGACAGCGCCGGCCGCTCCACCGGCGAACACCGGAAGCCCGGCGGCGCCCGCCGCGAGGTAGAGCACCAGCGCGGCCGCCCCGCCGCGGGGGCCGAGCAGTCCGCCCACCACCAGTACGGCGAGCGGCGAGAGCGTGAGGGGCACGACGGTGAGGGGGAGTCGCACCGAGACCTGGGCGGCCAGTGCCACGACGGCCGCGCCCACCACGATGCCGATGATCCGCGGGCCGATACGCGCGCCGGCGATGACGCCCGGCCGGGCTCCGGCCGCGGGACGTGCGTCGCTCTCGTTCATGACAGCCTCTCCACGCTGAGGGCCACCGCGCTTCCGCCACCGAGGCAAAGCGTCGCGAGCCCGGTGCTCTTCCCCCGGTCCTTGAGCGCGTACAGGAGCGTCGTGAGCACCCGCGCCCCGCTCGCGCCGATCGGATGGCCGAGGGCAACGGCGCCGCCGTTCACGTTGACGCGGCTCCAGTCCCAGTTCAGCTCTCGCCCGTCCGCGATGGCCTGCACCGCGAAGGCCTCGTTCGCCTCGATCAGGTCGTAGTCGCCGATGCGGGTGCCGGCTCGGGCCATCAGGTTCTTGACCGCGAGCACGGGAGCGAAGAACAGATCCCGCGGGTCGCCGCCGCCGGTGGCGTACGCGGTCACCCGCGCCATCGGCGTGAGCCCGTGCGCGCGGGCGAAAGCCAGCGACGCGACGATCAGCGCGCTTGCGCCATCGTTAAGACCGGGGGCGTTGCCTGCGGTGACCGTGCCGCCGTCCTTCCGGAACGCCGGCTTCAGCTTGGCCAGAGTATCGGGACTGGTATCCTTGCGGGGGGACTCGTCCACCGCGACCACCGGGCTACCCTTGCCGGACCCCTGCACCGGGAGGATCTCCGCCTCGAACCTCCCGGCCGCGATCGCGGCGAGCGCCTTCTGGTGGCTCTCGAACGCATAACGGTCCTGGTCCTCGCGGGAGACGCCCGCCTTGTCGGCCGTGTATTCGGCGTACTCCCCCATGTGGCAGCACCCGAACGAATCCCAGAGGCCGTCGTGGATCATCCCGTCGACCATGGTCTGGTTGCCCGCTTTGACACCAACTCGCATTCCGTACACGTAGTACGGGGCAGCGGACATGGCCTCCTGCCCGCCCGCCACGATGCACTCGCCGTCGCCCGCCTTGATCGCCTGGGCGGCCAGCATGACCGCCTTGAGCCCGGAGCCGCAAACCTTGTTGATGGTGAGCGCGGGGACGTGCCCCGGAAGACCGGCGTTGATCATGGCCTGCCGGGCGGGGGCCTGGCCGGAGCCGCCCTGGACCACCTGACCCATGATGACCTCGTCCACCGAGGCGGGGTCCACCCCGGCTCGGCGGACCGTCTCCCGGATCACGAGAGCGCCGAGGGCGGGCGCCGTAAAAGAGGAAAGGCCGCCGAGGTACTTTCCAATCGGGGTGCGGACGGCCGACAGGATGACCGGAGTGGTGGCGTCGCTCACAAGAAACGTGCTCCGAATGCAGGAAACTCGCGCGTCATGCAAGACATGAGCGTCAAGATAGAGACCCCGCCGCGAGGGGTACAGCCCAGGGGTACAGCCCAGGAGAGGATCATGACCGTTGCCGACCACCGGATTCGACCGGCCGCCGCCGGCGTTGCCCTCACGCTCGCCATGCTGGCATTGTCCGCGCCCCCCGCCGTCGCCCAGCTGCCCCCGATCATCCCCGTCCAGCACTTCTTCAACCCGCCCGAGATCGCCCTGGCGCAGATCTCGCCGGACGGCCGGTGGCTGGCCTATCTCAAGCCGTACCACAACAAGCTCAACCTGTTCGTTCGGCCGGTGGCGGGCGGCGCCGAGCGGCGGATGACGGCCGACACCACCCGGCCCATCGTCCAGTACTATTGGTCGGCTGACGGCAAGCGGCTGCTCTACCTTCAGGATCGCGGCGGCAACGAGAACTTCCACGTCTACGCGCTGCCGGTGGACGCCGCGAGCCCGGACGAGGCCCGCGACCTGACGCCGTTCGACAAGGCCCGCGCCTTGGTCGCCGACATTCCGCGTGACCTGCCCGACCGCATTTTCATCGCGCTCAACAACCGCGACCCGAGCGCCTTCGACGCGTGCTGGCTCGACCTCAAGACCGGTGCGCTGACCGTGGCCGAGCAGAACCCCGGCCGCTTCGGATCGTATCTGCTGGATCGAAGCCACACGATCCGCGCCGCCACCGCGCAAGGCCCGGCCGGCGAGACGGAGGTCTACGTTCGGAGCGACTCGGCCCGGACCGACTCGGCCTCCGCGTGGCGCCTGCTCACCAGCTATCCGGCGACCGAATCGGTGAACCCGCTCCGGCTTCATCCGGACGGACGGTCGCTCTACCTCACCAGCGACCACGGCGAGACCCAGTTCGCCCAGTTGATCCGGCTCGATCTCGCGACCGGTGCCGAGACGGTGGTCTCGAAGGACCCGGACCAGGCCGCTGACGTCTCCGACGTCCTCTTCGGCGTAGGCACGGACTCGGTGCTGTGGGCGGCGTACGACGCGGATACCGTTCGCGTGTACGGACAGAATCCGGCCGTGACGCGGGACATCGCGCGGATCAAGCGGCTCCACGACGGCACGCCGACCGTCACCTCGATGACCCGGGACGAGCAGCGCTGGGTGGTGAGCTTCAACTCCCCCACCGACCCCGGCGCGACGTATCTCTACGACCGAAAGACCGGCAGAGCGCGGTTCCTCTTCCGGCCCCGTCCGTGGCTCAAGCCCGCGGAGCTGGCGGGCATGAAGCCGATCTCCTTCCGCGCGCGCGATGGACTCACGATCCACGCCTATCTCACCGTCCCGAAGGGCATCGCCGCGAAGAAGCTGCCGCTGGTCCTGCTGGTACACGGAGGACCGTGGGCGCGCGACGAGTGGGGCTACCAGCCCGAGGTCCAGCTCCTGGCCAACCGCGGCTACGCCGTGCTCCAGGTCAACTATCGGGGCTCGACCGGTTACGGCAAGCGCTTCTACAACGCCGCGGTGCACGAGTTCTCGGGCGCGATGCACGCGGATCTGATCGACGGGGTGAAGTGGGTGGTGGATCAGGGCATCGCCGATCCGCACAAGACCTGTATCTACGGTGGATCGTACGGTGGCTACGCGACGCTCGTCGGCGTAACGTTCACGCCGCAGGAGTTCCGCTGCGCGATCGACTACGTCGGTCCCTCGTCACTCATCACGCTGGTGGAGTCCTTCCCCGCCTATTGGCGGCCGTTCCTCGAGGGAAGCTGGTACCGGTTCGTCGGCGATCCGGCCAAGGCGGCCGACCGCGCAGAGATGTGGAAGCGGTCGCCGCTCTCGCGCGTCGACCAGATCACGACGCCGCTTCTCATCGTTCAGGGCGCCAACGATCCACGCGTCACCAAGCAGGAAGCGAATCAGCTGGCCGTGGCCCTGCGCGATCGCGGGGTGAAGGTGCGTTACATCATCGCGCCCAACGAGGGACACGGGTTCCTGAATCCGGATAACCGTCTGGTGCTCTACCGTTCGATGGAGGAGTTCTTCGGGACGTACCTGGGCGGCCGGGTCCAGAAGGAGCCGCCTCCCGGCGTGGCGGAGCGGCTCAAGGTCATGACGGTCGACGTCGACACGCTCAAGGCCGCGCCGCCGGACACCACTGCGCCGCGCGCCGCCACCTAGCGGGAGCGAAGGCCGTCGAGGAGGCCGCGGACTCGCGCCGCGGCCGCCCGCCACTCGCCCCGCGCGATCTGCCGGAACAGCACCATACTCGCGCGGGCCGGGACCGTCAGCATGAACCCCAGCCATTGAAGCGGGGTGGCGTGCCGGCGCATGAGTCGCAGGTAGTTGGCGCTCTTGGCGCGCTCGTACGCCGGGACGGGATATCCCCGTCCCGGGGTGCCCCCCGCGTGGTAGGCCACGGCCGCAGGGACATAGCGAATCGAGAAGCCCGCGTCTCGCGCCCGGAGCGAAAGGTCCACCTCTTCCCACCCGTACGGATTGAACGCCTCGTCGAAGCCCCCGATCGCGCGCAGGACGTCCCGCCGGACCAGCACCGCGAACCCGACGCACGAGTCCACGCCACCGCTCTGATCGAAGCGACCGTCATCGGCCTCGCCCGCCCCGACATCGACGATCCAGCCGCGGCCGAGACGGACGTGCATGCCGCCGGCTGAGGCGATCACGCCTCGCTCCCCCAGACGATAGGCCTTGGGAGTGGCGAGCCCCGCCGCCGGATTGGAGCGCAGCGCCGCCACCAGATGGTCGCCAAGCCGCTCGTCCACCACGGTGTCGTCATCGAGAAAGAGGATGTAGGCGTATGCGAAGCGCTCCTCGATCGTGCGGATGCCGAGGTTGCGGCCGCCGGCAGCGCCGAGATTGACCGGGCTCCGGACCAGATGGGCCTCGGGATGCGCGAGCGCGACGGCGTCGGCCGAGCCATCGGAGGAGCCGTTGTCCACCACCACCACGTCGAGCGGCCGATAGGACAGCCGAGCCACGCTGTCGAGGCAGCGGAGTGTCTCAGCTTGCTTGTTGTGGCTCAGCACGAGCACGACCACCCGCTCGTCGGCTTGACCCCGCGACCGGGCCTCGCTTATTCCATCGCCATGCCCAACCCCCATGAACGTCTCCTCCTGATCGGCCTCGACGCCGCGGATCTGGAGCTGGTCGAGCGGTGGATTGCCGACGGCAGTCTGCCGACGCTGGCACTGCTCAAGGCCCAAGGCACGCTGGCGCCGCTCAGCACCTCGGCCCGCTGGCTCACCGGCTCACCCTGGCCGACGTTCTACACCGGGCGCCCGCCGTCGGACCACGGCATCTATCACGATTTCCAGTGGCGACACGAGCAGATGGCGTTCCGCGCGCCCTCGACGGAGTGGCTGCCGGTGCGCCCGTTCTGGCGCGGGCTCAGCGGCGACGCTTCGGTCGTCGCGCACGACGTCCCGATGACGCCGGGCACCGAGCCGTTCCAGGGTGTGGAGTCCACCGGCTGGGGCAGCCACGACAAGCTGGTGCCGCCGGAGACCTACCCGGCGGACTTGCTGGCCCGGATCCGTGCGCGCTGGGGCGACTCCCCCATCAAGACCGACGAGTATGGGCGGGCGTCGCTCGCCAGCCTGCGCGAGCTGCACCAGCAGCTGCTCGAGCTGACCCGCCGCTCATGCGAGGTCGCCCGCTGGCTGCTCGAGCGGCCGTGGCGTCTCGGCATCGTGGTGTTCGGGGCGCTGCACCGCGGCGGCCACCGGTTCTGGGACCGCTCGAGTGTCGATGGCACGGTCCCGCCCGCGCTGGAGTCGTGGTACGACGATGGGCTGCACGCCCTGTATCGGGAGGCGGATCGCGCGGTCGGCGAGCTGATCGCCGCGGCACCCGACGCATCGGTCTTCGTGTTCGCGCTGCACGGAATGATGGTCAACACCGCGCGCGTGGACCTGCTCGACGACATGCTCGCGCGGGTGCTGCGCGGTCCCGCCGCCCAGCGCCGGAAACCCGGCCTCCTTCGTCGCGTGGGCGAGGCCATCCCGGTCTCGCTCCGACGCCGCCTCACCCATGCCGTGCCCTCGGCGCTCAAGGACCGGATCATGACCCGCTGGGCCACGGGCGGAACCGACTGGTCGACGACCCGCGCCTTCACGCTGCGGGCGGACCTGAGCGGCTATGTCCGGATCAATCTGGCCGGCCGCGAGCCGCAGGGCATCGTGCGGCCCGCCGATTTCGAATCACTCCTGGAGGAGATCGACCGGGGGCTCCGGTCCTTCCGCGACGCGAGCAGCGGGGAGCCGCTGGTGGTCGAGACCGCGCGAGCGCGCGCCGTCTTCCCGCCGGGCGAGCGGATGGACCGCCTGCCCGATCTGATCGTGCGCTGGGCCGACACGTCCGCCGCGACCCATGCCGCGATCGAGTCTCCATCCCTCGGCCGGATCGAGCGCGCCACCCCGGGCCGAGTGCCCAACGGGCGGAGCGGCAACCACCGGCCCATCGGATTTCTCATTGCGCGCGGTTCGGGCATCGCGGCCGGTGCTCGGCTTCAGGACGGCGCCGACATCCTCGATCTCGCGCCGACGGCGCTCGCACGACTCGGCGCCTGCACCACCGTGCCGCTGGCGGGCAAGGTCATCGAGCCGCTCGCCCGAGGCTAGGTCACCGGCACCCAGTCGCCGGTCGCGAGACTGCGGCGGCACGCCTCTCCCACCGCGATGGCCGCCAGCCCGTCCGCCGGACCCGCCCCCGTGGCCGCCCGGCCGCGCACCGCCGCCACGAAGTCCCGGAGCTGCCGCCCGAAGCTCCGGTCCGTGACGTTGGGCGTGCCCATCACCCGCGCGACCGCGAGCGACGCCGTGTCCGAGACGAGCGCCAGCCGCTCGCCCCACCCCGACGCGGCGTTCCGCCCTTCGCGGAACAGACTCCCGCTCGCGGCATAGGAGGTTCCGGCGAGGCTCACGGCGAGCCACTCGCGGTACGCTCCATGACCCGCGACGCAGCGGGCAGTCACACCGCCGGGAAACTCCAGCGCGCACTCGATGCGCAGGTCGGTGTGGGAGGTCACCCGCGCCCGTCCCGGCGACGTGCCCAGGAGGAACCGCAGCAGGTCCGTCTGGTGGGGGAGGACGTCGTCCAGCACGCCGCCGCCCGTCGGATCGCTGCCGGCGCCCCAGCCCGCGGGCGGGAACGACAGCTCGAAGGCGATTGTGGCCTGGGAATCCAGCGACGGGAGCCGGGTCTTCACCCGGCGATACGGCTCGCGGAAACGCCGGGTGAAACCGATCTGAAGCCGGCGGCGCGCCGCCCGCGCGGCGTTGGCCATCTGCGTGGCTTCCGCCCGCCCGAGCGCCATCGGCTTCTCCACGAGCACGTGGAGGCCGGCACCGAGCGCGGCGCAGGTGAGCGCCGCGTGGGTCTCCGGAGGCGTGAGCACGAGCAGCGCCTCGGCCTGATAACTCAGGAGATCGGAGAAATCGAAGGCGACGGGGATGCCGGGAAGATGCTCGCGTCCCCAGACGCATCGTTCCGGGTTCTGGTCCCAGGCGGCGACCAGTCGAGCCTCGGTGCAGTCGAGCAGCGCCGGCAGGTGGAATCGCTCGAACACGCGTCCCAGCCCCACCACCGCCAGCCGGACCGGGGCCTCGAGGTCCGCCATGGCTACGGCGCGAGCGCCCTCGACTGCACCTGCGCGCCGACCTGCGCGACGAAAGCGTCGACGGGCATCACGTCCTGCTTCTTCCCCGCGCCCCGCACGCGGATCGCCAGCGCATCGCTCTCGGCTTCGCGCTGACCGATCACGGCCATGTAGGGAATCTTGAGGATCTCGCCCTCACGGATCCGATAGTTGAGCGTCTCGGTCCGGTCGTCCACGTGCACGCGGAGGCCCGCAGCCTTGAGACGCCGAGCCACGGCGCGAGCCGCCTCGGCTTGGGCGTCGGAGATCGGGATCACCCGCACCTGCTCCGGCGCGAGCCACACCGGGAAGGCGCCGGCGAAGTGCTCGATCAGGTTGCCGGTGAAGCGCTCCAACGTCCCGTAGATGGCGCGGTGGATCATGACCGGGCGGTGCGGCTTGTTGTCGGCGCCGGTGTACTCCAGCTGGAACCGCTCGGGGAGATTGTAGTCGAGCTGAATCGTCGGCCCCTGCCACAGCCGTCCGATGGCATCCTTGAACTTGATGTCGATCTTCGCGCCGTAGAACGCGCCGCCGCCGGCGTCGATCCGGTAGGCGATCCCCTTCCGTTCCAGCGCGCGTGCCAGCGTCGCCTCGGCGCGGTCCCACACCTCGTCGCTGCCGAGCCGCTCGGGCGGGCGGGTCGAGATCTCGAAGTCCAGCTCGAAGCCGAAGGTCTGGCGGACCAGCCGGTCGACCTGGTCGAGGCAGAGGAAGATTTCGTCTTCCACCTGCTCCGTCGTGCAGAAGATGTGGGCGTCGTCCATCGAGAGGCCGCGCACGCGGAGCAGGCCGTGCAGTGTCCCCGACTTCTCGTTCCGGTACACGTTGGCGACTTCCGAGAGCCGGATCGGCAGGTCGCGGTAGCTGCGCTGCTGACTCCGATAGATGAGGCAATGCATCGGGCAGTTCATCGGCTTCACCCGATAGCGCGTGTCCTCGCTCTCGCCCGCGCCCGCGGCCATGGCCGGGTACTGGTTGGCGCCGTAGAGCGGCAGGTGCCCCGAGATGTAGAACAGCTCTTCGCGGCTCAGGTTCGGCGTGTAGACCAGGTCGTAGCCGCTCGCCACGTTGTCGTCCTCCACCGCGCGGGAAAGCAGCCACTTGATCATGGCTCCCTTGGGGTGCCAGAGCACGAGGCCCGGCCCCACGATCTCGGAGATGGAGAAGAGATCGAGCTGCTTCCCGAGCACCCGATGGTCGCGCTTGCGCGCCTCCTCCAGCCGGTGGAGGTAGGCGTCGAGAGCTTCCTTCTTGAACCACGCCGTGCCGTAGATCCGCTGGAGCATCTGCCGCTTCTCGTCGCCTCGCCAGTACGCGCCGGCGGCGTGCAGCAGCTTGAAGTGCTTGAGCCGGCCGGTGCTGGGCACATGCGGCCCGCGACAGAGATCCTGGAACGGCCCGTCGGTATAGACCGTGATCGTCTCGTCGGGTCCGAGCTCGGAGATCCGCTCCAGCTTGAGCGGATCGTCGGCAAAGCGCCGATTCGCCTCCTCGCGGTCCACGACCTCGCGCACGAAGGGATAGTCGCGCGTGGCGACCTCGCCCATCTGCTTCTCGATCTGCTCGAGGTCCTCGGGCGTGAAGGGCCGGGGGACGTCGAAGTCGTAGTAGAAGCCGTCTTCGATGGGAGGACCGAAGCCGATGCCGGCGCCGGGGAAAATCTCCCGCACCGCGGTCGCCAGGATGTGGGCCGAGGAGTGGCGCAGAACCTCGAGCGCGTCGGGGTCGCGGTCGGTGAGGATCGAGACCTCGGCGTCCGCGTCGATGGGGCGCGAGAGATCGCGGATCTGCCCGTCGATCCGGATGGCGAGCGCGGCCTTGGCGAGCCCCGGGCCGATGCTCTCCGCCAGCTCGCGCCCCGTGGTCCCCGACGGCACCTCACGCACCGAGCCGTCGGGCAGGGTCAGGCGGATCAGGCTCACTGGCCGATCTCCACCGTCACCGACGGCACCACCGGCGTCGCGTCCCGGCCGAGAACGAAGTACAGGCCGACGCCGACGAGCACGAGCAGGGCGACCACGAGCCACCGGCCCAGGGTGCGCAGCGTCACCACGTCCCGTTCATCGGTCATCGCTCGCGTTCCGCCTCTGCCTGCTGGATGGTGTACCGGAGTGTCGGAGCGTGTTAACTTAATCTTTCATGTCCCGATTTTGAACGAGGTTATCGCGTGAGCCAGGGCAAGCGGCTGAACGGGTTCGAAATCGCCGGGTGGGCCGGGCTGGGTGTGCTCACCGGCCTGGTGACCGGCTTCGCATTGAGCGAGTGGGTCGGGGGCGTGAGCCGTCCCCGGGTCAGGCGGCTGGTCACGCGCCGGCAGCGACCGTTGCTCACCGCCGCCGCCTGCGCCCGGGCCGCCGCGGCGGCCCTGACCGCCGATCCGTCCCTTCGCGACCTGAACCTTCAGGCGTCGGCCGTGGCCGCCGGCGTGGTCGAGCTGCACGGGTGGGTCTCCTCCCGCGCCCTCCGCACCCGCGCGGGCAGCGCCGCCCGCGCGGTCGTCGGCATCGACCGGGTGATCAACAGCATCCTCGTCCGCGGCGAGGACGATCTCGACCCCAGGAACGTCGCCGACCAGAGCGCATGAGCGAGCCGCTGGCCCCGCAGTACAATCCGGCGGCGATCGAGTCCGACCTCTATCGATGGTGGATGGAGCGGGACCTGTTCGCGCCCGCCGCCCGCGGTACCCCCTACGTCATCATGATGCCCCCGCCCAATGTGACGGCCGTGCTGCACATGGGCCACGGGATGAACGACACCCACCAGGACGTGCTGGTCCGGTTCGAGCGCATGCGCGGGCGAGCCGTGCTCTGGCTCCCCGGCACCGATCACGCCGGCATCGCCACTCAGAACGTGGTGGAGCGGCTCCTCGCCAAGGAGGGGGTCACCCGCTTCGACATCGGCCGAGAGGCGTTCGTCGAGCGGGTGTGGGCGCACGTGCGCGAAACCGGCGCCACCATCCTCGACCAGCTCAAGGCCATCGGCTGCTCCGCCGACTGGTCGCGCACCTACTTCACGCTCGACGACGATCTGTCGCGCGCGGTGCGCGAAGTCTTCGTTCGGCTCTACGAAAAGAAACTGATCTACCGCGGGCACTACATCATCAACTGGTGCCCGCGGTGCCTCACCGCGCTCTCCAATGAAGAGGCGGAGAAGGAAGAGACCGACGGCCAGCTCTGGCGTTTCCGCTACCCGCTCGCCGATGGCTCCGGCCACGTCACCATCGCCACGACCCGCCCCGAAACGATGCTGGGCGACACCGCGGTGGCCGTGCACCCCGACGACCCGCGGTACCAGTCGTTGATCGGCCGGGAGCTGAGATTGCCGGTGGTGGATCGGCTGATCCCGGTAGTGGCCGACGAGGCGGTGGACCCGGCGTTCGGCACCGGGGCCGTGAAAGTGACGCCGGCGCACGACCCGACCGACTTCGACATCGGCAAGCGCCACGGCCTGCCGAGCATCGACGTGATGACGCCCGAGGCACGCATGAGCCTCGCCACACCCGAGCGGTTCCAGGGACTGGACCGCTACGAGGCCCGGAAGCGCGTGGTGGAGGAGTTCGAGGCCGCCGGTCTGCTCGAGAAGGTGGAGCCGCACCGCCATGCGGTCGGCCACTGCTACCGCTGCGACACGGTCGTCGAGCCTCGGCTCTCCGAGCAGTGGTTCGTGAAGATGGCGCCACTCGCCCGTCCCGCGCTCGCGGCCTATCGGGAGGGCCGGCTCCGGTTCGTGCCCGAGCGGCGGGGCGAGGAATATGCGCAGTGGATGGAGAACATCCGCGACTGGTGTATCTCCCGGCAGCTCTGGTGGGGCCACCGGATTCCGGTGTGGTACTGCGAGCGCGAGCACTGCGCCCGGATGGTGGCCAGCCGGACCGACGTGACCCGCTGCCCCGATTGCGGCGGACCCGTGCGACAGGACGAGGACGTGCTCGACACCTGGTTCTCCTCCTGGCTCGTGCCGTTCTCCAGTCTCGGCTGGCCCGACAAGACCGCCGATCTCGCCCGCTTCTACCCCGGCAACACCCTCGTTACCGCGCCCGAGATCCTGTTCTTCTGGGTGGCGCGCATGGTCATGTCGGGCTGCGAGTTCATGGGCGACACCCCGTTCGAGACCGTGTACCTCCACGGCACGGTCCGCGACACCCTGCATCGCAAGATGTCCAAGTCGCTCGGCAACGGGATCGACCCGCTCGACGTGGTCGAGCAGTACGGCGCCGACGCGCTCCGCTACACGATCGTGGCCGGCAGCGCCGTGGGCACGGACGCAATCCTCGATCCCAACGACATTGCCACGTCGTTCGCGCCGGGGCGCAACTTCGCCAACAAGCTGTGGAATGCCGGGCGGTTCATCCTGTCGAACCTCGACGGCCCCACGCGCCCGCTCGCCGGCTCCGGCCGGAACGTCGTGCGGCGAGACGAGCTGTCGCTCGCGGATCGCTGGATTCTGGCCCGCTGCGAGGCGGCGGTGGTCGAGGTGACCGAAGCGCTGGAACGGTTCCGCCTGAACGAGGCCGCCGCGTCGGCGTACCGGTTCGTCTGGAGCGACCTCGCGGACTGGTACATCGAGCAGATCAAGCCCAGGCTTTACGGCGACCAACCCGGCGGCGACGTGGCCCGCGCGGTGGCGGCCCAGACGTTCGACGTGGGCCTGCGGCTGCTGCACCCGGTCATGCCGTTCATCACCGAGGCCCTGTGGAAACGGTTCCCGGGGCGGCGCCCTGAGGCTTCGATCAGCATCAATCCCTGGCCGGCGAGCGACCGGCGCGCCACGGACAGCACGGCGGAGAAGCGGTTCGGCCTGGTGCAGGAGCTGGTGAGCGCGGTGCGGCAGATCCGGGCGGAGTACGGCGTGGCCCCCGGGCAAAGCGTGCGGGTGACGCTCGGCAACGTGGGCCCCGATGCGCGGGCGACCTTCGCCGAGGAGCTGGGCACCATCGCCCGTCTGGCCAAGGCGTCGGACCTCCAATTCGGCGAGAGCGGCGAGCGCGTCGGCGGCCACGCCGTGCTTACCGACGGCACCGCCGTGTTCGTCCCGCTCGGCGACGCGATCGACGTCGAGCGCGAGTGCGCCCGGCTCGGCACCGAAATCGAGCGGCTGCTCCAGCTCGTCACCGGGCAGGAGAAGAAGCTCGGCAACCAGCAGTTCACCGCGAAGGCGCCGGCGGCGGTCGTCGACCGGGAGCGGGAGAAGCTCGCCAGCTGGCGGGAGCAGCACGAAGTGCTGGCGCGGAAGCGGGCGCTTCTGGGCTGCGGGAATGCCTGACCCGCGCGATGCAGGGTTCGCTCCATCGGCCGCTTGCATCTCTGTACTGGTATTGGGGATTGCGTGCGCCAACATCCAGCCGCCCCCGGGCGGACCGATCGACAAGACGCCGCCCACGCTCGTCTCGACCTATCCCGACTCGATGACCGTGCAGTCGGATTTCCGGGGCAATGTCGAGTTCCGCTTCAACGAGGTCGTCTCCGAGGGCAGCAGCCCCAACTTGGGGCTCGGCACCGGTGATCTGGAGAGGCTCATCATTTTCTCGCCCACCGATAAGACGCCCGACGTCGGCTGGCACCGCCGCCGCATCACGGTGCGGCCCGCGGAGGGGTGGAAGCCCAACCGGGTCTACCGGGTCGAGCTGCTGCCGGGCGTCGCCGACGTGCGGCAGAACAAGTCCAAGATCGACGCCGTCGTGACCTTCACGACCGGCGCCCCGGTGCCGCGCGACTCGATCCGGGGACGGGTGTTCGACTGGAAGGCTGGTACCCCCGCCGTTCTGGCGCTGGTCGAGGCCGTGCTCGAGCCCGACAGCCTGCCCTATCGCGCGCTGACTGACTCGACCGGTCGCTTCGCCTTTGGCCCCCTGCCCCACGGCGAGTACCTGGTCTTCGGCGTCGTGGACGCCAACCACAACTTCCGCCGGGACCCGAAGGAATCGTTCGACAGCGTGCGCATCCGGCCGGAGTCGGCGACGACCGAGGTGCCGGAGCTGTACGCTTTCGTGCACGACACGCTGCCGCCGCGACTGGTGGAGGCCACGTCGCAGGATTCGGTGACCGCCTCGCTCTCGTTCGCCACCTCGCTCGATCCGTTCCAGAGACTGGATACCTCCGCCGTCTCGGTGCGGAAGCTCCCGGACTCGGTTGCCGTGCCAGTCGTGCGGCTTGCGTTCCGCGACACCACCGCCGCGGGGCGCGGCATGCACCGGCCCCAGCTGAGCGACCGTTTGGTGCTCAAGGTCGGGGAGCCGTGGCACCCCGGCGACCGGTTTCTGATTCAGCTCACGGGCATCCGCACCGTGAGCGGAATAACGGGCGACTCGCGCGGCGTGCTGGCCATCCCGGAACCGAAGGCTGCACCGGGTCCGCCCAGCGCCGCCGACTCGGCCCGCGCCGACTCGATCCGGAGGGTCATCAAGGCCGACTCGCTCCGTCACAAAGGAAGGCAACGCCGGTGACCGACCGCCGCCGTGAGCTGCCCTCGGTCGATCACCTGCTCCGCGAGCCGGGGATCGCCGCGCTGCTCGATGCCGCTCCGCGGAGCGCGGTGGTCTCCGCCGTGCGCGACGCGCTGGACGCCGCCCGGCGCCGGCGCGCCGGCCCGCCGGACGACTGGACCGAAGAGGTACGCGAGCGGCTCCGGCTCCGGACCGGCCGCTCGCTGCGCCCGGTGCTCAACGCCACCGGCGTCGTCCTTCACACCAACCTGGGCCGCGCGCCGCTGGCGCACGCCGCCCTCGAGGCGCTCTCCGCCGCGGGCGGCGGCTACAGCACGCTCGAGTTCGACCTGCACGCGGGCGTGCGCGGGAGCCGCTCGGACCATTGCCGGGCATTGCTGGCCGAGCTGAGCGGCGCGGAGGACGGGCTGGCGGTAAACAACGCGGCGGGGGCGCTGGTGCTCGCGCTCAACGCGCTGGCCACCGGGCGCGACGTTCTGATCTCGCGGGGCGAGCTGATCGAGATCGGCGGGTCGTTCCGGATCCCGGACATCCTGGAGAAGAGCGGTGCCAGGCTGCGCGAGGTCGGCACGACCAACCGCACGCACCTCGACGACTACCGGAAGGCCCTGTCGCCCGAGACCGGAGCCATCCTCACGGTGCATCGGTCCAACTTCGAGCAGCGCGGTTTCGTGGCGACACCCGCGCCGGCCGACATCGCAACGCTGGCGCGGGAAGCCGGCGTCCCGTGGCTCTACGACGTGGGCAGCGGGCTCCTGCTCGACCTGGCGCCCTGGGGGCTGACCGGCGAGCCCCGTGTGCCCGAGGCGGTCACCGCGGGGGCGGACCTCGTGATCTTCAGCGGCGACAAGCTCCTCGGCGGGCCACAGGCCGGGTGTCTCACCGGCCGGCGCGACCCGCTGAGCCGGTGCCGTTCGAATCCGCTCGCGCGCGCGCTCCGGGCCGACAAGATGACCCTCGCGGCGCTCGAGGCGACGCTCGCGCTGTACCGCGACCCGGCCGTCGCCGTGGCCGAGATCCCGGTGCTCGCCATGCTGACGGCGGGACCCGATGACCTCGCGGCGCGAGCCGCGCTGCTCTTGAGCGAGTGTCCGGCCGAGCTTCGGCCGGAGCTGCGGGACGGCGCATCGGCGGTGGGGGGCGGATCGTTCCCCGGCGCCGTGCTCCCCACCACGCTCGTCGCCCTCGACCCCGGCGCCCTGGGCGCCGACGGGCTCGCGCTCCGGCTCCGGCTAGGCGAGCCGGCGGTGGTGACGCGGGTGAGCGACGGCCGGGTGCTGCTCGATCCGCGCACATTGCCGCTCGCCGCGTACGCCGACGTGGGCGCGGCGCTGCGCCGAGCGGTGGAGCGCTAGGCTCTCTGCCCATCCGCCCGGCTGCCCATTAGGTTCCCCCGGCCATGCCCATGCGCCTTGCGGTCGCGATCTCGGGCCGCGGCAGCAACCTCGCGGCGCTCCTCGCCGCGCTTCCGGCCGGGGCGCCGGCGGAGGTGGCGCTGGTGCTGAGCAACCGGGCGGCGGCGGGGGGGCTCGATCTGGCCCGGCAGCATGGCATTCCGACGCTGACGCTCACCGACCCGGCCGACGGCCATGAGTGGCTCGACGCGCTCGCTGCCCGCCGGATCGACCTGATCGTCCTCGCGGGCTACCTCAAGCTGGTACCGCCCGCCGTGGTGGAGCGCTTTCGCGGCCGGATGATCAACATCCACCCCGCCCTGCTGCCCGGCTTCGGCGGGCCCGGCATGTACGGGCATCGGGTGCATGAGGCTGTAATTGCGTCGGGTCAGCGGACCAGCGGCGCCACCGTCCACCTGGTGGACGAGGTGTACGACCAGGGCGCCATCCTCGCGCAGGAACGGGTGCCCGTGCTGCCCGATGACACGGCCGACACGCTCGCGGCCCGCGTGCTCGAGGTCGAGCACCGCCTGCTGCCAGCCGTCGTGCTGGCCGCGGCCGCCGCCGGCCGGCCCGTCTCGATCTCCAACCCCGTGGAGCTTCCCTCGTGAATCGCACGGCATGCCCCGCGCACTGATCTCCGTCAGCGACAAGCGCGGCATCATCCCCTTCGCCCAGGCGCTCGTGGACCTGGGCTGGGAGATCATCTCCACCGGCGGCACCGCGACCGCGCTGCGACACGCGGATGTGCCGGTGCTCCCGGTGGACGAGGTCACCGGCTTCCCCGAGCTGCTCGACGGACGGGTGAAGACCCTCCACCCGCTGATCCACGCCGGGCTCCTCGCCCGAAGGGACCACCCGGGCCACCTCGCCGCGCTCTCGGCGCACGGGATCATCCCGATCGATCTCGTCGCCGTGAACCTCTATCCCTTCCAGATGACGATCGCCCGGCCGGACGTGCCGTTCGAGGACGCGATCGAGAACATCGACGTCGGCGGGCCCTCCATGCTCCGCTCGGCCGCCAAGAACCACCGCTTCGTCATCCCGGTGGTGGACCCGCTCGACTACGCCCCGGTGATCGAGATGCTGCGGGAGGGCGGCGTGTCAGATGAGGTGCGGCGGGAGCTGGCCGCCAAGGTCTTCGCCCACACGTCGGACTACGATTCGGCGATCGCGCGCTACCTCACGCCCAAGGAGGAAGGGCTCCCGCGGCGCATGGGTCTGGCACTCGAGCGGCTGCAGGCCCTCCGCTACGGCGAAAACCCGGACCAGCGCGCGGCGCTCTACGTCACCGACGAGGCGCGCGGCATGCGGGACCTCCGCCAGCGCCAGGGGAAGGAGCTGTCGTTCAACAACCTGCTCGACATCGACGCCGGCGCGACGGCCGTGGCCAGCTGGCCCACCCGTCCCGCGTGCTGCGTCATCAAGCACACCACGCCCTGCGGGATCGCGGTGGCCGGGAGTGCCGCCGAGGCATTCCGAAGGGCGCGAGCCACCGACCCGGTCTCCGCGTTCGGCTCGGTCGTCGCCTTCAACACGGTGGTGGACGAGGCGACTGCCCGGGCGATGAGCGATCTGTTCGTCGAGGTCGTCGTCGCGCCATCGTACCACGAGCAGGCGCACGCGGTGTTCGCCGGGAAGAAGAACCTGCGGGTAGTGGAGCTGCCGGTCTCGCGCAGCGCGGGCCTCGACTTCAAGCGCGTGCGGGGCGGGTTTCTGGTGCAGGACCGCTTCGTCTTCGATCCGGCGGACCAGGCCTGGACCGTCCCGAGCCAGCGCCGCCCCACGGAGGCCGAGTGGGTCGACCTCCACTTCGCGTGGGCCGCGGTGGCCGCGGTCAAGTCCAACGCGATCCTGCTGGCCCGGGGCGAGATGGCGATCGGCATCGGCGCCGGACAGATGAGCCGGGTGGACGCGTCGTTCCTGGCGGTGCACAAGGCGAGGCAGCAGGGCCACGACCCGCGAGGCGCGGTGCTCGCGTCCGACGCGTACTTCCCCTTCGCCGACGGTGTCGAGGAAGCGGCGGCGGCGGGCATCACCGCGATCATCCAGCCGGGCGGCTCGGTGCGGGACCCCGAGGTGATCGAGGCCGCGGATCAGCGGGGGATCGCGATGGTGTTTACGGGAAAGCGACAGTTCCGACACTAACTGGGTGAACGGTAAACGGTGAACGGTGAACCGGCCCCACCCGGCCACCCCCGTTTACCGTTGACCGTTCACCGTTCAGGGTCCATGACCGCACCCAGCTCGGCACCGAAGCAGAAGCCCCCCTACCTCTGGGCCGTCG
>CAZFKN010000043.1:22215-26041 GCA_964519805.1 uncultured Gemmatimonadaceae bacterium
CCCCCCTACCTCTGGGCCGTCGTCACCGGCCTGGTCGTATACCTCATCTACCTGTTCACGCTCGCGCCCACGACGGCGTTCTGGGACACGTCGGAGTACATCGCCGCGGCCAAGGTGCTCGGGATCCCGCATCCGCCCGGCAACCCGCTGTTCACCACGCTCGCGCACACGTTCGCGCTGCTGCCGCTGGCCAGCTCGTTCGCCGTCCGGATCAACCTGTTCGCCGCCCTCACCAGCGCGATCGCCGCCGGCTGCTGGTTCCTGGTGGCCGACCGCTGGCTCCAGCCGATCGTGACGGTGCGCTGGGCCCGGTGGGCGGCCGCGTTCGCGGGGGTGCTGGTGGGGGCGACGTCGTGGACAGTGTGGAACCAGTCGACCGTGAACGAGAAGGTGTACACCGTCTCGCTGATGTCGATGGCGCTCTGCGTGTGGCTGGTGGTGCACTGGGGCGACGACGAGCCGGGCCCGCACCGCGACCGCTGGCTGGTGCTCATCGCGTACGTGATGGCGCTCAGCTCGACCAACCACCTCATGGCCCTGCTCGCGATCCCCGCGCTCGCGGTCTACATCTTCTTCACCGACTGGCGGGTGCTGACGCGCCCCTGGGTGCTGGTCTCGATCGTCGTGGCCATCGCCGTCGGGGTGTCGCTCAACTACATCTACCTGCCCATCCGGGCGGCCCAGTTCCCCGCGATCAACGAGGGGGAGCCGGTGTGCGCCGGGGTGCTCCAGGTCATCGCGTTCAAGTGCCAGGCCTTGAGCGACGTGCTGAACCGGGTGCAGTACGGCAAGCCGTCCGTCCTCGACCGCCAGGCCGACTTCATCGCGCAGCTGGGCAACTTCTGGCAGTACTTCACCTGGCAGTTCGCCCGCGACTGGGGCCGCTGGGGCGCCATCGCCACCTCGCTCTTCACCGGTCTCGGCCTGGTGGGGATTTACAGCCTGTGGAAGAACGACCGGCGGGCCGGCTGGGCCGCGATCCTGCTCCTGAGCACGCTCACCGTCGCCCTCGTCTTCTACATGAACTTCAAGTACGGCTTCTCCCAATACCTCGACAAGCCGGAGCTGGCGCGTGAGGTGCGCGAGCGGGACTACTTCTTCCTGGGCTCGTTCTCCGCCTACGGCGTGTTCGTGGCGCTGGGACTGGGCGCCGCCATGCAGTCGCTGGCGGAGCTGGCCGGCAAGGGCGATCGCCACCGATGGGCCGTGGCGACGCCGGTCCTGGTGGTGGCCATCATTCCGCTGCTCGGCAACCGGCTCACCGCGAGTCGAGCGCACGAGACGCTCGCGCGCGACTTTGCGGTGGATCTGCTGCAGTCGGTGGAGCCGTACGGCATCCTGATCACCGCCGGCGACAACGACACCTTCCCCCTCTGGTACGCGCAGGAGGTCGAAGGCGTGCGGCGCGACGTGACCCTGGCCAACCTCTCGCTCATGAACACGCGCTGGCATCTGCGCCAGCTCCGCCGGCGGGAGACGCCCGACTTCGACGCCAGCCAGGCCGCGCCGCTCTGGCGCACGGGCACCTGGCCCAAGCCCAAGGAGCCGGTCCTCTCCCTCAGCATCCACGAGCTGGACAGTCTGCCCGAGGCGATGCGGGTGCAGGAGAAGAGCGGGATTCAGATCGACAGCGTGTCGATCGCGTTCGGGCAGGACTACCTGCTGCTCCAGGATCTGGCGACGATCTTCCTGATCAAGGAGAACCTGGGGAGGCGCGCGATCTACTTCAGCCTGAGCGACGGGGGGTACCCCGACCAGACGCTCGGACTCTCGGCTTATCTCGTGGCCCAGGGGATGGTGCGCAAGCTGATGCCGAAGCCGGTGACGCCCAACGACAGCATCGTCCTCAGCACCGGGCTTGGCTACCTCGATCTGCCGCGCACCGAGCAGCTCCTCTGGAACCAGTACCACTGGCAGGCCGCCGGCCGCGATCGCCCGCGCGGTTGGGTGGACGTTCCGTCGGGCTCGATCCTGTCACTCTACGCGATCGTCTACGCGGGCACGGCGGACGCGCTGCGCAAGAAGGGCGACTCGACGAGCGCGGCGCGCGGCGACTCGGTGGCGCGAGCGGTGCAACGGGAGCTGCGCAAGCGCGGCGCCGATGCCGGCGAGCCGTGAGGCGCCGGGTCAGGCGGATGATGAGCGGACGCCGCTGAGTCGAGGCGCTCTGCCATGCCCCGCAGCGTGGCTGTATCTGGCGGCCCTCCTGTTCCGGGGGGCCGTTCCCTCGTCCGTTTCCGCCCAGTCCCCGGGTACCGACCGCCTCTCAGCCCGGGCGGACTCGGCCGTGATGGCGGAGCTCAGGGCCCAGAAGATTCCCGGCGTGAGCCTCGGCGTCATGCACCGGGGGAAGATCGTCAAGGCCAGGGGGTACGGGCTCGCCAGCATCGAGCTGAACGTGCCGGTGACGCCGCGCTCGGTCTTTCAGACCGGCTCGGTGGGCAAGCAGTTCGCCGCCACCGCCGTCATGATGCTCGTGGAATCCGGCCGGCTCAGCCTGGATGACCGTATCATCCGGTGGTTCCCCGAGGCGCCGATGGCGTGGCGGGAGATCACCGTCCGCCACCTCCTCACGCACACGTCGGGCATCCCGGACTACGGCGCCGAAGAGCGCACGATGGGCAAGGGCGTGGTGGACTTCCACCGCGCGTATACGGAAGAGGAGCTGGTCCGCAGGTTCACCGCCCTGCCGCTCGAGTTCCAGCCCGGCGACAAGTGGAGCTACAGCAATACCGGTTACGTGATTCTGGGCGCGCTCATTCGCCGGGTGGCCGGCCAGTTCTACGGCGACTTCCTGCAGGGGCACGTGTTCCGGCCGCTGGGGATGACGGCGACCCGCATCATCAGCGAGTCAGACATCATCCCGAACCGCGCCGCCGGGTACCGGCTGGTCCGGGGACAGATCAAGAACCAGGAGTGGGTGGATCCCTCGCTCAACACTACGGCCGACGGCGCGCTCTACTCGAGCGTGCTCGACATGGCGAAGTGGGACGAGGCGCTATATGGGGAGAAGTTGCTCAAGCAGGCCAGCCTGGAGCAGATGTGGACGCCGGTCAAGCTGAACAGCGGGAAGACCTACCCGTATGGGTTCGGCTGGCGGGTGGATTCGCTCAGCGGGCACCGGCGGGTCTGGCACGACGGGGCGTGGCAGGGATTCACCATGAGCATCCAGCGCTATCTGGATGATGGGCTCACGGTCGTCGTCTTCACCAATCTGGACGAGGACAACTCGAACCCGGCGAGGATCGCGGAGCGGGTGGCGGCGATCTACCTGCCGGTGGCCCGCTCGCTCAAGTGAGCCGGCCCCTGTCAATCGATATTCGGCGTCCCCGTGCCGACCGCTCTGCCCGCCAGGGGCGGGGTTGCGGTCGAGGTGGTGTCGGCGCCCTTCCAGGTGGCCCAGGTGAGCGGGCAGGGATTGCCGAACGGCGGGTCCGGGTGACCCGGCACGCCGAGGAGGTCGTGTAGCATCTCGTGGCGGACGACCATCTCGTTCGCGGTCCACGCCTGGGAGATGAAGATGGAGTGATCGCTGTTCCACCGCCCGACGCATTTCCCGCCGGGGCAATCGAACTCCGTTCCGTCCACCACGTACCACTGGATGCGGTCGAAGTCGCCCTCGAGGCCGGAGCACGCCTGGGTCTTGGCGAACCAGACGCGGTACCCGGCGGGCGGCGTGAAGCTGTGGTCGTTCGTGGGTGTGAACGAGCTGCAGGCGCCGATGAGGGTGAGCGCGGCCACTTGGAGCGCGCGAGGTGCGCGCGGCCGCCGACCACTGAGCATCCGACCTCCGGAAATCGTGCGGGCGAGTGGCTGTGGGGAGGGG
>CAZFKN010000044.1:0-2549 GCA_964519805.1 uncultured Gemmatimonadaceae bacterium
CGCGGGTGGGCGAGTACCGAGTCGACGTGTCCCCCGACGGCGCCACGACGACGGTGACCGTCTGGTCCGGACAGGCGCAGGTCACCGCCGCCGGCTCATCCTTCCCGGTGGAGGCGCGCCAGGTCGCCACGATCCGCGGCAACAACTCGCTCACGTACGACCTCACCAACGTGGGCCCGGCGGGTGACTTCGACCGCTGGGCGCTGGACCGGGATGCGCGGGAAGACAGGGCGAGTCCCTCGCTCCGCTACGTCTCGCAGGACATGCCTGGAGCGATCGATCTCGATGCCTACGGCACGTGGGACACGGACGTCGACTACGGCCCCGTCTGGTACCCGAGGGTGGTCGAGGTCGGTTGGGCGCCGTATCGCGAGGGGCACTGGGTATGGGTGGCCCGCTGGGGTTGGACCTGGGTGGATGAGGCACCGTGGGGCTTTGCGCCCTACCACTACGGTCGCTGGGCTTTCGTGGGCGGTCGCTGGGGCTGGTGCCCGGGTCGCTTCATTGCGGAGCCCGTTTTCGCACCGGCGCTGGTGGTGTTCATCGGAGGACCCACGTGGAGGCCGACAGCTGAGTTCGGTCCGGAGGGCGGAGTGGCCTGGTTCCCGCTGGCTCCGGGTGAGCCGTACTATCCGACGTACGCCACCGACCTCGCGTATCGCCGTCGGATCAATGTCGTCAACGTTACCAATATCACGATCGTCAACAACGTGACCGTGGTGAACTACCGCAACCGCGCCTGGCCTGGCGCGGTCACCGCTGTGCCCTCGCGTGTCTTCGTGGGTGCGCAACCTGTGCACCGTGCGTTCGTGACCGTGCCGCAGCGAGATCTGGCCTCCGCGCGGGTGGTGGCCGGTGCACCCGCGGTGCCCTCGTTCGCCAGCTTCGGCGCCGGCGGGGCGGGGCGCCGGACTCCGCCCACCAACCTCGCCTCTCGGCCAGCCGTGGCGACACATGCGCCGCCGCCTGCGCCGGTGCCGTTCGCCGTTCAGCAACATGCCATCGAGACCAACGGGGGGAGGCCCCTCACGCGGGGTGAGCTGGCCACGCTGCGGCCCACCGGCCCGGCCACCCGCCCTGCGGAGCCGCCGATTCGCTCGGCTGAGACCGTGGTGCCAGGTGCCCGCCCGCTGACGCCGGCACGGCCTAGTATTCCGGTGACACCCAAGCCCGCGACGACGGTGTTCGCCCCGCGGGCGCCGGCTGAGGGCATCACGTCGGCCCGGCCAGCCCCCCGCCCGATCGCACCCCAGGGTGCGGCGACGCCGCGCGTTCCGGTGACACCCCGGTCACCTTCGACACCCCTGGAGCAGTCCTACCAGGCGGAGCGCGCGAGGGCAGAGGCACGCCACCGCGATGAGTTCGCCAAGCCCCCCGCCGGCGAATCGCCCGCCGCGTTGTCGCAGCGCCAGGAAGCGGAGCATCAGGAGCTGGACCAGCGATATGAAGAGGCGCGAGCGCGCGGAGCGCCCACCATGCCACCGCCGCCCAAAGCGGCTACCAGGGCGCCGCGGGAGCCGGCCTCAAAAGCCCCGCCTAAGGAGCCACCGCGCGAGCGGGAACGTCAATGAGCGCGGTCTCCGCGGCTGGGGTGAAGATTTCGACCGCGTCGGTCTGAGCGAAGCCCGCACGCGGTCCCCCGCCGATGACAAAGATCCGGCCCTCGGTCGCGGCCGCTG
Organism: uncultured Gemmatimonadaceae bacterium; assembly: GCA_964519805.1. Classification (GTDB taxonomy): domain Bacteria; phylum Gemmatimonadota; class Gemmatimonadetes; order Gemmatimonadales; family GWC2-71-9; genus DASQPE01. Next base: position 1,680 of record CAZFKN010000044.1, read on the forward strand.
CCAGGCCGTGCCGACGGGTCGGAAGCGCAGGAGCCCGGCTCCAGGTGCCGGCGCGCACGTCATACACCTCGTGCTCGCCTAATGCCCGCCACCGGGTTTCGCCGCCGAACGTGTGGATCCGGTCGCCCAGCGCAGCCGCGGCCAGGCCGCCCCTGGCAGTCGGCATGCGGGGGAGCACGGTCCACGTGTCGGTCGCCGGATCGTATACCTGGAGCCGGTCAAAGTTCCGGCTGGGATCCAGCGGTCTCCCACCGATAGCGAACACCTTTCCGTTCACGACGGCGGCAGCGAGATGGTCTCCCGGGGTGGGCACGGGCGCGCCGTGCTTCCAGCGATCCATGCCGGGGTCGTAGATCGCGATCGAATCGGGAAGGCTCCCCGGTCCCATTCCACCGATGACGATGAGGCGTCCCCCGGCCGCCACCGCAGCGCTCGCGCCCCTGGGCTCCGGAAGCGGAGCCCGTGAAAGCCACCGGTCTGCCGCCTCGTCGTAGACCCACACCGTCGAAACCGGATCGAAGCCGCGCGGCCCCAGTCCACCGATCGCGTAGAGCGAATCGTTGAGGACCGAGAGCGGCATGTGGTGGCGCCCTTCGGGAAGGTCGGCGATACGGTCCCAGCGACCCGAGACCGGGTCGAGCCGGTAGACACTGGCGCTCACGGTCCTGCCCACCCGGATACCGCCGGCGACGACGATCCGGCCCCCCAGAACGGCGGCCTGGACCTCCTGGATGGGCTCGGGAAGCGACGGGCCGCGGGTCCACCCGTCCCTGAAGCGGGGCGCACCGAAGCCACAGCCGACCGCCGTGGTCAGCACGAGCGCGGCCAGCAGCCCGCGAACCGGCATCCTACAGGATTGAATGACGGAAT
>CAZFKN010000044.1:2649-25838 GCA_964519805.1 uncultured Gemmatimonadaceae bacterium
GCCTCGCGACTGTACGAAGAAGCCCGCGACGAGCTGTTCAGCCACATGCTCAAGAGCCGGATCTCGGATGCCGAGCCCATCCGCCAACGGGCCTGGCTCGCGGAGACGCTCGGATATCTGCGTCACCGGTACAACGCGCTTCCCGACATTCGGCTCCGGCACCTCGCGGAGGCTGCCGAGCGGTTTCTCCGCATGCAGGGCGGCGCGCTACTGTAGGCGCCGGCGAGTGAAGCCGTGGAGGTCGTAGCCGGCGTTACGCTGCTCGTCGAATGGACGCCGGGCGCCGAGCCGACGCTGCGGACCGAACGCTGATCGGGGTTCCAAGCCGCGCTTCCGCCGTTCCCCTTCCCGCCGTAAGTTGCCGCATGGACGTCATCAAGCGGCGGCGTTTTCTGTCCCGGATCTCCATCACGCTCGCGGCCGCAGCGGCGGCCGTTGTCGGTGTGCCGGTCGTGGGCTTTCTGCTTTCGCCACTCACCCGGAAGCCACCCCGCCAGTGGCGGCAGGTGGGCTCGGTAGACGGCTTCAAGGTCGGCGAGACCGTCAGCGTCATCTTCGAGGACGCGGCGGCTCTGCCCTGGTCGGGCGTAAGCGCCCGAACGGCGGCCTGGCTCCGGCGCGACGACGAGGCCAGCTTCACCGCGTTTGCGGTGAACTGCACGCACTTAGGCTGTCCGGTGCAGTGGTTCGCCGACCCCAAGCTCTTCCTCTGCCCGTGCCACGGCGGCGTCTACAACGCAGATGGCAGCGTTGCCGGCGGCCCTCCACCTAAGCCCCTGGGCCGATACCCCGTCCGAGTGCACGGCGGACAGGTCGAGATCCTCACGAGCCCCATCCCGCTCGGCTGATTCCGGCGATGAAGCGACTTCTCGCCGCCTTCGACGATCGCACCGGCCTGCTCTCCTGGTTCCGACACGTCCTCGAGCATCCGGTCCCCCCACGCACCGGATGGTGGTACGTCTTCGGCAGCGCCACCTTCCTCGCCTTCATGCTCCAGGTGGTGACCGGCATCGCGCTGGCCACGGCCTACGTGCCCTCCGCGGGGGACGCCTACGCCAGCCTCCGGTTCATCACCGAGCAGGCCTTGATGGGGCGGTTCCTGCGCGGCCTGCACTATTTCGGTGCGTCCGCGATGGTCGTCCTGATCGGCGTTCACGTCGCGCGGGTCTATCTGATGGGCGCGTTCAAGTTCCCGCGGGAGCTCAACTGGCTCAGCGGGGCGTTGCTCCTGCTGCTCACGTTGGCGCTGGCGTTCACAGGCCAGCTGCTCCGGTGGGACCAGAACGCCGTATGGTCGGTGATCGTGGCCGCCGCGCAGGCGGGGCGAATGCCCTTGGTCGGACCGGACGTTGCGCGGTTTCTGCTGGCCGGCGACACCGTGGGGGGCGCCACACTGAGTCGGTTCTTCGCGTTCCACGTGTTCTTCATTCCAGCCCTCGTCTTCCTGCTCGTCGGCCTCCATCTCGCGCTGGTGCTGCGCCACGGCATCTCCGAGCGGCCGAAGGTGGGCGAGCCGGTGGACAAGGCCACCTACCGGGCGAATTACAACGCGCTCCTCAAGCGCGAGGGCGTGCCGTTCTGGCCGGACGCCGCCTGGCGCGACGTGGTGTTCGGCGCCGCGGTGGTAGCGCTCGTGGCGGTACTGGCTCTCGCCATCGGGCCGCCGGAGCTGGGCAAGCAACCGGACCCGAGCATCCTCCAGGCGGACCCGCGCCCCGACTGGTACTTCCTCTGGTACTTCGCGGTGCTGGCCATGACACCGACCCACCTCGAGAACGTCGTGATCATCCTCGGCCCGCTCATCTTCGGTGCGATCCTGCTCTTTATCCCGTTCTTCAACACGGGGGAGCGGAGCGTCCGGCGGCGGCCATGGGCTGCGATCGCCGTGCTCCTGATCGTCAGCACGATCGGCACGTTCTGGGCGGCCGGGCAACGGGCGCCGTGGTCACCGGATTTCGCGGCGAAACCGCTGGCAGCCGCCGTCGTACGAGACACCACGAATCCGGCGGTGGTCGAGGGCGCCCGCCTGTTCTACGCCAAGGGCTGCGAGTTCTGCCACGCAATCAGCGGGTACGGTGGCGCGCGGGGACCGGACCTCACGCTCGCGGCGTCGCGGATGTCTTCGCTGGAGATGGTGGGACGGATCACGAACGGCGGGCCCAACATGCCGGCGTTCGCCAGCACGCTTACGCCGGATGAAATTCAGGCGATCGTCACCTTTCTCGCTACGCGCAAGTAGGGCCTCCGGGCCCGGGAGCACTTGGTTATGAGCTATCCCACCATGCTGCCTGATCCGACTTTCTACCCCTCGCCGCGGCTGGCGGCCGGCGGGCCGGCGGAAAAGCTGGCCTACGTCGTGACGATCAGTCCGGGCGACGTCCGATCGGACGCGCTGGTCATCGTCGACGTCGATCCGCAGTCGACGAGCTACGGGAAGGCCGTCGGACGCGTGGACATGCCGAACAAGGGGGACGAGCTGCACCACTTCGGGTGGAACGCCTGCAGCTCGGCGCTTTGCCCCTCCAATCCGCACCCGCACGTGGAGCGTCGGTTCCTCGTGGTGCCGGGGCTTCGATCGTCCCGGATTTACATCCTGGACACCAGGCCGGATCCGCGGAAGCCCAAGCTCGTGAAGGTGATCGAGTCAGCCGAGGTGGCGAGCAAGGGCGGCTACACCCGGCCGCACACGGTGCACTGCGGCCCCGAGGGCATTTACGTGAGCGCGCTCGGTTCACCCGAGGGCAAGGGGCCGGGCGGTGTCTTCGTGATGGATCACAACACGTTCGAGGTGCTCGGACCGTGGGAGAAAGACCGCGGCCCGCAGTACTTCGCCTACGACGCCTGGTGGCACCTGACGCAGGACACGATGGTGACCAGCGAGTGGGGGACGCCGGACATGGTCGAGAATGGTGTCGTCCCCGAGTTGCTCCTCGGCAAGAAGTACGGCCGCCACGTGCATATCTGGGACCTGCGGCGAGGGAAGCATCTTCAGGCGCTGCCGGTCGGCGAGGACGACCAAATCACGCTGGAGCTCCGGCCCGCTCATGATCCGACGAAGTCCTACGGGTTCGTCGGCGTGGTGATCAGCGTCAAGGACCTCTCCGCCTCGATCTGGCTGTGGCACAAGCAGGGCGGCAAGTGGGCGATCGAGAAGGTGATCGAGATTCCCCCCGAACCCGCCGATCCGAGCCTTCTGCCGCCTGCGCTGCAGCCGTTCAAGGCGGTCCCGCCGCTCGTGAGCGACATCGATCTCTCGGTGGACGATCGCTTCCTCTATGTGTCGTGTTGGGGTACGGGCGAGATGCGGCAGTACGACGTGTCGGACCCCTTCCGTCCGAAGCAGACGGGCAGCGTCCACCTCGGCGGCATCGTGCGGCACGCCCCCCATCCGCGCTCCGGCCCACTCAACGGCGGACCGCAGATGGTCGAGGTGAGCCGCGATGGACGGCGGGTCTACTTCACCAACTCGCTCTACAGCCCCTGGGACGCGCAGTTCTATCCCGAGGGCATCCGCGGCTGGATGGCGAAGCTCGACGTCGGCGCCAACGGCGGGATCACTCCGGATCCCAAGTTCTTCCTCGAGTTCGAGGGTGAGCGGCCGCACCAGGTGCGGCTCCAGGGCGGCGACGCGTCGTCCGACTCCTACTGCTTTGCGTGAGTCCTGCCGGCGTCTGGACGGCCGCGGCACTCGGAGCATTTCACGGACTGAACCCCGCCATGGGCTGGCTGTTCGCCCTGGCGCTCGGGCTCCAGGAGCACCGCCGCTCGGCGGTGCTCGCGGCGCTGGTTCCCATTGCGATCGGACACGCGGTGTCGGTGGCGCTCGTCGGCGTGCTGCTGGCGGGCGCGGGCGTCGCGGTCTCGCCGCGGAGCCTGCGCCTCGCGGCCGCCGCGGTGCTGATCGGTTTCGGGGTGTTTCGGCTGGTCCGGCCGTACGCGCATGCCCGGTGGGTGGGGATGCGGGTGGGATTTCGTGATCTGGTCCTCTGGTCCTTCCTGATGGCCTCGGCGCACGGCGCCGGGCTCATGCTCGCACCCGTGTTCCTCGGTCTTCCCGCATCGCCCGTCCATGTCCACGCCGCGGGCGGGCTCCTGGTGCTGGCAGTGCACACGGGAGCGATGCTCCTGGTGATGGGCATCGTGGCGCTGGCGATCTACCAAACGCTTGGGCTCGAGCTGCTCCGACGTGCCTGGGTGAATCTCGATCTCGTTTGGGCTGTCGCCCTGATCGGGGTCGGTCTGGCCATGCTCGTGACTGGCTGACCCGCTCGCCAGAAGGCGAATCGCGCGGTATCATCTTCGACACCCTGTCCCATCGCCGTCATCTTCCCTGGAGGGCGTAATGGTGACCCTCGGCGCACTCTGGCTGCCGATTCTCGTCTCAGCGGTCCTCGTGTTCATCGTCAGCAGCATCCTGCACATGGTCCTCAAGTATCACTCGCGGGGCTACATCAAGCTCGCCAATGAAGACGCCGTGCGCGCGGCCATCCGGAGCGGAAACCCTGAGCCACGGATGTATGTCATCCCGTACATGGCGGACTACAGCGAGCTCAAGACGCCCGAGATGCAGCAGAAGTTCGCGGAGGGGCCCGTCGGGACCCTCACCATCAGGAAGCCGGGCCCCTATGCCATGGGGCCCAGCCTGGTCCAGTGGTTCGTGTTCTCCCTCGTGATCGCGTACTTCGCCGCTTACATCGCGTCCCGCACCATCCAGCCGGGTGCCGACTATCTCCACGTGTTCCGGGTCGTGGGCACGGTGGCGTTTCTCGGATACGCCGGCGGCGCGATTCCCCCGTCCATCTGGATGGGGAAGCCGTGGTCGATCACGTTCACGGACATCTTCGACGGGCTGATCTACGGCCTCGTAACGGCGGGTGCGTTCGGCTGGCTGTGGCCGCGCTAGCTCTGCGGCGGTCACGTTTGTGTAGGAGATCGGCGACAGGAATGCAACCGGGTTGACAGGCGCATCCCGGCCTCCTAAGGTCCGCGCATGATCGAGTGCCGGCGCCCCCGTCCGGAGCTGTACCCGGCGGGGGCGTCGGCTGTTTCGGAGTGCGAAGCGTCGGAGTGCGAAGGGTTTTGGGAAGGGATGCATGAAGCACTACCTGCTGGCCAGCGACTTCGATCAGACGCTGAGCTTCAACGACTCGGGCATCGTCCTCAGCGAACTGCTGGGCATCCGGGGATTTCCCGAGAAGGCCGCGGGGCTCGCCGACATCCACCTGGTGCAGCAGGGCGCGGAGCTGGCGTACCTGCTGCTCCACGACCCGGAGTATCGCCGGGTGCGGCGGGAGGACCTGGTCGAAGCCGGCAAGCGGATCCGGCTCAAGCAAGGCATCCCGCTGCTGTCGCGCCTCCTCGAGGATCTCGACGGCCACCGTTTCACCTTCTACGTGGTTTCGGCCGCTCCCGAGGAAGTCATCCGCTCGGCGCTGGCGGGCGTCGTGCCGGAGGATCGCATCCATGGCACCCGGTTCCGCTACGATCCGAGATCAGGGGAGATCGAGTCGATCGTGCGGGTCGCTGCGGGCTACGGCAAGGTTGCCGTACTGGACGAGCTGCGCGCGACGCTGGCGGTGGGACCCGATCGGGTGGTGTACGTCGGAGACGGCAGCTCGGATGTCCACGTCATGCTGCACGTGAATCGGTTGGGGGGATTCACGGTCGCGGTGTCGGAGAACCGCTACCTCACGCCGATCGCGAAGCGCACGATCCTGGGCGACAGTGCGCTCGGCGTGCTGGTGCCGATTCTCGAGGACATCGCGGGGTGGGACTCGACGCGGATCCGCGCGCTGTTCGAGGCCCACGGCCTCGTGCTCCAGGAGTGGGACAAGATCCGAACAGACTCGCTCACGATCCGCGCGGCGCCGGCGGCGCCGCCGGCCGTGGCCTGACCAGGAGCGCGTGTGATCGACTGGATCGGATGGCTCGCCACCGCCGTCTTCGCCGGCTCATACCTTTGCAAGGAGGCGGCGGCGCTGCGCCGGATCCAGGCCGCTGCCGCGCTCCTCTGGGTGGGCTACGGCGTCCTCATCCATGCACTTCCGGTGGTCGTAGCCAACCTGGTGGTTGCCGGCGCCGCGCTCTACTCCTCCCTCGGCCCAAAGCAGGGGTCACCGACTCCGGGCGCCTGACCCGAAGACCCACGGGCCTACCCCCCTCCGGCAGTCGGGAGTATCCTAGAGGCGATGTTCTGCCGCACCTCCTCCTTCAGGCTCTAGGGGCACTTGGCCGACCTTCGCGGGCAGCTCCAAAGCGGGTTGAGCGGGAGCTACGTTCTGGAGCATGAGCTCGGACGCGGCGGCATGGCCACCGTTTTCCTCGCCCAGGACCTGAAACACGACCGCCCGGTCGCGCTCAAGGTCCTCCTCCCCGAGCTTGCCGCCTCCCTCGGCCCCGACCGCTTTCAGCGAGAGATTCGCTTCGCCGCCCGGCTCCAGCACCCGCACATCCTGACCGTCCTCGATTCCGGCGAGACCGCGGGGCAGCTCTGGTTCACGATGCCCTACGTCGAAGGCGAGTCGCTGCGCGCCAGGCTCCGGCGCGAAGGCCAGCTGGCGCTCAAGGACGCGCTCCGGATCGCCCGCGAGGCGGCCCAGGCCCTCCAATACGCGCACACTCGGCAGATCGTGCACCGTGACATCAAGCCGGAGAACATCCTGCTCACGGCGGACGGCAGCACCCTGGTTGCGGACTTCGGGATCGCGCGGGCGCTCGGGGGAGACGGCGGCGAGGCGCTGACCCAAACCGGGATGAGCGTCGGGACGCCGCAGTACATGAGCCCCGAGCAGGCGAACGGGGCGCGGACCATCGATGCGCGTTCCGACATCTACAGCCTGGGGTGCGTGCTGTACGAGATGCTGGCCGGCGAGCCGCCATTCACCGGGGCGACAGCGCAGGCGATCCTGATGCGCCGCCTGACCGAGCCCGCGCCGAGCGTGCGGCGGATCCGCACCAACGTGCCGGAGTCCATGGACCAGGCCATCCAGCGGGCGCTGGCGCAGGTCGCCGGTGACCGCTTCCCCACCGCAGCGGCGTTTGCCGAGGCGCTGGAAACGGTGACGACCCCGACGGCGACGCCGACGCTGGTGAGTGGCGGCTCGCCGGCGCGCGCCGCGAGCACACCTGCGCCCACCGTCGCGACGCCTCCGCCACCCGCGGAGCCCGCAGGCGGTCCCAAGCCTCCACGTCGCGTGCCAGTCGGCGTCCTGTTGCTGGCGCTTGGGTTCGTGATCGGCCTCGGCGTGCTGTTCGCGTGGCGGCGCTCCCACGGGCCGGTCGAAGAGGAATCCGGCACCAAGCGCTTGGCGGTGCTGCCGTTCGAAAACCTGGGCGACTCGACAACCGCCTACTTCGCGGACGGCATGACCGACGAAGTTCGCGGCAAGCTCGCGAGCCTGCCGGGGTTGGAGGTCACGGCCAGCCGGAGCGCCAGCGAGTATCGCCATACCTCGAAGACGCTCCCGCAGATCGCCCGGGAGCTGGGCGTGGATTATCTCCTGATCGGCAAGATCCGCTGGGAGAAAGCCAACGGCGCGAGCCGGGTCCGCGTGAGCCCGGAGCTGGTGCGCGTGAGTTCGGGGGGGGCCGCCACCAAATGGGAGCAGCCGTTCGACGCGTCGCTGACCGACGTGTTTGCAGTGCAGGCCGACATCGCGGGCAAGGTCGCCAACGCGCTCAACGTCGCCTTCGGCGACAGTACCAAGCAGCAGCTCGCGGCACGGCCGACGCAGAGCCTCGCGGCGTACGACGCGTTCCTTAAAGCAGAGGCGATATCCCAAGGGCTCTCGATCAACGACCCGCCGAGCCTCCAGCGGGCCATCGCCCTCTATGAGCAGGCGGTGGCGCTCGACTCCACCTTCGTTGAGGCGTGGGCCCAGCTGGCCCGGACTGAGGCCTGGTACTACTCACTAGGAACACCGGTGCCAGCCGCCGGTGAAGCGTCGCGACGGGCCGCAGAGCGGGCGGCCGCGCTCGCGCCCGGCCGGCCGGAGAGTCAGCTGGCGCTGGGTTACTACTGGCAGAACGTGACCGGCGACAACGCCAAGGCACTGGCGGCATTCGAGGCGGGCCTCAGGGTAGCCCCCGGCAACGCCGACCTCCTGACTGGTTCGGCGCTCGCCGAGCAAAGCCTGGGCCGGTGGAACGACGCGCTCGTCCACCTGCAAAGAGCCCAGAGTCTCGATCCGCGCGCCGTGCTCACTGCGCGCCGGCTCGCCACCACCCTGCTCTGGCTGCGGCGCTTCCAAGAGGCGCTGCCCCAGGCCGAACGCGCACTCGCGCTGGCGCCTACCAACCTCTCGGTGATTCAGACCCGAGCCGGGGTTCCGCTTTACCAGGGCGACCTGGAAGGCGCGCGCGCGATCATTCGCGCGGTCCCGTCGGACGTGGAGCCCACCGCGCTGGCCGCGTTCTTCGGGGTCTATGCGGATCAATACTGGGTTCTGGACGACGCCATGCAGCAGTTGCTGCTTCGCCTCCGGCCCAGCGCGTTCGCCGACGATCGCGCGAACTGGGGAATCGTGTTGGCGCAGACGTACTGGTTGCGCGGGGACCGGGCGAAGGCGCGGATCTACGCAGACTCCGCGCAAATGCAGTTCGCGGAGAACATCAAGGCGACGCCGGATGACCCCCAGCAGCACGCCTTACGGGGCCTCGCGCTGGCGTACCTCGGGCGGAAGGACGACGCGATTCGTGAAGGCCAGCGTGGCGTCGAAATTCTGCCGATCAGCAAGGAAGCGTTTGCCGGGCCTTACATGCAGCACCAACTCGTCCGGATCTACATCCTGGTCGGCGAACCCGATAAGGCGCTCGACCTGCTGGAGCCCTTGCTCAAGATTCCCTACAATCTCTCTCCGGCACTCCTTCGGATCGACCCGAACTTCGCTCCGCTCCGGGGTATTCCCCGCTTCGAGAGGCTGGCAGCAGGTCGCTGAGCGTGTTGCCGATCCGGCCGCTGGACACCCCGGCGGGGATTCACGATTTTGGGTCCCCATTTCTAGCCCCGAAGAATCGGAGGGACCCATGGCAACACAATCCACCATCACGCCGCCGCAACAGCTCATCGACACCGCGAAGGCCCTCCTCCAGGCGTACAACGACAAGAACTGGAAAGCCATCCGGGCCGGCATCACGTCGAATTTTGTCTACGACGAGGTTGGGACGAAGCGGAAGGTGCAAGGCGCCGACCAGACTATCGCGCTGTGGCAGGGCTGGGCCAAGGCGCTGCCTGATTCGCGCGCTACGGTCAACGGAGCGGTGGCCAGCGGTAACACGGCCGTGCTCGAGCTGACCTGGCAGGGCACGCACAACGGCCCGCTGGAGACTCCCAACGGGCCGCTCGCACCAACCGGCAAGCGCATCGAGGTCCGGGCCTGCCAGATCACCGAGCTGGCCGGCGACAAGGCCAAAGCCCAACGCCACTACTTCGACATGACGACGCTGCTCCAGCAGCTCGGCGTCGGCGGCTGAGCGCGGCGGCCTCGGAGCGGACGACTATCTTGGCGGAGTCTGGCGGCGGCGTCTCCATAATCCGGCGCCAAGACCCGCCAGTCCGCTTCCAAGCAGCAGCACGGATGAGGGCTCCGGCGTCGACGTAACCGGCGGCGGGGGTGGGGATGGCGGTCCGGGTGGGGGATTGCCGGGTGGACTCCCGGGAGGGCTCGGCGGCGGTCCGAGCGAAGCACCCGTGGTGTCGTTGCCTCCGCTCAAGATTGCCGCGAAGATGCCCGCGCCGAGTCCCAACCCGGCCAATGGCAGCAGGATGGATCCCGACGCCGGCGCGATCGCCGGCGTTGCTGCGACCGGGGGAGCCTCGGCAACCGGAGGGGCCGGTTCCACGCCAGGGTCTGACGGTTCGACCGGCGCCTCGGCCATCACCGGCTCAGGCGGCGGTCCTCCTGGTTGGAGGGGCGCCGCATCAGCCGACGCCGCAGGCGGTGCCACCATCCCGGTCTCGACGGGCTGGCAGGCCGGCTTCGGTTTGCGCTTCGACGCCACCGCCTGAGGCTTTCGTTTGGGCTTGGGAGCCGCGCCGGGGCTGGCCGCCATGGACCTGTTGGCCGGCGGCTTAGCCTTGGCCACCTTGGCAGCAGCCAAACGCTTGACCGCCGGTTTCGGCGCCGCCGCCGGCACCTGCCCTGCCGGGCAAGCCGGGTCCTGCTTCGGGTTCTGAAGCAGGGCAAGCAGGAGGACAATCACCCCCCAACCTACCCCGCTTCAGGCCGCCTGTCGAATCGCTTAGCGGCTTCCTGCTTTGGCGGGCGTGGCCGAGGTTCCAGCCTTGGCGGCTGCGATCGGGTTGCGCGAGTGGACCGCGAACGCAGCACCCTGCGGATCGATCCCCACGGCAATCAGATCGCCGCCGGGCACTTCCATGGGCCCGTTCACGAGCTGACCGCCCGCGCTCTTGAGTTTGTCGACGGCCTTGTTCGTGTCGGGCACAAAGACGTAGCCCAGCCAATGCGGTGGTGCTCCCGTTTCCTTGGGCGCGGTGTAGACCCCGCCCATGCTCCTGCCGCCCCAGCCGAACATCTGGTAGACCCCCGACGGCCCCATGTCCATGGTGTCCGTCTTTTCCCAACCGAATAGCTGCTCGTAGAACCCGAACGCGGCTCGGCCATCCGTGGTCGCCAGCTCGTGCCAGGAGAAGGTGCCTACCTGCGGCGTGTCCGGCTGCGGCATAGGTGTCGCGGGGGTGAAGGGTGCGAAGACGGCGCCCTGCGGGTCGCTGAGAATCGCCCACCGGCCGACCTCGGGTACCTCTGTTGCGGCCTTGAGCACTCGGGCGCCGAGACGCACGGCCGCGTTTACCGTCGCAGCGAGATCGGGTGTCCCGATGTAGGCCAGCCAGTGCGGCGGGGTACCCGCGGCCTTGGCCTCATCCGGCAACGGCATGAGCCCGCCGATGGGCCCGCGCTCGGTCAGCCACATGATGTACGAGGGGTTCTGCTCCCACGCCTGCGTCGTCCAGCCTGCAACCTGCCCATAGAATTTGACGGCCGCTTTCGGGTCGGTGGTCAAGAGCTCATGCCAGAGAAAGCGCCCGCGGAAGTTGACTTGCGGCATCCTGGTTCTCCTCCAAGAAGGTCGTTGCCCGGTGGCCCTCGGATGTGGGCGACAGGTTCGCCAAGGTAGGGTGAGCGCGGGTGACGCGCCACTGTCTTGATGTGACTGTTACCGGCCACCGCGCTCCGCCGTGTGACCCCGCATCCAGCCATGGCGCCGAATGCGTCACATTGGCGTAAAGCATTGGCGAACAATCACTTGAACATTCGTTTGGAGAGGGCACTGGGTTTGCGGGACCGACATCGTCCGTTGTCCCCGCTCACGACGTCCCCTATCGGCACGAGGATTCACGATGACCCGAACGCATCTGGCTACGCTCTCGCTCGCCGTGCTCGCCGCCTGCTCGGGTGGCGGCAAGTCCAACTCCGCGAGCGCCGACAGCCTCTCGCGCGACCTGAGCCGTCCCGAAGCTCCGACCGGCAATGCGATGAACGACCGGCCGGCAGCCACCCCCGCCCCCAAGCCGGCCAAGGCGAAGCCCGCCAAGGCGGCTCCGACGCCGCGCACGCTCGCGGCCGGCACGCTGATCGAGGCGGCCATCGCCGACTCGATCAATTCGCGCCACGACAAGCCGGGCAAAACGGTCACCGCGGCCGTCGCTCGGGACGTGAAGGATCGCGCGGGGCGAGTAGTGATCCCCGCGGGCTCGCTGGTCACTATGACCGTGACCGAGCTCGCGCCGGCCAAGAGCAAGAGCGCCGCGGACGGGAAGCTGGCCCTCGAGGTCAACTCGGTGAACGTGAGGGGCCGTATCTACGCGCTGGACGCTGACGTGGATCCGGTCGCGCACGAGCTCAAGGGCCGCGGCGTGACGGCCGGAGAGGTGGAGAAGGTCGGCGTCGGTACCGCCGTCGGCGTGCTGGGCGGACGCATCATCGGCGGGAACACCAAGGGCGCGGTGATCGGCGGCATCGTGGGCGCCGGCGCCGGCACCGCGGTGGCCGTGCAGACGGCCAGCCGCGACGTGGTGGTCCGCCCGGGCACGACCGTCAAGATCACACTCCGGGGGACGCTGGTCGCGTCGATGTAAGCCTCGACCGAGCGCTCCTCAACCAGAAAGGCACATGGCGCCCCGCGAGGGGCGCCATGCTTGTTCCGGGCCGACGGCCTCAGCCCCCCTTGATCGTCTTCATCGGGGAACCCCTCGCCGCTGCCGGTTAGCTCCCGTCGGGCCCCGCGCGGAAGCGGGGTCTGCCCGCCCCGCGCTCTTCCACAATCACAGCCAGTGGCACCATCTATCCGATAGTTCCTGGACACGAAATCGTCGCCCGGGTGAGGGTTCTTGTAGGGTGATACATTGGTGACCGTGACAGAGCCGTCGAATCGCCCGTTGCGGGTGCTGTTCCTCTGCACGGGGAACAGCGCCCGCAGTCAGATCGCAGAAACGATCCTCAACCGTGTCGGCCGAGGCCGCTTCGTTGCGGAGAGTGCGGGAGCCCGGCCGGCGCCACGGGTAAACCCGCTCGCGATCGAGGTCCTGGAGCGCTACGGCTATTTCTGGACGGGCCACGCGCCCCGGGGGCTGGCCGGGCTGCAGCAGGAAGACTGGGATTTCGTCATCACCGTCTGCGATCGGGCCAAGGAGGCCTGCCCGATCTTTCCCGGGCAGCCGGTGATCGCGCATTGGGGCATGCCTGATCCGGCGGCCGTCGCGGGCACACCCGAGGAGAGGCGCCGAGCGTTCGAGGACGCCCTGCTGACGATTCGACGGCGGCTGGATCTGTTCGTCAGCCTCCCGATCGAGAAGCTGACCCGCCTCGCCCTTGAAAAGCGGGTTCGCGCAATCGGCGAGATGGCCGCCCTGGAAGCGTCACCCCTCCCGTAACAACACCACATCGTGTGGCGTGCGTTGCCCTGGCGTAACGGATTCGAATGTGCGAAGGGTGTCGAACTAGCGATCGACCGTGACGGGAGCGCAGGTCGCGTACGCCTGGACCGTTTCCCACTCCACTGACGTCGTGATCGGCTCCAGCGCGAGCGTCACGCGCTCGCCGGGCTGGATGATCGTGTCGACGTCAACGGTCAACTCCTGGTACTTGCCGAACAGGTCCTCGTACGCAACGTGAAAGACGATCTGCCCGATCGGATGGTCCGCCTTGTTCTTGACGATGACCAGCGGCGTTCGGCCGGACAGGAAGAGCCGCCGCACCTGGAGCGGACAATCGGTCTTGGGGCCGCAGCGAGCGGCCAGCGTGACCGCCAGCGCCGCGAGGCAAGCCACACGATGCCAACGCCTTTGCATGACCCAAGATGCACCCGCCGGGCGCGGGCGGAAGTGGCTCCGCGTAACGGAGGCGTCACCGTCCGACCGCGCCGTCACCGCTAGGCAACTGCCCGGTTCAGCGATACCGTTAGGCCGGGGAAAGCGAGGAGCGGCATGTGCCGACTGACCAAGCGGGCCCCATAGCGGGGCTCGTACTCGCCGCCGGCTCATCGGTGCGGATGGGCCGGAACAAGCTCTTGTTCAGGTTGAACGGCGAAACCGTCGTCCGGCGCGCAGCTCGCCTTGGGCTTGCGGCCCTGGACCCGGTCGTCGTCGTGCTGGGCCACGAGGCCGAGGTCGTACAGGCGGAGCTTGCGGGCCTTCCCTGCCGGACCACCGTCAACCCGGACCACGCTCAGGGATTCCACACGTCGGTGCGGACCGGTCTTGCGACCCTGCCCGTCGACGTCGAGGCCGCGGTGGTGCTGCTGGCGGATATGCCGCTCGTTACCTCGGCGATGCTCGCGCAGCTGGTGAAGCGGTACCGGGAGACCGGCGCACCTCTCGTCGTTTCGCGATACGGGGACACGTTCGCCCCGCCGCACCTGTACGCTCGTCGTCTTTTCGCGGAGCTGGCCGAGTCCGAGGAAAGCCGCAAGCGGGTCATCCGTCGGCATCGCACCGAAGCCGTGGTCCTTTCGTGGCCGGCCGCGGCGCTCAGCGATCTCGATGTGCCCGCCGATCGGGAGCGGGTCGAGGCGCTGCTCGCCAGAGAGTCCTGATGCGCAACGACCCGCTTGCGAGGTCGGGCGTGCGTCGTCGCGCTAGCGGGCCGAGTCCCCCGGCTCCCACCGGGCGCAGGCCACCTCGAGCCCCCAGTCGTCCGACGGGACGTACGTGGAGTCGCTGTCGTCGCCGCCATCCCAGCTCCATCGCACGATACAGAGGCTCTCTCGGCTCCGAAAACTTTGCGACTCGCCGTCGGGCCCGTCAGCCTGATACTGGGGGAGGTACGCCCAGCCCGCCTGCTTGAGGGCGTCGCCGACCCTCCCATACTCTGTCAGTGCTTCCTGCGCTTCCGGCGACGCGTTGGGGGGCGGTGGACGCACCGGGGCGAACTTGCCGCTCGCCGTGAGCAGGCACCCCGGCCGTCGCCCCAACCCGAAATCCATGTCTACTGTCGAGTCGGCCCGGGTAACCGCCACCGCCAACACGCGCCGCGCGATCACCCCAACCGAATCGCACGCGACCAGGACCGAGGGGTACGCGACCCTCGGCTCCGGCTGCTCCTGGCGCTCCGGGGGAGCCTGGGTCACCACGACACCGGGGAGGGGGCCCCCAAGGACCATCACGTGGCCGACCTGGCCGGATGCCGGAGACTGCGGCACCCGCCGGGCGACCTCCGCGGCAACCACCGGGGATCCGGTGGAGTGCGGCGGTGCGGTCTGCGCCGATCCGCGCGTCGCGTTTGAGGTAGAGGAAGCAGGAGGGCGCGCACAGCCCGAAACCAGTGCGGCGAAGCCAATCGCCAGCATGGCGATACGCACCACGACTCCAGGTCGAGAACGGCAGCACGGCGATCCGAACGGCTCCATCGGCTCCTCCCAGACTCGGCCCGCCATCCTGGACCCGGTCATTGGAGGCAACAATTGGGCCTCACGGCTCCACAAAGGCGCTACCGCCGCACTACGTGTCCGCCCTTCATGACCAGCTTCACGTGCCTCAGCACCGAGACGTCCCGGGTCGGGTCGCCTGTGACCGCGACGAGATCTGCCAGAAGCGCCGGCGCGATCCGGCCGAGCCGATCATCGAGATGGAAGATGCGGGCGTTGACGCTGGTCGCGGACTTGAGCGCGGCGACCGGCGTCATCCCGGCCTCCACCATGTCTTCCAGCTCGCGCACGTTGTCGCCATGGGAAAAAACGCCCACGTCGCCGCCGAAACAGATGGTGACCCCCGCGTCGAGTGCCGCTTTGAAGCTGCGACGCTTCTGCTCCAGGGCCGGAGGCGGCGGCATCCGGCCCTTCACCCAGCCATCGAAGTAGGTCGCGTAGGCCTCCGCCGCCGCCAGCGTGGGACAGAGTGCCACGCCTTTCTGTCGCATCAACCGGAACACGTCGGGTGTGCCCCTATCCCCATGCTCCACGGTCTCGACCCCAGCCATCACCGCGCGACGCATCCCCTCGGCCGTCATCGCGTGGGCCGCGACGGGCCGCCCCGCTCCGCGTGCTGTTTCCACGGCTGCGCGCAGCTCGTCCTCGGTGAACGTCGGCAGCATTTCACCCGCGGGGCCCCAGCCATAGTCGGCGTACACCTTGATCCAGTCCGCGCCGTGCGCCACCTGGCTGCGCACGACGCGCGCGATCTCCTCCGCACCGTTCGCCTCCTCTGCACCCTGCGGTGGATCGAAGGCGTAGTCCCGCCGGGCCGGACCGTAGCTCCCGGTCGCCACGATGGCCCGGGTGACCACGAGCAGTCTGGGACCGGGCACGACGCCGCGATCGATGGCCTGCTTGAGCTGCACGTCGTAGTCGAACGCGCCCTCCGTGCCGAGGTCGCGCTCGCTCGTGATGCCGGCGTCGAGCGTCGCACGCGCGTGGGCCACCGCCTCCGCCATCCGGAAGCCGGTCCGCTCGCGCAGAACCTGATCGTCCCAGAGCGCTTCGTTGTACGGATGCAGGAAGAGGTGCGAATGGCCCTCGATGAGCCCCGGGATCAAGGTCGTTCCGGCGAGCGCGATCCGCTCGGCGCCGGCCGGCACCGTCACCCTGTCCGCCGGGCCGACCGCCTCGATCCGCTCGCCCCGCACCAGCACGACCCAGCCGGTCTTCGGCACGTCCGTCACACCGTCCCAGACGGCGTCGGGAACGAGCAACTCGAGCTTGGTAGTGTCGGTCGTGGAGCGTGCCTGGGCGGCCAGGGGGGAGGTGGCCAAGGCGAGCAGGAGCGCGAGGGTCAGCGGGCCTCGGGCGGTGAACGGAGATTCGGTGCGCATGGCTCGGGCACTCCGGAAAGACGGAGGCGAAGCTGACCTCGCCGCCGCGAACGCGGGAAGTTACGGCGCCGCCGCCTCCCGGGGCAATCGCCAAGCCGGCAGCAGCCGGGTGGAATTGAGGATGAACGCGAGCTCCGACGTGACGTGGACGAGGGCCGCGAGCAGCGGACTCAGGAGCCCCGTCGCCGCGAAGGCGATGCCTACCGCGTCGACGGCGAGCGTGCCCCCGAAGTTCTGCAGGATGATCCGCCGGGCACGGCGGGCTACGCGAACGGTCTCGACGAACTTGAGCAGGTCGTTGCCCAGCAGCACGACATCCGCGCTTTCCCGGGCCACGTCGGTGCCCGAGCCCATCGCGACACCGACGCTCGCCGCGGCCAGCGCCGGAGCGTCGTTGATGCCGTCACCGACCATCGCGACCTTCCGACCCTGCTCGACCAGTGAGGCGACCCAGCGCTGCTTCTGATCGGGGAGAAGCCCGGCCCCAACCTCATCGGTGCCGAGCTGCCGGGCGACGGCCTCGGTGATGCCCTTCGCATCGCCGCTGAGCAGGATCGTGCGAATCCCCATCTCCCGAAGCGCGCGGACCGCCTCGGTTGCCTCCGGTCGGAGCGTATCGGCCACTTCGATGACGCCGAGCAACCGGTTCCCTCGGGCGACGAACACCGGACTCGCGCCGTCGCAACGCCACTCGCCCGGGACCGCGAGGTCCACGCCCTGCTCCACCAGGAACGCCTGGTTGCCGGCGAGGAAACGCTCGCCGGCCAGCTCCGCTACGACACCTCGTCCCGGCGTGTACGCGAAGCGCTCGGGCTCGGCCGCGGGGAGGCCCAGCTCCCCAGCCCGCGCCAACACCGCCTTCGCCACAGCATGCTCGGACCGATGCTCGGCGAGAGCCGCTGCCCCGACGACATCCTGCTCCAATACTCCGTCCACCGGCTCGACGGCGCGGACCGATGGCGTGCCGTACGTCGTAGTGCCCGTCTTGTCCAGCACCACGGTATCGACCGACGCAAGGGCTTCCAGGTAGCGGCCACCCTTGACGATCGCGCCCTGGCGGGCGGCCTGCCCGATCGCGCCGAGGATGGCGAGCGGCGTACCCGCCGCGATCCCGCAGGCGCCGGCGACGATGATGACCGAGATGGTCGACCGCACGTCGCGGGTGACGACGAAGGTGAGAACCGCGGCGGCGAGCGCGAAGTACACGATGTAGCCGGAGAGCCGGTCGGCGGTCTTCTGGACCGGCGCCCGCGACCGCTCCGCCTGCTCGACGGCCTCGATGATCTTGCCAAAACTGGTGTCCCGGCCGACCCGATCCGCACGAATCTCCAGCGCTCCGGTCTGGTTGATCGTGCCGGCGTAAACCGCGGATCCCTCCCCCTTTTCCACC
This sequence comes from uncultured Gemmatimonadaceae bacterium, assembly GCA_964519805.1. Classification (GTDB taxonomy): domain Bacteria; phylum Gemmatimonadota; class Gemmatimonadetes; order Gemmatimonadales; family GWC2-71-9; genus DASQPE01. The sequence continues at coordinate 20,305 of CAZFKN010000044.1, forward strand.
GGCATCGATTCGCCGGTAATCGTCGCCTGATCGACGTGGGAGCTGCCGGCCACGATCGTCCCGTCGACGGGAATGGCGGCGCCGGGGTTCACCAGCACGCGGTCCCCGGCGTGAAGCGCCTCCATCGGGATCTCGCGCAGCTGGCCGTTGCGGCGGACCGTCGCCGAGCGCGGCAGATAGTCGAGGAGTCGCCGGATGGCACGCCGCCCTCGGCGCACCGTCAGCCCTTCCAGGATCTCGGCGACCAGCACGAAGAGGGTAATCACCAGCGCGGTGAAGAACTGCCCCACGACCAGGGCCGCCACGAGGGCGATGGTCATCGACAGCTCCATGGTCATTCGCCGGGCAAGGAGGTTCTCCACCGCCTCCTTGAAGATCGGATACCCTCCGACCAGCGTGGCCCCGAGGCCGATGACGCTGAGAGCCGCGAACGGCTCCCAGACGCGGAGCCAGACCGCGGCGGCCGCGACCGCGACGAACGCCACCCGAATGAGGTCCGCACGCTCTACAGCGGCTGCGGGATGCTCGATCGCGGCGTCGCTCACAGGGCGCTCATTTCACGTAGGCCTTGACCACGTCGATCAGCTCTTGCCCGGCTTCCGCCTCGGCGGACGTGGGGTGGCGATCCGGGTCGATCATGTGGAAGCGGACATGGGCCTCGACCACCTCAGCCATCAGGCTGTTCATCGCGCCCCGCGCCGCGGCGATGAGTCGCATGGTGGTGCCGCAGTCCGCTTCCTCTTCGAGGGCGCGTTCGACGGCTTCGATCTGGCCGCGGATGCGCCGGACCCGGTTGAGCAGCTTGACCTTGTCACGTACGAGGTGAGCCATGGTTGCGCCTCGGCGGGTGGGTTCATATACTATACCCCGGTTGGTATCTATAGCAAGAGCGGTTGGTCCGCTCGCCCCGCGTCACGGGCAGGTAACGCTGATAGCGCTCCGATGTCCCGGTCCCCAGTCGCGGGTAAGATTGCTGAGCCCAAACACTCCCCCTATCCCGAGGTAGCCGTTGCTTCACCAGCGCGTCTGGCGTTGGACCGTCCTCGCCCTGCTGCCGGCGCTCGCCTCCCCGGCATGCGCGCAGCAGGCCCGACCCTGGGTTCCCGAGCTGCTCGGAGCCCAATTCACGGTCATCGCGCAGGATCTTCGGCCCCTCAACTCGCCCTATAACGGCCCCAACAGTCTCGGGCCCGACGGGTCCACGCTGGCGACCCACTCGTACGGCGCGTACGGCGGGATGGCACTCGGGTCGTGGCTGCAGCTGTATCTCGACGCCGAGATCGCGCTCGGTCAGGGCGTCGGCGCGGGACTGGCCGGGCTCACCAACGGCGACGTGATCCGCCAGGGCAGCGTCGAGCTGGCCAAGGCGCCCTACGTCGCCCGCGTCTTTCTCAAGCTGTCGATCCCCTTCGATGCGGACACCGAGCGGGTTGCCCGCGGGCCGGACCAGCTGCCCGGCGTGCAGCCCCGAACCCGGCTCGAGGTGAAGGTCGGCAAGCTGGCCGCGAACGACGACTTCGATCAGAATCGCTACGCGAACAGCACGCGCACCCAGTTCATGAACTGGGGACTCTGGAACAACTCGGCCTGGGACTTCGCCGCCGACACGCGCGGCTACTCCTGGGGCGTCGTGGTGGCGTGGGTGCGTCCCGCCTGGGAAGTCCGCGTCGGGACGTACACGATGCCGACGATCGCGAACGGGAACGTGTTCGACGGCGACCTCGCGCATGCGCGGGGCGACAACCTTCAGCTCACCGTGCGGCCCGGAACGGTCGGCACCGTGCTCCGGCTGCTTGCCTACCAGAATCACGGCCGCATGGGCGTCTACGCCGACGCGCTGGCCAAGGCCGCGGCCACCGGCACCGTGCCGGACATCGTCGCCGACGACGAGCCGGACCGGGTGAAGTACGGGCTCGGTCTTTCGGCGGAGCAGCCGCTCGCGGACGGCGGTGAGACCGGCATCTTTCTGCGCGCGGGATGGAATGATGGACGAACCGAGGACTTCTGCTTCACCGAAGTCGATCGCCACTTGAGCCTCGGCCTCCAGGCCACCGGGAGCCGCTGGGGGCGGAGTGACGATCGCGCGGGCCTGGCGATCCTGCGCCACGGCCTGTCACCGGACCACGCGGCGTACCTGGCGGCCGGCGGCTCCGGCTTTCTCCTGGGCGACGGTCGACTCGACTATGGCCACGAGCTTATCGCCGAGCTGTACTACCGGCTCCAGCTTGGCCGATGGATCGAGCTGAGCCCCGACGTCCAGCACGTCTGGAACCCGGGGTACAATCGCGACCGCGGACCGGCTACCGTCCTGTCGCTCCGATTGAACGCGCGTTACTGAACCGCCGAGGGCCACGGGCGCATGCCGTTTTTTCGGTCGATCTTCCCGGTCCCCGCGACGCCTGCGTCTGCCGAGACCGAGCGCACCCGCACTCCCCGGTGGGTGGACTTGCTCCTGTTCATGGTACTCCTCGCCGCGGGCTACGGTGTCGTGCGGGCGACATCCGGCTGGCGCGAGCCGATCCCGGCGCGGCTGGAAGTCGATCTGTCCCCGTGGCAGCTCCCCCGGTATGCCGGGCTCTCGACGCTGCGGATGGCCTTTGCGTACCTGCTGTCGCTGGCGTTCAGCCTGGTCTACGCGCGTCTCGCCGCCGCATCGCGCGCGGCGGAGCGGGTCATGCTGCCGCTGCTCGACATTCTCCAGAGCATTCCGATCCTCTCCTTCATGCCGGGTGTGGTACTCGCGCTGGCTGCGTTGTTGCCCGGGCGGACGCTCGGCCTCGAGCTGGCCGCGATCGTGCTGATCTTCACGAGCCAGGCCTGGAACATGGCGTTCAGCTTTCACCAGTCGCTGATCACCATCCCCACCCAGCTCTCCGAGGCGGCACGGATTTATCGACTGGGGTTCTGGCAGCGATTCAGCCGGCTCGAGCTGCCGTTCGGGGCCATCGCCCTGATCGCGAACAGCATGATGAGCTGGGCCGGCGGCTGGTTCTTCCTGATGGCTTCGGAGCAGTTCACCCTCGGCGCCAAGGACTTGCGTCTGCCCGGCCTCGGCAGCTACCTGGCCCACGCCGCCGAGCTGGGCGACACGGGTGCGTTGCTGCTGGGCCTGCTTGCCCTGGTTGCGGTGATTCTGCTGCTGGATCAGATCATCTGGCGTCCGCTCGTCGCCTGGTCCGACCGGTTCAAGGTGGAGCAATCCACCTCGGGCGACGCTTTCACCTCCCCGGTGCTCGAAATCCTGCGCGGGTCCGAGCTCGTGGCTCAGACAAGAAGAGCGCTCGGCCCCGCTCTCCGCCGCCTCGACGCGTGGCTCACGCTGGTGACGGATCGCTCCGCTCGCCGGCCGTTCGACCCCCGGCGCGCGGCGCGGCGCCGCGTCTTGGGCATCGTCGTGGGACTCAGCGCCCTCCTGGGCACCGTCTGGAGCCTCGTCGCCGCGATCCACGCGCTCGCCGGCCTGAACGGGGCCGACTGGGACGTCCTGGTCCGGGCCGCCGCGGCCACGTTCACCCGGACTGCTATCGCGCTGGTTATCGCGCTGGCCTGGACGGTGCCGGTGGGCGTCGCCATCGGCATGAATCCGCGCTGGGCCCAACGGGCCGCGCCGATCGTCCAGACGATCGCGTCGGTGCCCGCGACCGCGGTCTTCCCCGTGCTGCTCCTCATCTTGCTCCAATTGCCCGGCGGGCTCAACGGCGCGGCGATCGCGCTCATGCTGCTGGGCACTCAGTGGTACGTCCTGTTCAACGTCATCGCCGGAGCGAGCGCCATTCCGTCCGATCTGCGTGAGGCCGCCCGCACCTTCCGGCTGGGCGGCTTCCAGCGTTGGCGGACGCTGATCCTCCCAGCCATCTTTCCGTATCTGGTGACGGGCATGATCACGGCGACCGGCGGCGCCTGGAACGCCAGCATCGTGTCCGAGTACGTGAGCTTCGGCGGCAAGAAGATCAGCACGACGGGCCTCGGCGCCGTCATCGCCGAGGCCGCCGACAACGGCAACGGCCGGCTGCTGCTCGCGGGGACGCTGGTGATGGCGCTGGTGGTGATCGCGACCAACCGGTTGGTCTGGCGGCGGCTGTATCGTCTGGCGGAATCGCGCTTCCGGCTCGAGTAGGCAGGACCGACTGGCCAAGGGCTAACGACTAAGGGCTAACGGGCATGGCATCAGTCGCACACGTGGAGGCACCGTCGGGTGAGGTGCTGCTCGCCGCGCGGAGCATCCGCAAGTTCTTCGCGGCCGACCGCACGCCCGTGCTCGAGGACGTCACCGTCGAGCTCAAGGCCGGCGAGTTCGTGGCGCTGCTTGGCCCGTCGGGCTCGGGCAAATCCACCCTGCTCCGGATCCTGTCGGGCCTCACCGAGCCGTCCCAGGGCCAGGTGCTGGTGCACGGCACTCCGCTCGCCGGCGTGAACCCACACGTCGCCATCGTTTTTCAGAGCTTCGCCTTGTTTCCCTGGCTTACGGTGCAGCAGAACGTGGAGCTGGGACTCCTTCCGTTGCGTCTGCCCGAAACCCAGCGCCACGCGCGCGCGCTCAAGGCGATCGACCTGATCGGCCTCGACGGGTTCGAGGAGGCGTTCCCCAAGGAGCTGTCCGGCGGCATGCGTCAGCGCGTGGGCTTTGCCCGGGCGCTCGTGGTCCAGCCCGAGATCCTCTTCCTGGACGAACCGTTCTCCGCGCTCGACGTCCTCACGGCGGAGAACCTGCGCATCGAGCTGCAGGAGCTGTGGACGGAACGCGCCATCCCCACGCGCGCGATCCTCATGGTGACGCACAACGTGGACGAGGCCGTGTCGCTCGCCGACCGGATCATGATCTTCGGCGCCAACCCGGGGCGGATCCGGGTGGAGCTGGAAGGCGTGCCGCTGGCCGACCGCCGGCGGAAGACGCCGCTTCGAGCCCAGCTGGTCGACACGATCTATCAGGTCATGACCAATCCCGAGCTCGACGCGACGGCGCTGGTGGCCGAGCACCGGGCGCGCGGCGTCGTGGCTCGGCCGCACACCGACTCGGGCCGCCGACGCCGGTATCAGGTGCTCCCGGACGTGAGCACCGACGATTTGATCGGCTTGGTGCAGTACCTGGCCGGGCTCGGGGGCCAGGTGGACCTGCTGGCCCTGAGCCGAGACCTCCAGATGGAAGCCGACGATCTGCTCCCGCTCATCGAGGCCGCCGATCTCCTCGGCCTGGCCGATCTCCGGGAGCGCGAGGTGGTCGTGACCGCGCTGGGGCGCCGGTTCGCAGAGGCGCCGGTGGACGAGCAGAAGTCCATCTTCCGCCGCGCGGCCGTGCAGCATCTGTCGCTCATCCGCTTCATCATGCGGGAGCTGGAGACCAGCCCCAGCCACACAGCCGACGCCGAGGACATTCTGGACGAGCTGCGTCACTCGTTCACGGGCGAGGAGGCGCAGCGCCAGTTCGAGACGGCGGTGGAATGGGGGCGGTACGCGGAGGCGTTCACCTACGACGACACCACCGGTGAGCTGCGGCTGGACGAGGAACACCGGGATACGGAGCCGATCGAGCTGTC
>CAZFKN010000045.1:0-24397 GCA_964519805.1 uncultured Gemmatimonadaceae bacterium
ATCCAGCGGTCGGCGCCCGCCACGGGCGCGCCCAGCCGCAGCGGGGGCTACCCGCCTCGGCCGAAGCCCGTCTTCTCCAGCAGCGGTCCGTCGGCGCCCGCGCGTCCAGCCGCCGAGCGGGGCGGCGGAGCCGCGCCCGTGCGCCAGTTCGGACCGGACGCGGAAAAGGGCGGGGGTCGCAAGAAAGGGAAGAAGGGCAAGCGCTCTATGGTGGACCAGGAAGCGGTGCAGGCGAACATCCTCCGCACGCTTCAGAACATCAAGGGCGGCACGGGCGCCCGGAAGGGCGTGCGCCGCTCGGACGAGCCGTCCTATCGGGAGCAGGTCGCCGGACGGTTGGCCGAGGAGCGGGAGAAGGAGAAGACCCGGATCCGGGTCAACGAGTACATCTCGGTGTCCGAGCTTGCGGGGGCCATGAAGGTCCCGGCGACCCAGATCGTCCAGTTCGCCTTCAAGGAGCTGGGCATGATGGTCACCGTTAACCAGCGGCTCGACTTCGATCAGATCGAGCTGATCGCCTCCGAATTCGGCTTCCAGGCGGTCAAGGAAGAAGAGTACGCGGCGGAAGCGGCGACCGAAGAGCCGGACGCGCCGGGCGAACTCGCGCCTCGGCCTCCGGTGGTGACGATCATGGGCCACGTCGACCACGGCAAGACGTCGCTGCTCGACTACATCCGCAAGACCAATGTCGTGGCCGGTGAGGCCGGCGGGATCACCCAGCACATCGGTGCCTATCACGTCACTCTGGGCGAGGGGAAGGCGATCACCTTCCTCGACACGCCGGGCCACGAGGCCTTCACCGCCATGCGGGCCCGCGGCGCGCAGGTGACGGACATCGTCGTCCTCGTCGTCGCGGCCGACGACCAGGTCATGCCGCAGACGATCGAGGCGATCAGCCACGCGCGCAACGCGGGCGTCCCGATGATCGTCGCCATCAACAAGATCGACCTGCCCGCCGCCAACGTCGACAAGGTCAAGCGCGACCTGCTCCAGCAGAACGTCGTGCTCGAGGAGTTCGGCGGTAACGTGCTCTCGGCCGCGATCTCCGCCAAGAAAGGCACCGGGGTGGATCACCTGCTGGAGCAGATCCTGCTCCAGGCCGAGCTGCTCGATCTGCATGCCAACGCGAGCGCCCCGGCACACGGCACCGTGCTCGAAGCGACGCTCGATCCCGGCAAGGGACCGCTCGCGACGGTACTGGTCCAGCGCGGCACCCTGCACGTGGGCGACAACTTCATCTGCGGCAAGTTCTCGGGACGGGTCCGCGCGCTCTACGACGAGCGCGGCAAGACGGTCAAAGAGGCGGGGCCGTCGATCCCGGTCCAGATCCTCGGCTTCGAGGGCGTGCCCTCCGCCGGCGACTCGTTCGCCGTGGTCACCGATGCGGTCGAGGCACGCGAGATCGCGCAGAAGCGGCAGCGGCTCGAGCGCGAAGCCCAGAACCGGCGCAGCCAGCGCGGCGGTACTCTCGAGGACATCAGCCGGGCGCTCAAGGAAGGCGAAGTTTCGAGCCTTCGCATCATTATCAAGGCCGACCAGGGCGGCCCGGCCGAGGCGCTCGCGGATGCCCTGGCGCAGCTCTCCACCAGCGAGGTGCGGGTGGACGTCGTTCATCGCGGCGTCGGCGCCATCACCGAGAGCGATGTGCTGCTCGCGAAGGCGTCCGGTGCGATCGTCCTCGGCTTCCACGTACGGCCCGACTCGAACGCGCGCACGGCCGCCGAGCGCGAATCGGTGGACGTCCGGACCTACCGCATCATCTATGAAGCGGTCGAGGATGTGCGGAACGCCCTGGAAGGCCTGCTCAAACCCGAGGAGAAGGAGACGGTGCTGGGCGAGGCCGAAGTGCTCCAGCTCTTCAAGGTGAGCAAGGTCGGCACCATCGCCGGCTGTTCGGTTCGGAGCGGCACGATCCAGCGGACCGCCAAAGCGCGTGTCATCCGCGACGGCTCGGTGGTGTACACCGGGAACCTCGCGAGCCTGAAGCGCTTCAAGGACGACGTGCGGGAGGTTCGCGAGGGGCTCGAGTGCGGCATCGGGATCGAGAACTTCAACGATCTCAAGGTGGGGGACCGCATCGAGTCGTTCAAGATGGAAGAAGTGAAGCGGACGCTCCAGCCGGAGGCGGCGGCAAAGAGCTAGAGGCTAACGGCGAACGGCTAATGGCTAGTATCATCGGCCTCCGCGTCTGGGAGCTGCACCTCGAGGGGTGTCACTCGCTGAAGGACAAGCGCTCCGTCATCAAGCCGCTCACGACGGCCCTCCGGCGGCAGCTCAACGTCTCGGTGGCGGAGACGGGACACCAGGACCTGTGGCAGCGGGCGGAAATCGTTTGCGCCGTCGTGGGGAGTGACCGCACCGTGGTGGAGGAGACCCTCCGTTCCGCCGACCGGATGGTCGAAGCGGCCGACGGCGCCCGCATCGTCGACACCACGACGGCCTATCGATGAGGTCGCGCTCGTCCTCGCGGCGGCCCGAGCAGGTGGCCGAGACGGTTCGCCAGGCGGTGACCGACGCGCTGACGCGGGGGGAAGTGCGGGATCCCCGGGTCGGACTCGTGACGGTGACGGCGGTGCTCGTGACCACCGATCTGTCCCACGCACGGGTGCTCGTCGCCCCGGCGGGCGACGACGCGGCGAAGGAGCGGGCGCTCGAGGGGCTGCAGAGCGCGGCCGGCTTTCTCCGGGCCAAGGTAGCGCGATCGCTCAGCACTCGCACCGTGCCCGAGCTCCACATGGAGCTGGACCGCGGGCTCGAGCATGCGGCGCGCATCAACGCCCTGCTCGAGGGGCTCAAGCGGGAGCCGTCGGACTGACCGGGGCGCTCCTGGTAGACAAGCCGTCGGGGCCCACGTCCCACGACGTCGTGGCCCGCGTGCGGCGGGCCTTCGGAATTCGGGCGGTCGGTCACACCGGCACGCTCGATCCCTTCGCGACGGGACTCCTGGTTCTCCTGCTCGGCCGGGCGACGCGGCTGGCGCGATTCGTCGAGGCGGCGCCCAAGACCTATCGGGCGGTGGCGCGACTCGGGAGCCGCACCGACACCGACGACCGCACGGGAGCGCCGCTGGGCCGCGCAGTCGACTCGGCCCGGCTCGACGAGGCAACCGTGCGCGCGGCGTTGACGGCGCTCGCCGGAGAGCGACCCCAGCGCCCGCCCGCATATTCGGCCAAGCGCATCGGCGGCGAGCGGAGCTATCGCCTGGCGCGCCGCGGACGGGTGGTGGAGCTCGCGGAGGTGCCGGTGACGGTGCATCGGATCGAGCTGCTCGAGTGGCGGGCGCCCGATGTCACGTTCCGCGCGACGGTGAGCGCCGGCACCTACGTCCGGGCGCTGGCTCGGGATCTTGGTGAGGCGCTCGAGGTGGGAGGGCATCTGGTCGAGCTAAGGCGCGAGGCGATCGGCCGGCTGAAGGTGGAAGACGCCGTCCCCTTCGACCGGCTCGAGCCCGGCACGCCGCCGGTGCCGCTCCGCACGGTGCTCGGCGATCTGCCGGGCGCGGCGCTGGACGACACGGAGCTGACTGCGGTGCGCCACGGACGGGCGGTCGCCGATCGGTGGCCGGCGCCCGATGCGGTGGCCAGCGCGGTGATGCTGCTGGCCAAGGGCGAAGTCGTCGGGGTGGCGCGCCGGGAAGACGGCCGGTTGCATCCTGTCGTCGTGCTGGAGGGCGCGTGACGGCGGCGTTGCCCCGTGCGTCCGAGGGGACCGTGCTCACCGTCGGCTCGTTCGATGGCGTGCATCTCGGGCATCAGGCGGTCGTGGCCGAGGTTGCGCGCCGCGCCGCCGCCGCGCGCCGACCCAGCGTGCTGGTGACGTTCGAGCCTCACCCGCTCGCCGTCGTGAATCCGCAGGCGGCACCGCCGCTGCTCACGACCGGGGTGGAACGGCGGGAGATTCTGGCGCAGTTGCCGCTAGATTACGTCCTGTTTCTGCGGTTCGACCGCCGGTTGGCCGCGCTCTCGCCGGAGGATTTCGTCCGCGAGGTCCTGCTTGCGCACTGCGGGATGCGCGACTTGGTCTTCGGCTACGATCATGGGTTCGGCCGCGGTCGTAGCGGCGACGTCGAGACCCTCCGCCGCCTCGGCGCGTCGCTCGGCTTCGGCGTCGATGTGGTGCCGCCGGTCGATACCGCCGGCGAGCCCATCTCGAGCGGGCGGATCCGGCGGGCGGTGGCGGGTGGCGATCTCCGGACCGCGGCGCGTTTGTTGGGACGGCCGTACCAGGTGAGCGGTCGCGTGACCCAGGGCGAGCGGCGCGGCCGCCTCCTCGGCGTGCCGACGATCAATCTCGGGGAGGTCCCGCCGGAAAAGCTGCTGCCCCCCGACGGCGTCTATGCCGTGTGGGTCGAGTGGCACGGTGGGCGCGCCGGCGGAATGATGAACCAGGGGGCAAAGCCGACGTTCGACGACGGCCGCCGGTCCATCGAGACGCACCTGTTCGCCTTCGAGGGCGATCTGTACGGCGAGTGGGTACGGATCGAGTGGGTGGAGCGGCTGCGCGACGTCAAGCGCTTCGCCTCCGCCCAGCAGCTGCAGGATCAATTGGAGCGCGATCGCGCTCGGGCCCAGGCGGTGCTCGCCGCGGGCTCTTCGGACCCTAGCCGCGTGACTCACGCCTGAGGGCGTGGCCGCGCACGAGCCGCCGACCAGACGATGTTCGCTTCCATCCGCACGCGATTGATCATCATCGGCCTGATGGTAGTCGCCTCGATCGTGGCGCTCATCCCGCGCACGATCACCATCCGCACGCGCGGCGCCGACGGGATCATGCACGACACGACCGAGAAACGGGTGCCGCTCAAGTACGGCCTCGATCTCCAGGGCGGTGTCCACCTCGCGCTCGAGCTGGACCAGTCGAAGCAGGTCTCGGCCGATCCGAAACGGGATCTCGACCTCGCCCTGACCGTGCTCCGGAAACGCATCGACGAATTCGGGGTGAGTGAGCCGCTCATCCAGAAGATCGGCGACAACCGCATCGTGGTCGAGCTGGCCGGCGTGACCGACCCCGGGCGCGCCAAGGCGATCGTGCAGCGGTCCGCGTTCCTCGAGTTCAAGATCACGGACAAGACCGGCGCTCTCGACAAGTCGCTGCCCGGCATGGATCGCGTCCTCCACGATCTCGGAGTCAAGGGCGTGGATACGAGCGGCGGCAAGCAACCGTCGGCGGTGCAGCAGCTGCTCGGGAGCGACACGGCCAAGAAGGGCGCCGACACGGCCAACGCCCCGGTCAAGGGCGGCATCCTGGAGTCGCTGATCCAGCCGGCGGGGGCGATCGCCGGCGGGCAGGTCCCGGGCGAATACCTGGTGCCCGAGACGGCGTTTCCCCGGGTGGACAGCCTCATCAATCTCCCGGAGGTTCAGCGCGTCCTCCCGCGCGGCGTGATTCTCCGCTGGTCGGCCGCGCCCACGAGCGTCGGGGTGCAATCGTACCGGTACCTCTACGCCCTCGAGGAGAAGAGCATCGTCAGCGGGAGCAGCCTCGTCGATGCCCGGGCGCAGTTGGATCCGCTCACGAACGGCCCCATCGTCACCTTCGAGCTGGACCGCGCGGGTGGGCGGAAGTTCGGCGAGGAAACCGGGCGGCACGTGGGCGACTACATGGCGATCATTCTCGACGGGCGGGTACAGGGCCGGCCACCCGTGATCCAGAGCCGGATCGGACGGAACGGGCAGATCACGTTGGGGGGCAAGGGCCTTCAGGAGGCGCAGGACCTGGCCCTCACGCTCCGGGCCGGCGCACTGCCCATTCCCCTCAAGGTGGTGGAAGAGCGGCAGGTTGGCGCGAGCCTCGGTGCCGACTCGATTCACCACGGGATCGTGGCCGGTCTGGTCGGGACGCTGCTCGTCGTGCTCATCATGATCGGGTACTACCGGTTGGCCGGTGTGCTCGCGGTGGTGGCCCTGGGGCTCTACATCCTGTTCACGCTGGGCGGCCTCTCGCTGGTGGACGCCACGCTCACGCTGCCGGGTCTCGCGGGCATCGTCGTATCGATCGGCATCGCCGTGGACGGCAACGTTCTGATCTTCGAGCGCATCCGGGAAGAGCTGGCGGCGGGCAAGACGGTCCGTCTCGCGGTGGAAGAAGGCTTCCGCCGGGCCATGAACGCGATCGTCGACTCCAACGTCTGCGCCATCGTCACCGCGCTCTTCCTCTTCCAGTTCGGTACCGGCCCCGTGCGCGGGTTCGCCGTCACCCTGGCCATGGGCGTGGCCGCGTCGATGATCACCGCAATCTTCGTGACACGCACCTTCTTCATGATCTGGCTGCAGCGTCGTCCGGCGGCCCAGGCCCTGAGCATCTGACCTATGCGCCATCTCTTCTCCAACACGCACTTCGACTTCATCGGGGTCCGCAAGTTCGCGTACCTCCTGACGGCGGCCTTCTTCGTTCCCGGACTGGTGCTGCTGATCGTCCGAGGTCTCAACTACAGCATCGAGTTCACCGGCGGCACGCTGGTGCAGGTGACCAGCAAGGTCCCGGTGAACGTCGGGGATCTCCGGCACGCGCTCGACACCGAGGGCGTCCCGGGCGCGGAGATTCAGACATTCGGCAGCGACCGGGAGTACGTGATCCGGGCCCGGAGCGCGCGCGTGGGCAGCGACGCCGACAACACCGGTGTGACGGTGGCGGCGGTGCGCGGGGCGCTCGACAAGACCCTCCAGCCGGGCAACTACGAGATCGCGCGGACCGAGGCGGTCGGCCCCAAGGTGGGCAGCGAGCTCCGGCAGAAAGCCCTGCTGGCGATCGTGATGTCGTTCGGCGCCATTCTGGCGTACCTCTGGTTCCGGTTCGAGTGGCGCTTCGGTCTCGCCGCCATCGGGGCAACGGCGCACGACGTCCTCGGCACGATCATGTTCATCAGCCTCATGCACCTCGAGGTGAGTCTCGTGATCGTGGGCGCGGTCCTCTCCGTGCTCGGTCTCTCGCTCAACGAGACGATCATCATCTTCGACCGGGTGCGCGAGAACGAGCGGAAGAAGCTCGGCCTCACGCTGGCCGAGACGCTCAATCTGTCGATCAACGAGACCCTGCCGAGGACGGTCATCACCCACGGCACGTCGCTGTCGACGATGGCTACGCTCGCGATTTTCGGCGGTGAGGTGATCCGGCCGTTCGCCATCGTGATGTTCTTCGGCGTGTTCACCGGCATCTTCTCTTCGATGTTCATCGCGCCGGTGGCGCTGCTCTACATCCGGCGGCGCTGGCCCCGGTTCGGCAAGACGCCGGCCAAGGCGCCGGCCCGGCCGGCGGGGCAGAAGGCCCAGCCGGTCGCCTAGCCGGCGGCCCCGGGCCGCGATCCGCCATGCTGGCCGACACGCACTGCCATCTGGCGGATCCGGCGTACGACGTCGACCGGACCCAGGTGCTGGAGCGGGCCTGGGCGGCCGGTGTCGGACGAGTAGTGGTGATTGGAGAGGCGCGACTGACGGCTGAGCGGGCGTTGCGCCTCGCCGCCGGAGACCCGCGGCTCTCGGCCACGGCAGGGGTGCACCCGCACGAGGCGTCGGCCTGGAACGCGGAGTACGCCGACTGGCTCGGCCGGATGCTCCGCGAGCCGCGGGTGGTGGCGGTGGGCGAGACCGGACTCGACTACCACTACGATCACTCACCCCGCGACGTACAGCGGGCCGTATTCGATGCCCAGCTCGGCCTGGGGCGGGACACGGGTAAGCCCGCCGTCGTCCACGCGCGTGATGCCGATGACGACGTGGTCGCCGTGCTCCGCAATCACCCGCGGACCACGGCGATTCTCCATTCGTTCAGTAGCGGTATGGGCCTCTTGCGGGCGGCTGTCGGCCACGGCCACTATGTCTCCTTCAGCGGGATGGTCACGTTCAAGAGCTGGCGACTGGACGACGCCATCCGCGAGACCCCGCTCGACCGCCTGCTGATCGAGACCGACGGCCCGTACCTCGCTCCTGTTCCGCACCGCGGCAGCCGGAACGAGCCCGGATACGTCCGCCGAGTGGCCGACCGCGTTGCGGCCGTGCTCGGGCTGGACGTCGATGCGGTCATCGCGGCAACTTGGGCCAATGCCGCCCGCGTCTTCGGTGAGGCACCACACTCTAGGGAGCCCCGATCGTGACCACGGTACCCTCGGATATCGCCATCGCCCAGGCCGCCAAGCTGCGCCCCATCGTCGACGTAGCCGCAGAGGTCGGGTTGGGTCCCGACGAAGTCCTCCTCTACGGCCGGAACAAGGCGAAGATCGCCCCGGAAGCCATCGCGCGTCGCCAGCCGAAGGGACGGCTCGTCCTGGTCACCGGCATCAATCCGACGCCGGCGGGCGAGGGCAAGTCCACGGTGACGATCGGCGTCACCCAGGCGCTTCGGCGGCTCGGCAAGAAGGTCATCGTCTGCATCCGCGAGCCCTCTCTTGGCCCCGTCTTCGGCGTGAAGGGCGGGGCCGCGGGCGGCGGCTATGCCCAGGTCGTGCCGATGGACGAGATCAACCTCCACTTCACCGGCGACTTCCACGCGATCACGTCCGCGCACAATCTGCTGTCGGCCATGCTGGACAATCATCTCCATCACGGGAACGCGCTCGGCCTGGACCCGCGGCGCATCCTCTGGCCGCGCACCATCGACATGAACGACCGGTCGCTCCGCTCGATCGTGATCAGCCTCGGCGGCATCAACGCGGGACCGGTGCGCGAGGATCGATTCGTCATCGTCCCCGGCAGCGAGATCATGGCGATTCTCTGCCTGGCGACCGACCTCCAGGATCTCGAGCAGCGCATCGCCCGGATCATCGTCGGCCTCACGCGCGACCGGAAGCCGGTGACGGCGGCCGATCTCAAGGCGGCCGGCGCGATGACGCTCCTGCTCAAGGACGCGATCCTGCCGAACCTGGTGCAGACGCTCGAGGGTGGGCCGGCGCTGATCCACGGCGGTCCGTTCGGGAACATCGCTCACGGATGCAACTCGATCGCGGCGACGCGGCTCGGGCTGGGGCTGGCCGACATCGTGCTGACCGAAGCCGGGTTTGGCGCGGACCTGGGTGCGGAGAAATTCTTCGACATCAAGTGCCGCTACGGCGGGCTCAATCCGGAGGCGGCCGTCGTGGTCGCCACCGTACGGGCGCTCAAGATGCACGGCGGCGTCAAGAAGGAGAACCTGGGCGCGCCGGACGTGGCGGCGCTCCGGCGGGGCATGGTGAATCTCGAGGCGCACGCGAAGAACGTCATGAAGTTCGGCGTACAGCCGGTCGTGGCGCTCAATCGCTTTACGTCCGACACCCAGGAAGAGCTGGACACCGTGCTGGCCGCGTGCAAGAGCTGGGGTGCCCGGGCGGCGCTCAGCGACGTGTGGGCGAAGGGCGGGGAAGGGGGCGAGGCGGTCGCGAAGGAAGTCCTGGCGGTGCTGGCCGAAGGGAAGAGCCAGTTCCAGCCGCTTTACGACGCGAGCACCCCCATCAAGAGGAAGATCGAGAAGATCGCGACCGACATTTACGGGGCGGACGGCGTCGACTTCTCCGCGACGGCGGAGAAGAGCATTGCCCAATGGGAAGGCGCGGGCCTTGGCGGCACGCCCGTCTGCGTCGCGAAGACCCAGTATTCCTTCTCGGACGATCCCGCCAAGCTGGGGCGACCCAAGGGCTTCCGGATTACCATTCGGGACGTCTACCCCTCTGCGGGCGCCGGCTTCGTCGTCGCGCTCGCCGGTGAGATCATGACCATGCCGGGGCTCTCCAAGACTCCGGCGGCCGAAGCGATCCGGGTGCACCCGGACGGCACGATCGAGGGTCTCTTCTGATGCAAGTCGTCGCAACCGGCGGCGCTCCCAAGGCCATCGGCCCGTACAGTCAGGGCATCGTCGCCAACGGCCTTCTGTTCACCGCGGGACAGATCGCGCTCGATCCTGCCACCGGTGAAGTCGTTCCCGGCGGCGTGGCGGAGCAGACCGCCCGCGTGATGGAGAATCTCCAAGCCATCCTCTCCGCGGCCGGCTCCGGGCTCGATCGGGTGGTCAAGACCACCGTCTTTCTCGCCGACATGGGAGATTTCACTGCCATGAACGAGGTCTACGCGAAGGCCTTCGGTGACCATCGGCCCGCGCGCTCGACGGTCGCCGCTGCCGGCTTGCCACGAGGGGCGCGGGTGGAGATCGAGGCCATAGCCGCGGTAAGAAGTGAGAGGTAAGAAGTGAGAGGGGTGGCAAGCGAGCAATCTCCCTCTCACCTCTCACCTCTCACCTCGCTTTGGGGCAGGGGAGTGGATCGGGCCTGGTGGCTCGGCCGGTCTTCAAAACCGCGATGGAGACGCCTTCGGCGGCTCCGGTGGGTTCGATTCCCACACGCTCCCGCCATTCTCGCCCTGTTCGCGCTGCTCACCTCGGCGCTTCCGCTCGCCGCCCAGGACTCGGTTCTGGTCCGCCCCGACACAGCTCGCCCTGACACGGCCCATGCGGATACGAGCCAGGCGGTCACGGCGGCGCAGGCCGATACCGCCGCCAAGGCGGACACCACGCTTGCGACCGCGGACACCACCGCTCAGTCAGCCGCAGACTCCACCCGGCCGCGACACAAGCCCGCCGGCGCGCTCTTGCGGTCGCTTCTCGTTCCCGGGTGGGGACAGGTGAGGCTCGGTCGCAAGCTGACCGCAGCCGTATTCGTGGTCGCCGAGGGCGTGACGCTGGGCATGGCACTCCGGGCCAACTCGCAGCTCCGCTACCTTCGCCGCATCGGGGCGGACACCGCAACCGTCAACTCGCAGTCGCAGAAGCGGGAGGATTGGCTCGTGCTGATGGGGGTGAATCACCTGCTGGCCGGACTCGAGGCGTTCGTGGCGGCGAATCTGACCGACTTTCCGCCCGAGCTGCGAATCCGCCGCGGGCCCGGATGGGTCGGGGCGACCGTGAGCCTGCCGGTGAGACTGCCGTGACCGAGCCGGATCGCGCCCCCGTCGGGGTGTTCGACTCAGGGATCGGCGGGCTCACGGTCGCGCGCGCCATCTACGAGCGGCTGCCGGGCGAGTCTACGATCTACTTCGGCGACACGGCACGCGTTCCCTACGGACCGAAGTCGCCCGACACGGTCCGGCGTTACAGTCTCGAGATCCTCCAGTGGCTGCTGGGGCAGGGCGTGAAGGCGGTCGTCATCGCCTGCAACACCAGCACGGCCCACGCGCTGGAGGCGCTGCGCGCGGCGTCACCGGTGCCGGTCGTAGGCGTGATCCAGCCCGGCGCGCGGGCCGCCATCAAGGCATCGCGCGGTGGGCCGATCGGCGTGATCGGCACAGTCGGCACGATCGCGAGCAACGCGTACGCGCGCGCGATTCACGCGCGGGCGCCGGACGCGCAGGTCGAGCAGCTGGCTTGCCCGCTGTTCGTCCCCTTGATAGAGGAAGGCT
This sequence comes from uncultured Gemmatimonadaceae bacterium, assembly GCA_964519805.1. Taxonomy (GTDB): domain Bacteria; phylum Gemmatimonadota; class Gemmatimonadetes; order Gemmatimonadales; family GWC2-71-9; genus DASQPE01. Next base: position 11,355 of record CAZFKN010000045.1, read on the forward strand.
GGTTCGACCGGACGGCGACCGCGCTCATCGCCGAGGAGTACCTGGTACCGCTGCGCCAGGTCGGCATCGACTCGCTGGTCCTCGGCTGCACTCACTACCCGCTCATCAAGCCGCTGCTCCAGCGGGTAATGGGCCCCGGTGTTACGCTCATCGACAGCGCGCAGGAGACCGCGATGGAGCTTGCGCGGGTCCTGGAGCGCGGGGGACTGGCCGCGCCGGCCGACCGGGCCGCCACGCACCGGTTCGCCGTGAGCGATGACGAGGCCCGAGTCCGCCAGGTGGGCGCCCGCTTCATCGGCGAGCGGCTGGACTCGGTGGAGGTGGTGCCGTTGGGGTGAAGTGCCGAAGCTCGGCGGTTCGCGCCGTCACCACGGCGTAGCGGAACTCGTCGAACCAGGCACCGGGATTTACATAGCGGCGGCCCGGCGCCGGTTCGACCAGCGCGGCGCGGTGCGTGTGCCCCATCACCACGAAGCCGAGCGACGGGTCGGCGGCCAACAGTTGCTCGGCCCATGCCCGCTGGCGCGCGGCTGCCGCCTCGACCGAGGGTCCGGAGAGGCCATGCTCGCCGAGCCGCGCCGAGAGATAGTGAACGAGGGGGAACCCTACATCGGGGTGGATCGCGCGGTACACCGCCGCCGCCGCACGCGTCGTCACCAGTCGCTGGAGAACGCGGGACCGCCGACGCGGGTGCGGCACCAGGTCGCCGTGAATCGCGAGGCCCCGCCGGCCGCCAACGTCAAGCTCGAGCCGCTCGCGGCCCCAGCGGATGCCAAGGTCGCGCTCCCAGAACTCGAGACCCCAGCGGTCATGATTGCCGCCGACCATGACCACGGGGACGCGCCGCCGCAGTGCCGCGAGTGCCGCGGCCACCCGAAAGGCGTGGCGTGGCAGCGCGGCGGCGTAGGCGAACCAGAACTCGAACAGGTCGCCGTTGACGAGCAGCGCGTCACCCAGCGAGGGGACGGCGTCGAGGAACTCGAGCAGAGCGGCTTCGACCGCAGGCGGGGCGTAGCCGAGGTGGGCGTCGGAGACGACGACGAGGGTCTCTCCCAGCACGGGCGGAAACATGCCGAGGTCGAGATGAGCGGGCAACCCGCGCCGGGGCCGGTCTCCGAAACGCTGGTGCGCGTCAACTATTCCGAGACCGACCAGATGGGCGTGGTCTATCACGCGCGCTATCTGGTGTGGCTCGACGTCGCCCGTTGCGAGCATCTACGCCTCACCGGCCTCAGCTACCGGGAGCTGGAGGCCATGGGCCTTCGCCTCGTGGTCGGCGAGGCGACGGTCCGTTACCGGCAGCCGGCGCGCTACGACGATCCCATCCGGATCCGCTGCTGGGTTCGGGAAGCTGCCTCGCGGCGCGTCACCTTCGGCTACGCCGTGGAGCACGCGGACAGCGATCGGCTGCTTGCCACGGCCACCGTATCGCTCCACTCCCTCGATGCCGAGATGAAGCTCTGCCGCCTGCCCGACGAGATCATCACGCGGCTCGTGCCCGCGCCCGATCCGGTGCGCCTCTAGTGCGCGTTCCGCTCGCTCTGTCGGCGCTGGTCGCTGTGGCGCTCGGGCTCGGTGCGCCCGCGGCCTCGGCGCAGCGCGCGCGGCTGGACGACCTTGCCGGTCTCGTCGCAGCGGAGGACGCCCGCGCCTGGGACTCGGTTTTATTTGCACGGGCGCTTGCGTCGCGCGACGCGCTCGTCCGGCGCACCGCGGTCGTGGCCGCGGGCCGGATCGGTGACGCTCGGGCGACCCCGCTCGTGGTGGCGCGGCTCCGCGACCCGGCGCAACCGATACGAACCGCCGCTGCGTTTGCCCTCAGTCTCCTCCGCGACTCGACCGCCGTCGGCCCGCTCACGGACGCCCTCACTGGCCGCCCGCCACTCGATTCCGCCACCGCTACCGAGATCGCCACGGCCCTCGCCCGCACCGGCGGGTCCCGGGCGCGGGACGTGCTGACGCACCTGCTTGCCGGTGATCTCAGGCCCGCCGGTGGCGCCGTCGCGTCGAGCGCGGCCGTCGCGGCGTCGTTGCTCGAGTCCTGGCATCTCGGCAAGGACGCGCCGGTCGCAGCACTCCGCCGCTATGCCGCGGACTCCTCCGCGCGATTCCGCTGGCCCGCGGTGTTCTCGTTGTCCCGCTTGCGACCCCCCGAGGCCGCCCCGCAGTTGATCGCGGCGATCGACGATCCGGTGCCCATCGTGCGGGCGGTCGCGGCGCGGGCAATGACGCGGGGATACGCGGAGCGCGCGGAGCTCGCGACCGCACGCATCGCCGCCCGGGTCGCGAGTGCCACCGCCGACGCCGACGCCGGCGTGCGAGTCAACGCCCTGGCCGCGCTCGCCACTTACAAGGACTCGTCCCTCACGCCCGCGGCGCTCACCCGCCTGAGCGACAGTGTGATCAACGTTCGCGTTCAGGCGGCCGCCACGCTGGGGATGCTCGGGGGATCCGCGGCCGCCGGCCGGCTCGGCGCCGTCGCCGGAGACAGCGCCGAATCGTGGGCTGTGCGGCGGAGCGCACTGCTCGCCCTCGCCACCTGTGACTCGATCGGGTTCGAGCGCGTCGCGGAGCGGTGGCGCGCGAGTCCCGACTGGAGAGATCGCGCGGCTGCGGCGGAGGGTTGGGTGGCCGCGGGACGGCGACAGCCGGCTCCCTGGTTGGCGGACGGCGAGGCGCGCGTCATTGCGGCCGGCCTGCAGGCGTGGTCCGATGCGACGAGCGGCAGTCCCGACTCCGGGTTCGTGACTGCCGCCCGTCCGCTGATCGCCCATGCCGACGCGGCGGTCCGCAGCCTGTCGGCCGACGCACTCGCTCGGGTCCATGAGCCGGCCGACGTGCCGGCCCTCGTTCGCATGTACGCCGCCACCGGGCGCGACTCGTTTCCCAACGCCGCGTTGTCCGCGCTCAAGGCGCTCGCCGCCATCGCGGCGGGCAGCGATTCCGGCCGCACAACGGTCGATCGCGCGTTTCTCGCGCAGACTCCGCGTCCCGCCGACGATCAGCAGCGCCGTTGGGCTGCGGCCGAGTGGCCGGCGGCCGCGAGCCGTTGGGGCCCGGCATTCCCCATCGCCACCGGCCGGACACCGGCTCAATACCGGGCGATCGTGCGTCGACGGATGCTCGGAGCGGCGGTCGAGCGCGGCCCGCGGGTGCTTTTCGTCACCGCCGGCAGCGAGCCGGTCGAGGTGGAGCTGCTCGGCCCGGACGCGCCGCTCACCGTCGAGCACTTCCTCCACCTCGTGGATCGCCGCTTCTTCGACGGGAACCGCTGGCATCGTGTCGTGCCCAACTTCGTCGTCCAGGACGGCGATCCCCGCGGCGACGGCTGGGGTGGGCCGCCCGGCACGATCCGCGACGAAGTGAATCGCGTCCGTTACGGTGGTCCGGTGCTCGGCATGGCCCTCGACGGTCCCGACAGCGGCAACAGTCAATGGTTCATCAATCTGAGCCCGCAGCCCCACCTCGACGGGACATATACGGTATTTGGTCGTGTGGTTCGAGGCGCGGATGCGCGGGGCCTCGGCCGCATCGCTCAGGGCGATTCGATCATTGCCGTCCAACGCGTTCGCTGATCCCGCTGCTCGCTCGCCTTGTGTTCCCGTAACCGGTCAGGGTAGCTTCGCACTCGACCCGGCGGTCTCATCCTCCCTTGCGATGTCCTAACCCCTGATGGCACAACGGTTCCCGCTTTACCGCCTCGGCTCGGTTGCCTATCTTGCCAGCGTCGTCGCGGGTTGTGCCTCTGCGCCCGGACCGCTGGTGCCGGTCGCCGCGACGCCGGTGACACGAGACCAGGTCACCGCTTGGGTTCGCGCAACCGAGCCTGCCGATCGGAGGCTGCTCCGGTTCAAGTGGCTCTTCCGCGACGAGCGATCGAGTGCAGGCGGCCGCGGCAGCGCCCGCATCGCACCGCCGGATTCGCTGCGGTTCGACGTGGCCGGTCCGTTCGGCAGCAATCCCGCGGCCGCGGTGGTCGTCGGTGACTCGGCGCAGTGGGTGGAGCCGGAGGACGCGATCAAGAAGCTGGTGCCCAACTATCCGCTCATGTGGGCCCTGCTCGGCGTCGCCCGGCTCCCTGACTCCACCGCGGGGTTGCGCGGACTCTCGACCGGAGCCATGACGGTGTGGCAATACGCGCTGGGCCCGGACACGCTCGAGTACGTGCGGACGCAGGGAAGCGGAGGTCGCCTGGTCACGGAGGTACGCCAGGCGGGGAAAGTGGTGGGCCGGGCGGAGACCCAGCTGGCGGCCGACGGCTCACCGCAAACCGCTCGGCTTACCGTTCCGTCCGTTCCGGCGAGGTTGGATCTCACGTTTCTCTCGAGTGCACGGAGCGCCCCGTTTGCGCCGGATACCTGGCAGCCTCATCAGCAGCATTAGCGCGCTAGCACTCGGCGGCTGCGTCTATGGGTTCGCGGGGGGCGGGTTGCCGCCCGGCATCAAGACGGTGGCGGTGCTGCCGTTCGACAACCTCACGCCCGAGCCGACCCTCACGCAGGAGGTGCAGACCGCCGTGCGGACTGCGGTGCAGGGGCGCCTCGGGCTTCGCGAGGCCGGTGAGACCTCGGCCGACGCGGTCGTAAAGGGTGTGATCACTCGCTACGAGCCCGACCTCCCGGTGGCTTATCAGGGCACGCAGAACAACCAGGTGGACGTGACGAAACGCCTGGTGCAGATCACGGTGACCATCGAGATCGACAATCAGCACACCGGCAAGCCGCTCTGGCAGCGGACCGGCCTCCTGCTCCCCGGCGATTACGATCCGGGCCAGGAGCCGGCTGGGCGTCAGAAGGCGTACGATCTCCTGGTCACGAACATCGTCGAAGGAGCGCAATCCCAATGGTGAGCCTCGCCCGCGATCGCCGGGGTGGCAGCACCCTCGGCTGCATGGTCTCGCTGCTCGTCTTCGTGGCCGCACTCTACTATGGGATTCACGTCGGCGAAGTGTTCTTCCGGTACTACCAGCTTGTCGACGAGATGAAGGTCAACGCGCGGCTCGCGCCCAATCTCGCGGACGACGTGATCCAGCGGCGCCTCCAGTCGAAAGTCGAGGAGTTGTTCGGGCCGGAGCGGCACATGAGCTTCAAGATCAGCCGCGGCGGCCGCACGCGGAGCATCACCATTCAGACCGAATACCGGGACAGCGTCAGTCTCCCTCTCTTTCACCGGACCTTCGAGCTCAAGCCCCGAGCCGAAGAGCCGATCTGATCCCGTGCCCCGTCCCGACGGGCGCCCCAACGACCAGCTTCGGCCGCTCGTGCTCGAGCGCGCCGCCAATCCCTACGCTGAGGGCTCGTGCCTCATCCGGATGGGCGGGACGCTCGTGCACTGTACGGCGACCGTCGAGCCCGGCGTCCCCGCGTTCAAGAAGGGGAGCGGCGAAGGCTGGGTCACTGGCGAATACGCCATGCTGCCGCGGGCGACGCTCGAGCGCACACCGCGCGAGCGTAACGGCCCGGGCGGCCGCACGCAGGAAATCCAGCGGCTGATCGGACGGTCGCTCCGCGCCGCCATGGCCACGATGGCCTTCGGCGAATACACGATCCGGGTCGACTGCGACGTGCTTCAGGCGGATGGGGGCACCCGCACGGCCAGTATCACCGGTGGGTGCGTGGCCCTCGCCGATGCGTGTCGCTGGCTCTCGGAGAAGACCGGTGTGCCCTCGCCCTTCGGCCGGCTCGTGTCCGCCGTGTCGGTGGGGATCGTAGATAAGGAGCTGCGACTCGATCTTGCCTACCTCGAGGACCGCGACGCGGGCGTCGATGCCAACATCGTGATGCTCGAACCGGCCCAGTTCGTGGAAGTGCAGGGGACCGGCGAGCACGGCACCTTCAGCCGGGCTCAGCTCGGCACCCTCGTGGATCTCGCCGAGCGCGGGTGCGCCGAGCTGTTCGCGGCCCAGAAGCGCACCCTCGGCTGGTGACGCTGCTCGTCGCCACGCGCAGCGGAGGGAAGCAGCGCGAGGTCCGACGTCTGCTGACACCCGCCGGGATCACCATCCTGTTCCCTGACGATGCCGGCGTGCCGCTCGATCCGGTCGAAGGTCGGCTGGAGCTGGCAGACTCGTTCGCCGCCAACGCGCGCGCCAAGGCCGAGTACTTCGCCCACCGGACGGGCCTTCCCACCGTCGCCGACGATTCCGGCATCGAGGTTTTTTCCCTCGGTGGCCTTCCGGGTGTCCGGTCCAAGCGATGGGCGGGCTCCTCCGCAACCGGCGCGGAGCTGGACCAGGCGAACAACGCCGAGCTGCTGCGGCGGCTGCTCGGGGCCCCCGCCACGCGCCGGCGCGCGCGGTATCGCTGCGTGCTCGCCTATCTCGCGTCGCCTGACGCGATCCCGGAGCTGTTCGAGGGCGAGTGCACCGGGACGATTCTGGAAGCGCCCCGCGGTGATCGGGGGTTCGGCTACGATCCCCTCTTTCTGTCGGATGACTTGGGGAAATCGTTCGGAGAGGCCGATGACGCGGAGAAGGACGGGGTTAGCCACCGGGGGCGCGCGTTTCGAGCCCTGCTCGCCACTCTGACACAGCGTCGTCCAGCCCCGCCATGACCGGGGCGACGGGCCACGGGACCGGGTAAATCCCGGTGGCCTCGATAGGGGCTCCCCGCTTTCGCGGCCGAGTCTCCCGCCTCAACGTCACTTCCCCCCACCAGATTCGCCCATGGGTGGTTTGAGTTGCTGGACGCCTGTGGGCATGGCGCCCGACCACGGATCCAACCGGCGATGAGCGGCGTAGTCCTTCCGGCAACCGACGCGATCCCGCAGGGAGGACAGCCGTGAATCTCCGCCGACTGGCGCTCTGCACTGCCATCGTGCTCAGCGGACGTTGCGCAGTTGCGGTTACCGCCCGCGCCCAGGGCGCCCCGGGCCGGGCCCGCGACACCACCCAGGCGCAGGTGATCGACACGCTGACCGTTACCGGCCGCTCCGACAACCTTGTGGGCATCGCCGGCACTGCGTCCGAGGGGCAGATCGGAGCCGTCGATCTCCGGCAGCGACCGATCACACGCGAAGGAGAGTTGCTCGAGACCGTGCCCGGCCTCATCGTCACGCAGCACTCCGGTGAGGGAAAGGCGAACCAGTATTTCCTCCGCGGGTTCAACCTGGACCACGGGACCGACTTCCAGACCCGGATCGAGGGTATGCCGGTCAATCTCCCCTCGAACGCCCATGGTCAGGGATATACCGATCTGAACTTCCTGATTCCTGAACTCGTGGACTACATCGACTACCGCTTGGGCGTTTACCACGCTGAGCTGGGAGACTTCGGCAGCGCGGGCGGGGCCGAGTTTCATCTGATTCGCAAGCTCGATCATCCGTTCGCGACCCTGGGTGGCGGGGAGAACGGCCTGGCCCGGCTCGCGGCCGGCGGGTACGCCGCCGCCGGCGGGGGCGATTTGCTCGCCGCAGGCGAGGTCAAGCTGTATAACGGCCCCTGGGAGGTCGAGGAGAGGATCCGCAAGTTCAGCGGCGTAGCGCGCTATTCCTGGGACCGAGGGGCCTCGCGATTCTCGATTCTGGGAATGGCATACCACAATCAGTGGCACGCGTCGGACCAAATTCCGCTTCGGGCCGTCGATGCCGGGCTCATCGACCGATTCGGTCAGATCGACACGACGGACGGCGGCCATACCGAGCGTTACAGCCTCTCGGGCTCGTGGCGCCACGCGGGCGCGGCGTCGGTTCAGGACGTCCAGCTCTTTGGGATCTACTCCGACCTGAGCCTCTTCTCGGATTTCACCTACTTCCTCGACGACCCCGTCCATGGAGACCAGTTCAACCAACACGAGAGCCGCGTGATCCTCGGCGGAAACGCCAAGCACACGCAGGCGATACAGGCCTTCGGCCTGGAGCACCTGCTCAAGGTCGGGCTACAGACCCGGGCCGACATCATCAACGGGCTCGGTCTGTACCACACCGAGGCGCAGGTGCGGCGCAGCACCGTGCGCCAGGACGACGTGCGCGAGTGGGGGAGTGGCGTCTTTGTCGAGGCAGAGTCTCGCTGGCGTCCGTGGTTCCGCAGCCTCCTCGGGTTCAGGGCAGACCTCTATTCCTTCAACGTGTCGAGCAGCATTCCGGAAAATTCGGGGCATCGAACGGCGGGAATCGCGAGTCCCAAGGCATCACTCGTCTTCGCCCCGGCTCCCAACCTGGAGTTGTACCTGAGCGGCGGCCTCGGATTCCACAGCAACGACGCTCGAGGCACCACGATCACGGTGGACCCGAACACGGGTGGGCCTGCGGACCGGGTGACCCCTCTGGTGCGTTCTCGCGGTGCCGAGATCGGCCTTCGGGCAACCCCGGTGGCTGGCATGCGCTCGACCATAGCGCTCTGGGGCCTGAATCTCGATAGCGAGTTGCTCTTTACGGGCGATGGAGGAACCACCGAACCGTCTGCCGCGAGCCGGCGCTACGGCGTGACCTTCGCGAACTTCTATCGGCCGGTTCCGCAATTGGCCATTGACGTCGATGTTTCCTTTGCCCATGCCCGGTTCAGCGGCGTGCCCGCAGATCAGACCCGAATCCCCGGAGCGCTGGAGAGCGTCGTGGCGGGCGGCATTACATTGAGCGCCCGCGGGCGCGGCCCGTTCGCCTCGCTCCGGTTGCGCCATCTGGGATCGTATTCGCTGATCGAAGACAACAGCGTGCGGGCGATCCCCTCGACCTTGGTCAACGCGGAAGCGGGCTATCTGCTCTCCGCGGGGATACGCATTCAGGCGAGCCTGCTCAACCTGCTCAACGCGCGGGCTGACGACATTCAGTACTACTACACGTCCCGTCTCCAGGGTGAGTCGACGGACGGGATCAACGACGTGCATTTCCATCCGGTGGAGCCGCGGCAACTTCGCGCGTGGTTGAGCTGGGGTCTGTAGCGGAATCCCGGACGCTACCCGTGGGTCAGGGGGAGTCGGCTGACCCTGGCCGATCGTGCAGACGAGGTAGGGCGCCCGCGGGCTCGGGCGGCGACGACCGGCCCGGGCTGTTGATGCATCAAGAAATACTGATATATTGCACTCATGTCCACGCGCACCCAGCTCGACATCGGCCGCGCCGCCCGCTTGTTTCACGCCCTGTCGGACGAAACCCGGCTTCGAATTCTCGATCGCCTGCGCCGCGGCGAGCGCTGCGTCTGCGAACTGACCGACGCGCTCGACGCCGCCCAGTCGCGCCTGTCGTTCCATCTCCGCATTCTCAAGGATGCAGGCCTGGTGACCGACCGTCGGGAAGGGCGGTGGAGCTACTACGCCGTAGACCGCGGCGCGCTGGAGGAAGCGGGCGAGCTTCTGGCGGACATGGTCCCGGACCCCTTCACGGCGGAGGAGGCTCCGCGGTGTCGGTGAGGTTTTGTCGTATGCCACACATCAACAAAAGTTGATCACACCTGGAGAATTGCGATGAAGCGCGATCAGCTGAAGACCACGATCCGGGAGCGCTACAGGCAGGCGGCTTTGCGCGTCGACGGCGGGGCCAAGAGCGCCTGCTGCGGCGCGTCGAATGTCTCGCTCAAGGACCCCATCACCGCCAACCTCTATGCAGCTGGGGACGTCGCCTGCCTGCCCCGGACGGCCGTGCTCGCGTCCCTGGGCTGCGGCAATCCGACCGCGCTCGCGGAGCTCCGGGAAGGCGAAACGGTGCTCGATCTGGGAAGCGGCGGCGGCCTCGACGTCCTGCTCTCCGCCCGGCAGGTCGGACCGACCGGAAAGGCCTATGGCCTCGACTTGACGGACGAAATGCTGGCCCTCGCGCGGGAAAACCAGCGAAAGTCCGGCTTGGACAACGTGGAGTTCCTCAAGGGAGAGATCGAGCGAATCCCGCTGCCCGATGCGTCCGTGGACGTCATCATCTCGAACTGCGTCATCAACCTCAGTACCGACAAGCGGCAGGTGCTTGCCGAAGCGTTCCGCGTGCTCCGGCCCGGCGGGCGCTTCGCGGTTTCGGACGTCGTGATCCGGGGGGAGGTTCCCGCCCCAGTCAAGCAGAGCATGGACCTCTGGGTCGGTTGCGTGGCCGGTGCGCTCGAGGAGCGGGAGTACGTAACGTTGCTCCAAACGGCCGGATTCGAGGACGTCGGCCTCGAGCCCACGCGCGTCTACAAGCTCGAGGATGCCGGGGCCCTGCTCGCCGGCGCCGGAATCGCAAGCGAAGTCCTGGCACGGGGGATCGGAGGGCGTGTGATGGGGGCGTTCGTGCGGGCGCGGAAGCCGGCTCGTCGCGGTGAGAATGCCTGAGACTACGTTTGCCCGCATCCGCCCGGCCGAGCCCCGGGATCTGGACCAGGTGCTCGCGATGCTCAGCGGTGCCCAGCTCCCTACCGCCGGCATCCCGCCGTCGCTCACCGGGTTCCTGGTTGCGGAATCGGGCAACAGGCTCGTCGGAGTCATCGGCCTGGAGGCATACGGCCAGGTGGCCCTCCTGCGGTCCGCTGCGGTCGCCGCGGACGCGCGAGGCGCGGGAGTCGGCGCCTCGCTGGTGAAGGGCCTGCTCGTACGCGCCGGGGGCCAAGGCATCCACGATGTGTACCTCCTCACGACCACGGCCGAAGCGTGGTTCCCCCGCTTCGGCTTCGTGGGCGTCGCTCGCGAGATGGTTCCCGAGGCGCTTCACGCCTCGGAGGAATTCAAGGGCGCCTGTCCCGACTCGGCGGTCGTCATGCATGCCACCCTGACCTGACGGCCGGGGCGCGGCCCCGACCGCCCCGCCGCTCCTCCAGCCCCTTTGCCTCGGCCGTCGTCTGGCGCCGCGTGTTGCTACTGCATTTCCGAAACGCCGACCGCCTGGCTGAGATTGACGATGGCGATCGGGAGCGCCCGGGCGGTGGGGTCGTTCAAGGTGCCCCCATAGGGCGCCAGCATGCAGCGGCGCAGGACGATCAGATGGGGCCGGCGCTCCAGATCATCCGACAGCCGGATGTTGGCGAGCACGTCTAGGCTGCCCCGGAGCACCCCTGTCGGCAGCAGACAGGCCACCTCCCGCGCTCTCGTGAAGCCTCCGTCCGCCGTGTCGATCAGGTCCTTACTCAACGTGGGCGCGACCAGGATCACCGACTCCCGTCGGAGCGCCACGAATGGGACCGGATCTGGCTCGTTCGGCACCCGCACGCGGGTGAACTTGAGGATCTGGACCCCGAGGGTCCCGAGCGTGAGGAAATCGAGAAAGGGTTGCTGCGGCGGCACCCGGAAGGTGCCGTTCATCCAGCCGACCGGGGTGAGCACCTCCGCCGTGACTTGGCGGAGGGGTGGCGCGGCAGCAGCCGTCGTCGTCATGAGCGCCTCGCTCGCTTGGAGTTACGTTGGATCGGGGGTCACCCCAAGCTGGAGATCTGCGTCACCGACGGCTAGGGCGCCTTTGCGTCACGCGGGGGCTGTTTTGCGACATGCCTCCCACGCGGGCGGTGGCTCCGCTTGCGTACTAGGCTCTCGCCGACCCCCTCCAGCTACTCGCCTCGACGCTGAGCTCTGCCGACTGGCCCGGTCGCTCATCGACGTTGGTGATCAGCGCCCGCCCCGGTCGAAGTGCACCGAGACGCTGCTCCGCTGCTACCAGCAGCCGGACGAGCGCACTATGCTTGACGTCGTATTGGAGAGCGGCGAGCTGCGGGAGCGGAGGGCGCGAGGGCGGGGAGGTGGTTGCCGCACAGCAGTGAAGTTGCGGGAATGCCGGACCTTACGGGGTGTGGCGCAGTCCGGTAGCGCGCCTGCTTTGGGAGCAGGAGGTCCCGGGTTCGAATCCCGGCGCCCCGATGGAGCATGAAGAGGGAGGCAGCACTCGTGTACGACGACGAGCCGGTCGGGCGGTGGCAGCGCGCCCAGCGCTCCGTCAGGAGCGCAGGCTGGATCGTCAGCGGCATCGTGGTGGTCCTGCTGCTGGTCGGGGCCTTCCTCATCGTCTGGAACCGCCGAGGCATTGCGTTCGCCGTGGTTGAGCGCGTGACCGAGCGGAAGTTTCCGACGATCCAGCCGCTGGCCCCCGACGACCTCGCCCGCTGGCGCGCGGATTCCACCCGTGCGCAGCCGGTCCTGCTCGACGCGAGGAGCGGCGCCGAGTTCGGGCTCAGTCACCTGCGCGGGGCGACCCGCGTCGACCCCCGCGAGCCGGGCCTCAAGGCCATCGCCGCGTTTCCGCGGGACACCCCCATCGTCGTCTACTCCCGCGTCGGGTACCGGAGCGCACGCGTCGCGCTTTGGCTCCGCCGCCACGGGTTCCGGACGGTCTTCGATCTCACCGGCGGCATCTTCGGGTGGGCCAACGATGCGCGGCCCATGGAAGCCGGCGGCCGAGCGGTGCTGCAGGTGCACCCGTACAGCACGACCTGGGGTCGCCTGCTTCGGCCCGAGGTCCGTGCCAACGCCCCCCCGGTGGCCGACCCGCTCAGCCTGCCCTGACCTCGGCGCTCAGGCGGAGGCCGCAACCCGCAGCAGCTTCCGTCCCTCCTCGGTAAGAATCGCGATTGCCCGATGCAGCCGGCGGGTCGACGTCGACCCGTCGTAGGCGACGTCGAGGATGCAGATGTAGCCCAGCGCATCCAGCTCCTCCCAGTCGCGCAGCTTGGCGATGAGACCCGGATAGTCGTCGTCCGCGACCTCGCCCCGCAGGCTGCTCAGGCCGGCGGAGAACTCGGTCAGCAAATCCAGGGCGTGTTCCACCGTCATGGTGCTCCCCTCCACAGGGAATTGGCGCTTCCCATTCTGCATGCCGCGTGGGCCGCGCGACGCGACGCAGATCACAGAGGCGAGCCATGTGAGCCCTGGGGCTGGCGGCGCGTGACGCCCCGCACCACCTTCCGTCTCGATGACCCCGTCGGATGTGACGCTCCGCTTTGCCGCCGCCGTGCTCGTCGGCGGCAGCATCGGCCTCAACCGCGACTTGCGGGGCAAGCCGGCGGGCGTGCGCACGCACGCGCTCGTGTCACTGGGGGCCGCGCTGGTGACCGTCGTGGCGAGCGAGAGCGCGGACCCAGCGGCGGTGAGTCGCGTAATGCAGGGAATCATCACCGGCATCGGGTTCATCGGCGCGGGCGTGATCCTGCATCGGAACAGCGG
>CAZFKN010000046.1:0-4979 GCA_964519805.1 uncultured Gemmatimonadaceae bacterium
GGGTGGCCCGCGCGTGATCGCAAACCCGCTGATGACTCCGGCCCTGCGCCGGTAACGTTGTCGGACGACGACCTTTAGCTCGAGGAAGCTGACCATGGCCCGTACCGCCGCCCCACCCCGCCCCCACGCCCCGTCCCGCAATTCCCAGGAATCGCTGCGGCCGCGCGCGAGCAAGCTCTACCCGACCAAGAACGATCTCCCGGAAGCGACCCGCGCCGAGGCGATCGAGCTTCTCAACCAGCGGCTGGCCGACTGCATCGATCTCCAGACGCAATGCAAGCAGGCCCACTGGAACGTGAAGGGCCCGAGCTTCATCGCGCTGCACAAGCTGTTCGACGAGGTCAACGAGGACGTCGAGGAGTACGTCGATCTGATCGCCGAGCGGGTGGTCCAGCTGGGGGGGATCGCCGAGGGCACCGCGCGGGTCGTGGGCCAGCGCTCGGCGCTGATCGACTACCCGCTTACCCTCTCGACCGGCGAGGAGCACGTCGCGGCCCTGTCCGACGCGCTCGCCCAGTTCGGCCGCACGGCCCGCATCGGCATCGACGAGATGAACGACCTGCAGGATGCCGACAGCGCCGACATCCTGACCGAGATTTCCCGCGGGCTGGACAAGTGGCTGTGGTTCGTGGAGGCGCACCAGCAGGCGAAGGCCTAGTCACCGACGCCGCCGACCGGGCTCGGCTCGGGCTCGGTCGCCGGCGCGAAGTCAGTCTCGCCGTCGAGGGCGACAGGCAGCGCGACGTCGAGCCAGCGCAGCACCAGCGGAAAGAGATCCACCGTCCGCAGCGACCGGGCCGGCAACGGCTCGCTCGACCAGACGGCCGTCTGCATGTGATCCCGCGTCAGGCTACCGTGCCCGGCGCGATGCTCCGGGATCTCCCACCGCCCCCTGAAGTCGTAGCCCGGCCGCGCCACCACCACGAGATCTCCCGTGCGGGGTGAGCGGAACTGGTCGAGCAGTTGATAGGCAGCGTCGGGATAGTCGGCACTCCAGGTTGCCTCCAGCCACTCCCGGTCGCTCGCCAGCCACGAGCGCCCGACGCCGAGCGGGTCTCCCGTGAGCGGGCGGTAGGCGATGGCCGATCCGATCCGCCGCACGGTCGCCTCGCCTTCCCACGACGATATCCGCACGGCGCCATCCGGGTCCTCCCCCGCGACGAGCGCCACGGCCGGCTCGCTGAGCAGCGCAGCCACGAGATCCCGATCGACCCCGAACACATCCTGGTGCCGCAGCCGCTCCAGCGGCCATCGTGCCGTCCGGGGCTGGCACGGGCTGGCATACACCATCGCCGAGCCGTTGCCGGCCACCATCACCGCGGCGCGTGGCTCCCGGGCCCAGATCGCCGGGTGAGCCAGCGTCGGAACGCCCTGCTCCCGGAACCAGTCGGCGAGATCGAGATGCGTGTGGACAGGGGCCGAGCCGTGATCGCTTACGACGAGAACGAGTGACCGGTCCAGCTGGCCCTGCGCGCCGAGGCGCTCGACCAGTCGGCCCACGACGTCGTCCACCTTGCGCAAGGCCCGGCGAACGGAGCGCGCGGCCGGTCCGTCCTGATGGGTGTATCCGTCGACGGCGGGGAACTGGGCGAAGACGAAGCGCGCGGAGCCCCGAGCAGCCGCCAGAAGATGCCGGCCAACCGAGTCATCGGAGGGCTGGTGCCAGCGGGTGAAGTGCGCGACCCCGCCCCAGAGCTTGCGCGCGAGCCGTGTCGGATCGCGGTGCGAGGGGAGGCCGCGTGCCACCGGCGTGAACAGCCCGATGCTTCCCGGCACCAGCTCGAAGATCGTCCGGACGTCCGGCGCCAGATCGACGTCGAGCAGCGGTGCTTGATAGCCGCAATAGCTCCGAAGCGCGGCGCGATCCTGCCACCACCGTCCGCGATAGCTGTTCCGGTCGAGCCAGCGGATCGAGGGAATGTTGCAGCGCCCCGGCATGCAACCGGTAAGGAAGGGCAGGTAGGCAACGCTGGTCGTGGACGGGAAGACGGTGATGGCACAGGCGCGGCCGCCACGCGCCTCGATTGCCGCCAGGTGAGGCAGCCGGCCGGCTGCGAGCTCCTCCTGGGCCAGGTCGGGCCGCAGGCCGTCAACGAGGAGCAGGAAACAACGGGTCAACGGTCGCGCCCGGATCCGGTTACTTCCCGGGTGTGGTTCGGCTGGGGCGGAAGGGATCCACGAGGGAGAGCCGCGGCGGGAGCGGCCCCGACCCCACGCTCCGCTCTTCCAGCTCCACCACTTCGAATTCCATCGTCTTGGTGTCCAGACCGGTGGCGGCTTTGATCTGCGCCCGCTGCTCGTCGGTCAGGACGAGACAGAGCGGCTTGCGACGGGTCATTCCCCCTCCGAGACGGCGGCGCGGTAGGCTGCGGAACGAGCTCTCGGATGGGATGATGCAGGCGGGAGGTAGTCGCGCGCAAGCTCCGTCCCGGATCGACGGAAACCTGGTCCACTTGCCGTTGTTGCGAGGGAAGCCTTAATCTGGCGACGTGGACGTGCCGGCCGACATGCCGTTGTTGTGGGTGCTCCGTGACGTTATCGGCCTCACGGGGACCAAGTTCGGCTGCGGGATCGCGGCCTGCGGCGCCTGCGCGGTGCACCTCGACGGCCAGGCGATCCGCTCCTGCATCACCCCGGCCAGTGTCGCGGCCGGCATGACCACGCGGGGGCTTTCCGTGCCGGCGTAGAATGATTCACCAACTATCCGGAGGTTCCCCCATGCTGTCGCACTGGTCGCGCTGCCTCGGCGTACTCTCCAGTCTCGCGGGCCTGCCGCTCGCACTCACCGCGCAGCAACGCCCGCCGGCGCCAAGTCTCCCGCAGCAGATCGCCGATCTGCTGGTCCAGCTGGCGGGCGGCATCCATCCCGGCTACCGCATCACCCACGCGAAAGGTCTTGTCTGCACCGGGACGTTCACCGCGGCGCGGGGCGCCAAGGCCATCAGCACCGCGGCTCATCTGGCCGGCGGCTCGGTGCCGGTGACGGTGCGATTCTCCGACGGCTCCGGCAATCCACAGATTCACGACAACGACCCCAACGCGGCCCCGCGCGGGATGGCGATCCGCTTTGCGCTTCCGGGCGGCGGCAACACGGACATCGTCGCCAACTCGCACAACGGGTTTTTTGTCGGCAACGGCGAGGACTTCCTGGCGTTTCTCAAGGCCATCGCGGCGACGACGCCCGAGAGTCCCCATCCTTCGCCCATCGAGCAGTTCCTCGGCGCACACCCGCGCGCGCTCAAGGTCATCGTGGATTCGAAGCCGCTGCCGGTGAGCTTCGCCACGCTCGACTTCTATGGCAACAACGCGTTCATCTTCGCGGATTCGGCGGGGACCAAGCACGCCGGGCGCTATCAGATCATTCCCGTCGCCGGCGTGGTCCACCTGGACTCGGCTGCAGGGGCGAAGGTGTCGCCCAACTATCTGTTCGAGGATCTGCCGAAACGACTGGCGAAGGGACCGGTGAAGTACCGGTTGTACGTGCAACTGGCCAACCCGGGTGACCAGACCAACGATGGGTCGATCGTCTGGCCCGCCGACCGCAAGCGGGTGCTGCTCGGGACGATCAGCGTGACGACGGTGGCGCCGAACAACGAGGAGCTCCAGCGGTCGCTCGCGTTCAGTCCGATCTATCTGACGAAGGGGATCGAGCTGTCGGACGATCCGCTGCCGGTGCTCCGCGCAACGGTGTACGCGCTGTCGGTGACCCACCGGCACTAGCGCTGACTTGCTCCGGCGAGGTTTACGCCAACCGAGGAGGGCGCGGTCGCCTCCTGGTCTTGAGGGACGGATCACCGGGGATTCGCATGTTGGCCATTCGGAGCCACGGCCTCACCGGGCGGCGAGCCCGATGACCGCGGCACCAAGCACGAGGAGTGGCTCTGGCACGCGCGGCAACAGGCGTCGCGTGACCAGCGTACCCACGGCCACCAGTGAGGTCCGCACATCCACGATGGCTCCTCGGCCGAGAACGACGACCGCCCCGGCAATGGCCCCGACCGCTCCCGCTGTGACACCTTGGACGATCGCTACCAGCACCGGCCGCTGGCCGTAGCGCCGGAAGAGCGGAGCAGGCACCACCGTGAAGACGTAGCAGGGGAGAAACGTCCCCAGCGCTGCGACGAGGCCGCCGGCCAAACCACCTACCAGGAAACCGATGAACGCCGTGGTGATCACCACGGGTCCCGGGGTGATCAGCGCCACCGCGACGGCATCTCGAAACTGTTGCTCCGTCAGCCACTGATGGTCAAGCACGACGCCACCATGGAGAAACGGCACGATGGCGAGTCCGCTCCCGAACACGAAGGCCCCGGCGAAGGCGAAGAAGCCGAGCAACTGGGCAAGCAGAGGGAGCGTCACCAGCCGCCCCGCCGCCGCCGCGACTGCCACGGCGACCAAGCTCCCGCTTCCGAACTCACGAGCCGTCGCGCGGGCCAGCCACGCTGGGGGCGCGCGAAGCAGCCAGACGGATACCCCTGCGAGGAGCACGAGCGCGACGATCTCCCGCCCGGTCACGACGGTCGTCACAGCCAGGACGAGAGCAATGCCCCACAGGAGACGATCCGCGCCAAGCGTCCTGCGGACGAGCCCGTACGCACTGTTGGCGATGAGCCCGATCACTGCGGCTCCCACCCCGTAGAAGACCGCCTGCACCCAGTCCAACCCGCCGAACGCCGCATAGGCCCATCCTAGGAGGAGGACCATAACGAGGCTCGGCAAGACAAAGGCGGTCCCGATCGCCGCGGCACCCAGCGCACCGCCGTGCACGTAGCCGATATAGATGGCCAACTGGGCCGCCAGTGGACCGGGGGCCATCTGCGCGAGCGCCAGCCCCTCCCGATAGTCCGCGTCCGTCAGCCAGTGGCGTTCGTCCACCAGATCCCTTCGCATGGCGCCGACCAACGCCACCGGTCCGCCAAACCCGAAGGTTCCGAGACCCATGAAATACCGCGTGAGCGCTGCGCGCGTGGGTCGAGCGA
>CAZFKN010000046.1:5079-18781 GCA_964519805.1 uncultured Gemmatimonadaceae bacterium
GCCTTCTTCACGTTCATCCGGTCGAGCGCGCCCCGCAGACCCCGCGCCAGCGCGATGGCATCGTCGTTCGCCCAGAAGTGCATGAAGAAGAGGCGCGGGTCCTCCGTCAGCATGTGGCTGTGGAGCGCCGTGATCTCGATCCCGGCACCCCGGAGGGCTTGCATGACGGGGTGGACTTCACTCGCGATGAGGACGAAGTCCCCGGTGATCGCCGCTTTACCTGCGCCGGTCGGCTGAAAGTTGATCGCCGTCGCGACGCCCATCGGCGGCGGCACTTCCATGCCCTCCGCCCGGATCACTTCAGCGCGAGGCACGCCGACCTGATATACACCGCCGTTGACCTTCCCACCGCGTCCAAGGGCGGTCGCAATCTTCGTTGTGTCGAGCGGAAACGCCTCTGAGGGCTGAGCCCCGTCGGACTTGGCGGGGGGCGTGTTGGTCAGCGCCAGCGCCGCGTGCAACGCCTGGGCAATCTTGGTCGGCGCCCCCCGCGCCCCGATGTGCAGGTAGAGCACCCGCGGCGACTCCCGAAGGACATGGTTGTGAAGCGCGGTCGGGTTCACGCCCATCTCCAGCAGCTTGGTCAGGACCGGCGTCACCTCTCGCTCGAGTAGCACGAGATCGCCCATGGCCATGGCGTCGCTGGCGGTGCCCTTGAACGCCACCCACCCGCCGAGCGCCAGCGCCGGCTTGATCGCCACGCCGGCCGCTGTCACGCTCAGGTCCCCGCGGGGGAAGCTGTACTTGTACACGTCGCCCGGCTGCATTTTCCCCTCGCGGCCCATGGCTTGGTCCACGGCCTTCCAGTCCGCCGCCGCTGCGCCCGCTTGGGGCGCAGGACTGGGGTTCTGCGCCCCGGCTGGGGCGCAGGCGATGGCGATGCCAAGAGCTGCGCGCACGGCTGCCGGTGTCGGTGCGATTCTGCTTGTAGGACCCACGATGACACCTCCCCTGGAATCGTGCAGTTACCCTGCATATCGCTCTTCGACGGTCGCGGCGAAGAGCGTAGTGCCGACGAAGCCCACCGCGCCGGCCACCACGAAGGGCAGCGACGGGGCGACCGACCAGAATGCCCCGCCCAACGTAGCGGCGGGCGTGATGGCGAGGCTGCGGACCAGGTAGTAGAGGCCGATGCCCCTGGCGCGAACCTCCGGCTGCACGAGATCGACAATGAGGGCCTTCCGCGCGGGCTCTCCGATCTCCCGAAGGCCGGCGACCACGAAGGCCAGCACGAGCGTGCCGAACGAGTGTGCCGTCACAACGGCGATCGGAAAGAAGGAAAACGCGGCGAAGGTCGCGACGACGAAAGGCTTGCGGCCGAACCGGTCGGCGAAATGGGCCGCAGGCAGATAGCACACGATCGCCGTGACCATCTGGACCGCCACCAGGATTCCGAACTGCGGCGCACTGATACCGACGATGTTGAGGGCATACAGGACCAGGAAGACGTCTACCATGCCCTCGCATGTGCGGATGAAAATGTCCGACACCAGGAGTCGTCGGAGCGGATCGGGAAGCGAGCGCCACACGTGCCGCACACCGAGCGACCGGTGCTCCCCTGGCACCGCGAGGCGAATTCGGCGCACCGCCAGCAGCGCGACAAGCGCCAGCACGATCGACGCCAACAGGCCAAGCCGGACGCCGTTGCGAATGCCACGGGTCGCGATGAGCACACCGCCCAGCGTCGGGGCGACGGCAATGGGTACGCGTCTGAGAATGGCCTGTACGGAGAACCCCAGGGCGCGTTGGTTGCTCGGGAGAGAATCGCCCACCACCGCGAAGAGCGTGGGACTCGCCATGCTCGACCAGGCCATGACGAACACGATGCCGCAGAGCACGACCGGCCAGGTCGATGCCAGGGCGACGATGCCGTAGCCCACCGCGGCCAGACTGATGAAGAGAAGAAGCGCTCGCCGGCGGCCGTACCGATCGCCGACCCAGCCGCCGGGATACTGGTAGATCGCATCCAGGAAGTCTTCCGTGCTGCCGTAGGCGCCGATGGCCAGCACCGGTGCACCAAGCGCCTCCAAGTACTTGGGCAGGAACCGCCGCCAGAGGTTCTCGCCCGTCGCCATGAGGAACATGGCGACGGCGGTGGCCCCCGTGTTCCACCCGAGCCCGAGCCGGGCCGCCACCCGGGCTGCCCTGATCGCGCCGAGTCCGGAAGGCGATGTCGCGGCTCCGGCCGGTGCCTCGCCTCTCACCATGCCCTGAGCACCCGGGGTCTCACCGGGTCATCCGCTGCACCCAGGCGAAGAGCCCATCGTAGACTTGGTCGGTCAGCGCGATGAGCTCGTGGTCGTTTTCGATCACCATGCCCAACCCACGGATCACCGCATCGAGCCCCGGCGCTTCGGGGGAACGGAACTTCTCGTCGTCGAGGTCGGCGTCGTGTACCATGGCGGCGATCTCGTGCAGCGCCGGGTCGGTGAGCCCGTACTTGTGGAGAATCGTTTCGAACGAGCACCGGCCCTCGTGGTGTCCGAGCTCCACGCCGCGCATGTCGAAGGGCGTACCCCCAAGCTCGCGGGCGCCCTCGGGATCGGGCGCGAACGCGAAGCTGGCGTCCCGATCGATGAAGCGGCGGATCAGCCAGGCACAGGCCGTCCGGTCGATGTGCGGATGGGGCCTAGTGACCCAGAGCATTCACGTACCCTTCCCCCGGGCGGATGCGACGCTCCAGGTCCGCGATCGCCTGCCGCACGACCTCCTCGGCGGCGCGGCGGCCGGGCGCTCGAAAGTAGTCGCGGCGTCGCTCCAGGCGGAGCGCGCGCTCCAGGCCTCGGAGCTGTCGCAAGGCGTGGCCGGCCTGGGCCGGTCGCTGGCTTCGCTTGCGGGCTCGGCCGGCCCGCCAGAGGGCTTCCGCCGATGCCGCCAGTGCGGCGTAACGCTCGTCGGCTTCCGACCGGAACTGCTGGAGGAGCCGCCGGTCCTGATCGGCCCAGAGACTCCGCGCCTCCCACGCGAGCGCGGTCCCGCCCTGCTCGGCGATCTCCTCGGCCAGCCATTCGAACGCCTCGCGCGTCTTGGCATCGGCCGGGAGGATCCAGACGGCATCGTGGAGCAGCACCGCGCCGAGCCGCTTGAGCCGCCGCCAGACGGCCAGCCGGAGCCGGGTGGGCTGACGGGGGAGCCGTGAGGAGAGCAGGATCCAGGGTGTCTCGGGCATGAGGCGAATGTAACTATGGTTACACGCCGTGCAAGGCAGCGGCACGTGAAAAGGCCCTGCGGCGATGCTCGCCGCAGGGTCCTCAGTTAGTCAGTCGGGGCGCCCGGATTTGAACCGGGGACCTCCTGCTCCCGAAGCAGGCGCGCTAACCGGACTGCGCCACGCCCCGATTTCGCGGAGCGTGAATCTGCGCGCCTGCGCTAGGCGGCGCAAGGTCTTACGGGGCTCCCTGCCGCTTCGCAGCCTTCCTGGCCCGGGGGGCGAGGAATGGGTAGCATCTTCGTATGCTGATCGAAGCGGCGGGCCTCTTGGCGGGCGGTGCGGCGGGCGCGCTGCTGACGGGGCTCCGTCCGAACAGCTCCCTCTTCGGTCCGGTCGTCAGAGAGGGTGATCGGGGGCCGTTCATATACCTAACCTTTGACGATGGCCCCAATTCGGAATGGACGGAGCCGATTCTGCAGACGCTCGACACCCTGAGTGTCCCGGCGGCGTTTTTCATGATCGGTGATGCCGTTCGACGATTGCCTTCAGTCGCGCGAGCCGTCAGCGAACAGGGACACGACCTCGGCAACCACACCCAGAGACATCCGAATCTCGTCTGGGAGAGCCGCTCGGGCGTCCGCCGAGAAATCGACGAGGCCCACCATTCCATAGTGGAGGAGACCGGCCGGACGCCGAGGATGTTTCGCGCGCCGTACGGGCAGCAGACGCCAGCTGTGCGCAGGGCGCTCCGACCCTGGAGCTACGTCACGTTCGGCTGGAGAATGAGCGCCCGTGATTTCGAGCGCCCCGGTGTGGAGGTCATTCGCCGGCGCCTTAGAAACCGGCTTCGGCCCGGCGCAATCGTGGTGCTTCACGACGGCGACCCGCGCGATCTCCGCGGCGATCGGGGCCAGACTGCGTCGGCTCTCCCCGGTATCATCCGCGATGCCAGAGAAGCGGGGCTTACATTCCGCCCGTTGAGGGAGTTACTCGAGCCGCCTGTTGCAATCGCGCCTCACGTCCCCTCTGGGGAACCGAAGCCCGGCTCCTAGCTCCGGCCGCTGAACCGTCCCGGCGCTCTTCTGATCCAGCCCACCTAAGTCATTGTCCGGTCAGCAATAGACCCCTCGGGTCTGGCCTCGATCGCGAGGGCGATCGCGGTCGGAGCAGTTCTTGCCAGATCATCCGCTAACGCCACTTTCGGCAGCCGTCGCCCCTTTGCAACGGGCAACTCCAATCCCCGAGCCGGATGAGCCATCAGGGGACGCTGACCGTATGCATGATCAACTACAACGGCGAAGCGTACCTCGAACGCTCGCTCAGCGCGGCGCTTGCGCAGAAGCCGGGCCTTCAGGAGCTCCTGGTGGTTGACAGTGCATCGCTGGATACGAGCCTTCGCGTGGCCGGGCGCTTTCCCAACGTCAGGGTCGTTCGCCTCGATCGGAATCGGGGGCCTGCCGTCGCGCGGAACGCGGGCTTCCAGGCCGCGACGTGCGATCGGATCCTCTTCCTCGACAGCGACATGATTCTCCCGGAGTATGTCGGGGCGCAGCTTGCGGCCGCGCTCGACGCGGATCCCCAGGCAGCCGTCGCCGTGCCCCGGATTCTCTACGCGGACCGTCCGGACATCGTGCAGTTCGACGGCGCCGAATGCCACTTTCTCGGCGGCATGACGCTGCATCACGCGGGATGGCGCGACCAAGAAGTGCCCGCTGTCACGAGGCGGATCGGTTCGCTGGGAACCGGGTGCTTCCTCGTGGACCGCCGCCGCCTGGGGATCCGCCACCCCTTCGACGAGTCGTTCCTGTTCAACTACGAGGATCACGACTTCGGTCTTGGTACCAGAGTGCGGGGACGTGAGATCCTCGGCGTTTCCTCGGCCTGGTGCTGGCACCTCGACGGCACGCCCGGGCTGTCGCTCCGGCCGGGCGGTCGCTACGCATCGCTCCGGGTCTACTGCCTGATCCGGAATCGCTGGCTGGTGCTGCTCAAGTACTTCCATTGGCACACCCTGCTCCTCCTTGCACCCATGCTTGCGGTATACGAGGCGGCGCAACTTGCCACCGTAATCGCGAAGGGCTGGCTGCCGGAGTGGTTCCGGGCAGTGGTGTGGACCGTGCGTCACTTCCCTGCGATTCTTGCCCGCCGACGCGTGGTCCAGCGCGAGCGGAGCGTGCCCGACCGCGAGCTGCTCAACGGAGGGCCACTACCCTTCCGCGAGGAGCTCACGCCCGACCCGCTGCAGCGTGCCGCCAGGGCGGCGCTCGACCGCCTCGCGGTCGCGTACTGGCAAGTGGTCCTGAGGTTCGTGTGAGCGCCCCCGGTGGCCGGCGGCTGCCCAGGGTGGCCGGCGACATGGGGGTGGCCCTTGGCTCGCACCTCTTCTACAAGGTCTCGGGATACGTCACCCTTGCCCTGCTGACCCGGTATCTCGACAAGGCCGCCATGGGCGAGTTCTTCTTCGCCGCGACGTTGGCCGGGATCGTCGTTCTCTTCACCGAGCTGGGCACCCACCGCAAGCTGGTCCGCAGCGCAGCGAGCGATCCCGAGAACGCCCTCAAGGCGATGTCCGAAGTCGTCTCGTTCCGGCTGCCGCTTTTCGCGGTCTACTTCGCCGTCGTCAACGCCTTCACGTTCGTCGTGCGGCCGGAGCTCGTGCCGGTCATGCTGCTCACCTCGGCATACGTAGCGTTGGAGGAGCTCTATCTGAGCTTCGGATCGCTCTTTGTGGGTATCCGGCGTCTCGTCCATAACGCGGTCGCGGGGGTTTGCTGCAGGCTGGTGCTGGTCGGGCTGATTCTGCTCGTGATCCGGACGAACCTCGGTTTCAGGGCGATCCTCGTCGCACACGTCGCCGCGAACGCGATCCTCGTGCTGGTCGGCTATGTCATCGTACGGCGCCGGGTCGGCCCCGTGCGGCTCTCGTGGGGGGCGGGGCGGGCGAAGGACATCACCACAGAGTCCTTCCCCCTGTTCATGGTGTCGCTCCTGACGATGATCCACGCCAGAGTGGACACGGTGATGCTCGGCTTCATGGGCTCCTACAGCGACGTGGCCAGCTATCAAGCCGCCTACAAAGTGCTGGAGGCGTCGCGCTTCGCCGTCCGGCCAGCCACGACCGTGTTGTTCCCGCTGTTGGCGGCAATGGCCGCGCGGCACGAGTGGGACGGACTCAGAGCCTATATGGGTCGTGCGCTCACGAGCGCCGGATGGATCGGTTTGGCGGTCGCCGGTGTCGTCGCCGTGACGGCGGGCGTAGTCGTGCGGCTCGCGTTCGGCGGACAGTATGCCGACGCCGCCCCGCTCCTCCGGGTGCTCGCGCTCTCCCTGCCGCTGCTCTTCGTAAGCAGCATCGCGGTGATGGTCTCGCAGGCGATCTGCCGGGAGCGCGACTTGCTGGCGCTCCTGGCCATCTGCGTCGCCCTCAACGTCGGTGCCAACCTCATCGCGATTCCGCGCTGGGGGCCGTTGGGGGCAGCTTGGACGACGGTAGGCTCTGAGCTCCTGCTCTGCTCTCTCCTACTGCGCGCGAACGCAGTGTGGCTCTTGCGGCCGCTCGTGGAGGAAGGGGCTGCAGCATGACGGCGCTCCGACGGTTGGACCTCGTGTTTCATGGTGTCTCGGCTTCAGTGCTGTCGAGCGACCCGGAGTGCCTGGCCCTCGTAGAGGCCGATTTCTCACTTTTCCTGACCGCCGCCCCTCCGGCCGGTAAGGCGGTCGCCATCGAGGTGCAGCTCGTAGTGGGCCAGCCGCCATATGAACGAATTCCGGAGGGAACGACCCCGCTGGTATGCACGAAGGACGCCGTCGTGTATCGGTATCGGGGGGTGCGGTACTACGACTCCGGCGGCAAGGCGCTGGTGATCTACGATATGCGCCACGGCCGAGCCGAGGCGCACAGCCTGGATCGGGATCTCCTCCGAGAGAAGTGCTACCTGCTACTCATGACCCGGATCGGCGAGGAGCTGGACCGCCGCGGCTTGCACCGTATCCACGCGATGGGCGTGGTACATGGCGGACACGCGGTTCTTTGCCTCATGCCCTCAGGCGCCGGGAAGACCACGCTTGCCCTCTCGCTGCTCGAGCGGCGCGACTTCAGCCTCCTCTCCGAGGAGGTGCCGCTCGTCTCCCGCGCCGGGCGGCTCTATTCGTTCCCGATCCGGATCGGAGTAGTGGACGGGACGCCCCTCGAGGTGCCTCCCCGCTTTCTGCACCGGTTCCGCCGCTCGCGCCATGGGCCGAAGGTGCTCATCGACACCCGGTACTATGCGGACCGGATCACAGACACCGCCGAGCCTGGGATGGTGTTCGTGGGGCGTCGTGTCGGCACGGGCGAAGCGGGCATCGGGCCGCTCTCGCGACTCAGGGGTCTCGCGGCACTGGTTCGCTTCTGCGTGGTGGGGAGCGGCATCCCACAGCTCCTCGAGTATCTGCTGCAGCTGGACCTTGGCGACCCGGGCCGCCAGGTACCGATTCTATGGTCGCGATTTCTGGCGTCGGTGGCATTGGTGCGCCGAAGCGCCGTCTATGAGCTCCGCCTGGGCCCCGACCGCGAGGCTAACGCGGCGCTCGTCGCCCAGTGGGCGGCCAGACCGGCTCCGGGGTCGAGGCGGTGGGCATGAGACGGCGTTATCGCGTGGCGATGATCGCGGCCTGTCCGTTCCCGTGCCCGCGCGGCACGCCCATCCGCATCCACCGCTTGGCGGAAGCGTTGAGCCGTCGCGGGCACGAGGTTCATGTCATCACCTATCACCTCGGCCAAGACGACCAGGAGCTTCCCTTCGCCGTCCACCGGATCCCAAGGGTGCCTTATCACAAGGTCTCGCCGGGGCCCTCTTGCGGGAAGCTGGCAATCGTGGACCCGATGCTGGTCCTCGCGCTGCGCCAATTCCTGGCCATGCACACCATCGACGTCATCCATGCCCACCACTACGAAGGATTGCTGGTGGCCCGTTGCGCCCGCGGCCGCCGTCCGCTCCCAATCGTGTACGACGCGCACACCCTGCTCGAAACGGAGCTGCCATACTATCCGCTTGGACTGCCTAACGGCGTGAAGCGTGCCATCGGCAGGACGCTCGACCGATGGCTCCCGAGGCGATCGGATCACGTCATCGCGGTGACCGAAAACATCAGGGGGGCGCTAATCGGCGCGGAGGCCGTTAGCGAGGATCGGGTCTCAGTGGTCGAGAACGGGGTCGAGCTGGACGCCTTCCCATTGAACGGGCACTCGGCCGGGAAGCATGAGAGGCCGGCGCTCGTCTTCGCCGGCAACCTCGCGCCGTACCAGCGTATCGACCTGCTCGTCCGCTCATTCCGGACCGTGGTGGACACGAGGAAGGACGCGCGCCTGCTCGTGGTCGGAACCTCGTCGTTGGAGCAATACGATCACCTCGCGCTCGAGCTTTGCGTGCGAGACCTCATCCAGACGGTTCCTGCCGACTTCAGCGCGTTGCCCTCGCACCTGGCCGGTGCCGACATCGCCCTCAATCCACGGACCGCATGCGCAGGCGTTCCGCAGAAACTTCTCAACTACATGGCTGCCGGCAAGCCAATCGTGTCGTTCGCCGGGTCGGGCAAGTTGCTGGAGCACGGCCGGACGGGGTGGCTCGTCCCGGACGGGGATACCGAGGCGTTCGGCGGGGCAGTGCTCCACCTGCTGAGCAAACCGGACCTGGCGCGCGCGCTCGGCGCGGCGGCCCGACGTCACGTGACGGACCATTTCAGCTGGGACCGCTCGGCCCGGTTGGTCGAGGCGGTTTACGAGCAGGTGGACAATGAGCGCGCCTTCTAGCGCGGGCCCCGCCCGCAGCCTCGTCCGGCGCTTCGTCCTCGCCACCTCGGTTCCGCCGATGCTGCAGGCGTACCGCGGAGCCTACGGGGTCGCGACCCGGCTGGCCGTGCGGCTTTTCCGGAGATATCCCGCAATCCGGGCCGTCTACCTGACGCGAGGGAGCGCCAAGGGCGAGATCCTGCCGCTGGTCAGTGACATCGACTTTCTGCTGATCCACGAGGGGCTGGCTCCGGCTGACCGTGCAGGGCTCCTCCGGGCCTACGGGCGGCTCGCCCGCGTAACGCGCCTCTTCGACGCGCATTTGCGGATCGTAGACGAGGCCACCCTGAGGCGCGACGTTCGAGTCAACGACCATTTCCGCTTTCGTTTCACGGAGGGCAAGGCCACCTGGAGACTACTCTACGGCCGAGACTACGTGCGGGAGCTCCCCACACCGGACGCCGAGTCGCTCGACGCGGGCCTGCTCGCCGAGATCAAGGTCTGGTGGAGCATCTTTGGTTGGCGCTTTCTCGAGACCCGGAAGTACAGCACCGAGACGGTCACGCGCAACAATGTCTGCTACAAGGCGGTGAGCGAAGTCCTGAAGGCGATTCACGGTCTGAGTGGGGGCCAGCTCACGCTCGATCGGGCCGAAGGGCTACGGGCTGCCAAGCCGTCGCTCGAGCCGGAAGGTCAGGTGCTGGTCGAGCGGCTGCAGGCGCATCGTCGCCGGCGCTTCCGGACCGATGACCGGACCATCGTGGAGGACACGACGGCCTTTCTCCTCGCACGCCTCGACCGGTTCTACGGTGAAGCGCAGGACTACCCCGTCGCAAGTGATTCCGGCTGTCCGGCCGTAGCGTTCGACGCGCCGCTGGCGGAGGAGTTGTGCCCCGAGGCGCTGGAGTCGGTACGCGGGCTCGCCCGATCTGTTCGGCGGCGTTGGGGCGCCTCTCTCCGGAGCGCGCACCTCGTCTCCAGCGTCCACTTCAACGTCGATGAGTTGTTGCTCCTCCTCGTGGCGGATCCCGAGCGACAACCGCCGCTCGCGCTCCTCCAAGCCGCCGTGCGCGAGCAGCAGGCCCAGACTCCGACTGTGCGCCGACGGGTCCGGGTCTTCGTGCGGCTGACCAACGCCGCGTTTGAGCTGAACGCGCAGGATCTCGAGCAGAGCTGGCAGTCGATTCTCTGGCGGGCCTCCAACCCGGACGCGTTCGCCCTTGCGGGCGTTCCGGAGCGGTGCCTCGAGGGCGCGCCGCTCGAGATTTCCTCACGTCCGACCTGGGGGCCACTGGTGAGCCACTTCCTGATCGAGGAGGAGATGCTTTTCGGCGAGCTGCTCCAGGATCCGGCCATGTACAAGCTGGGCAGCCTCGACTTCCTACGCGGGTTTTGGAAGATCGCACAGCTCGTCGTGGTGAATCGCTCGGCGGCCCGTGGCCAGGTCGTCGTTCCGCTCAGCGTCCCGGCCATCCAGCGAGCCCTGACGAGGGAACGCCTCGAGCTGCCGGCTGAGCTCGGTCCCCTGGCGGGCGCCTATGGTGCGGTCCTGGGTGGTGCCGACCCGGAGATCGCCGAGCTCGTCCCGGGAGCGATCGCCTACCTGAAGGAGATCCGCACATGAGCCAGCGACCCCGGTTGCGGACGTCGGTCGTGGTCGTCACCAAGGACCGGCCGGAGATGCTGGCCGTTCTGCTTGCGTCCCTGGTGGCGCAGTCGCTCCAGCCGGACGAGGTGCTTGTGGTGGACAACAACTCCACCCGCAGCTACGAGCAGGTCTTCGAGTCGTTCCGCTCCCGGCTGCCGCTGCGGGTGGTGGTGGAGATGGTGCCCGGGATCCCCGCAGCCCGGAATCGCGGCATCGCCGAGTCGACCGGCGACGTCATCCTCTTCAGCGACGACGACTGTCGGGCGGAGCCCGGATGGATCGAGCGGCTGGTACGCCCGTTTTACCTAAACCCGCATATCGGCGCGGTCGGCGGCGAGATTCTTTCGGAGGCGCGGGTGGGCGGGCTGGTGGAGGAGTTCTGCGTGGCGGAGACTCTCATGCGCATGGGCCGTCGCGACGAGGGCACGCCATGATCATCGACATCACCAAGAGCGGCTATCGGAAGGGTTATCTGCCTCGCCAGGGCGTCGGCGTCTTCCATCCCTTCTTCGCGACGGCTAACGCGGCCTTTCGGAGGAGCGCTCTCGAGGCCGTCAACGGGTTCGACGGCCGCTGTGCGACCGGCGAGGACATCGACCTGTGCATCCGGGTGGCGCGCGCGGACTACGAGCTGTGGTTCGAGCCTACCGCCAAGGTCACGCACTTTCACCGCTCCACGCTGCGAGGGCTTCTGGTCCAGTGGTTTCGGTATGGGTACGGGCATGCCTACCTCTTCCGGAAGCACGGCCCCGGGCGCCGGGTGGAGTTCTACCGCTACGACCTCTCGGAGACCAACGACAGCCCATTCGGAATCTCCCGGGTCCTGAGCGTGCCGTCGCCGGTTCCGGGCATGGTCTTCCTCAGCAGCTACCATGCGATGCATCTCGGCGTGCTGGTCGCCCTCGCGGCCCTCGGCGTCGGAGCTCGCGCCGTCGGGTGGACCGGGGCTCTGGGCGCGGCTCTCGCGGCTGCTTGGTACTTCGCACCCGGGCTCGACGCCAGGAGGCCGTTCCGCTCGATGGCGCTCGCGGCCATGCGATACGTCGCCGATGCCGCATATGTCGCTGGGGGTATCCTCGGCGGATTGAGCCAGGGAATGATTTACCTCGAGGCAACCCGGACTCGGAGGGACAACGCCGCGGGAGAAGGTCGATGACCAAGCCTCAGGTGACGATTGTGGTGGTGCCGCGGGAGCAGTTCGGCAAGGCCCAGGCGTCGCTGGAGAACATCTATGCGGCCACCTCGGTGCCGTTCGAGCTGGTCTACGTAGACGGCAACTCGCCGCCTCCCCTGCGCCGCTATCTCGCCCAGCAGGCCGCGGCGCGCGGGTTCACGCTGCTGCGCACGGAGCGCTATCTCACCTCGAACGAGGCGCGGAACCTCGGCCTCCGGCAGGTGCGGACCAGGTACGTGGCCTTCCTCGACAACGACGTCGTCGTGCAGCCGGGCTGGCTCGAGGCGTTGCTCCGCTGCGCCGAGGAGACCGGCGCCTGGGTCGTCGGCCCACTCATGTGCGTCGACCAGCGCGGTGCGCCGGTCATCCATTATACAGGAGCGGAAATCCGGATCGTCGAGGAGATGGGACGCCGCCGTCTGCACTACGTCCCCCGCCTCCCGCCCCGGCCGCTGGCCGAGGCGCCGAGCCTGCGAAGAGAACGGTGCGATCTGGTGAAGTTCTACTGCGTCCTGGTGCGCACCGAGGTGTTCGAGCGCCTAGGACCACTCGACGAGGGTGTCCGGTGCTTCTTCGAGCCGGCGGACTTCGCTCTGAGCATCCGCGCGGCTGGCGGAAGCGTCTACGTCGAGCCGGGCGCGGTCGCGACTCACACCCTGCCGCCGCCGCTCCCTTTCTCGGATGTGCCGTACTTCCTGCTCCGCTGGAGCAACGCCTGGCTGCGGCCTTCAGTTCGCCATTTCGCTCGGAAGCACAGGCTACCCCCCGGCGATCCCGGGCTCCGGAGCCATGTAAGCTGGCGCAGCGCCCATCGGCGCCGCGTGCTGCCGCCGTTCCTCTGGCAGCTCCTGCGCACACGGCCAATGAAGTATCCGGCCAAGGCGGTTGACCGCATTCTCTTCGACGGACTTCTGGAACACTCGATCGTGCGCTCCGCGGAGCGAGGCCGTGGTGACCGCTCTCTCACGAACGGGGTGCCGCCGATCGGGATCGCGGAAAAGTGGAGGAGCGCACCGTGACCGAGCCTCAGGTCACGATTGTGGTGGTGCCGCGGGAGCAGTTCAGCAAGGCCCAGGCTTCGCTGGAGAGCATCTATGCGGCCACCTCGACGCCGTTCGAGCTGATTTACGTGGACGGCAACTCGCCGTCGCGCCTGCGCCGCTACCTGGCTGAGCAGGCCGCCGCGCGCGGGTTCACGCTGCTGCGCACGGAGCGCTATCTCACGTCGAACGAGGCGCGGAACCTCGCCGTCCCGCGCGTGCGGACCAAGTACGTGGCCTTCGTCGACAACGACGTCTTCGTGCAACCGGGCTGGCTGGAGGCGCTACTTCGCTGCGGGGAGGAGACCGGCGCCTGGGCGGTCGGCCCGCTCTATTGCTACGGGATCGACGGAAACGGTGTGCCTGCCACCGTTCACACGGCAGGCGCGGACCTGCGCATCGTCGACGACGGAGAGCGACACCTGCACGAGGAGCATCGCCACGTCAACCGCCCGGTCGCGGACGTACTTCCGCAGCTGCGTCGCGAGCCCATCGATCTCGTCGAGTTCCACTGCATGCTGGTGCGCCGCAGCGCGCTCGAGCGAATCGGCGCCCTCGACGAGGAGCTTCTGTCCTTCTTCGACCACATCGACTTCTGCCTGGCGGCTCACGAGGCGGGTGGCACCGTCTATATCGAGCCCGAGGGAGTGGTCACGCATCTGGCGCCTCCGCCGTTCGAGCGGGTGGACGTGCCCTACTTCCTGCTTCGCTGGAGCGACCGGTGGCTGCGCTCCAGCCTTCGGCGTTTCGCGACCAAACACCGTCTGAGCACGAACGACCGGGAGTTTCGGAACCACGTGTGGTTTCGCAACCAGCACCGGCGTCGCTTGATCGCCGGGATTCGGCGACGAGTCGGGCGGCTCCTGGGCAAGCGCGGCCTCAAGATCGCGGACGAGATCGCGGATCGGATCGTGTTCGG
>CAZFKN010000046.1:18881-24388 GCA_964519805.1 uncultured Gemmatimonadaceae bacterium
GGTGCCCTGAAGCTGGCGGGCCAGCTGCCCGACGTGCCCTGGGGTGTGCTCGTGGTGGGCCACCTGGTCAACCTCACCCCGCTCGTCAATGGCCAGGCGTCGTTGATCAGCGTTAGTCCAGACAATCTCAGGTCACCGGATTCCGCCGCGGCCCTGGCCGCCGGCGAGCAGCATTTCGTTCGAACCTGCGGCGGGTGTCATGGATCGGATGCGGCCGGGGCCGGTGCACCGTCCCTGCTCGCCAGTGCCGGGCAAGCGCTGACCGACTGGGATCTCTTTCGGGCGATCACCCGCGGCCTCCCGGGCACGGAGATGCGTGCGCAGCCGCTCGACGCCCGCGCAGCGTGGCAGGTGGTGGCGTGGCTCCGCCAGCGCCAGGCGGCACCCGCCAGTCGGCCGCCAGCCGGACTCCCGCCCATCCTGCCGGTGACAGCGGCCCGGCTGGTTGCCGCCGCGGCAGACGACGGCTGGCTCAGCTTCGCCCGTACCTACGACGGCTACCGTTTCAGCCCGCTGACCGACATCAACCGGCAGACCGTGGCTCGCCTGCGCCCCCGCTGGGTGCGGCAGTTGGCGTATGGCAGCGGCGCGGCCATTGCCGCCACTCCCCTCGTGTCCGGAGACTTGATGTACGTCAGCGCTCCGTCGGGAACTGCGTACGCCATCGAGCTCGGCGCCGGTCGGGTGCGGTGGGAGCATGTCGAGCCGTCGCGCTGGAGCGAACGCGTCCGCCCGGGCTCCAATCGCGGGCCGGGGCTCTCGGGGAACATCGTGGCGTATGGGACGAACGATGGCCGTCTGGTAGGTCTGGACGCCGCGACGGGGCAACGCCGGTGGATCACGGATCTCGACGACGGCGAGCGGCGCACGATCACCACGAGTGCACCGCTCGCGGTGGGCGATGGATTCGTGGTGGGCCTGGGCGGGGGAGACGACGGGGGTCGCGGGGCGCTGGTGGCGGTGGCCGCGGCAACGGGACAGGTCCGGTGGCGCCTCCCGACGGTGCCCGCGCTGGGCGACTCCGACGCCGCCAGCTGGGGCGGGGCCGAGCCGCGTGGCGGAGGCGCCTGGATGACGGGCACCTACGATCCCGAGCTGGATCTCGTCTTTTGGGGTGTGGGCCAACCCTACCCGAGCCTCGCTGGAGCGCGGCGTCCCGGGGCCAACCTCCCGACCGATGCGCTCCTGGCAGTCGACGCCGCCAGCGGCCGGTTACGCTGGCGGTATCAGTTCACGCCGCATGACGAGTTCGATTGGGATGCCACGGAAGCCCCGATACTCGCAGCCGACTGCGTCAGGGGGAGCTCGTGCCGCTCCCTGGTGATACAAGCCAACCGAAACGGGTTCGCCTACGTGCTCAACCGGGAGACCGGTCAGCTGGTGCGGGCGGCTCCCTTCGCGACGCAGACATGGTCGGACCGGCGGGCGGCGGACGGGAGTCCGCTTCGGCAGGTTGGCTTGCGACCGACGCGAGCCGGACTCGTGGTACGGCCCAGTCTCAATGGTGCCACGAATTGGTGGCCTCCCGCTTACGTCGCCGAGCGCCATCTGCTGCTGGTGCCGGTGGAAGAGCAGGCGACGCTGTATGTGGCCCAGGACAGTGGCGCGGGCCGCGGGGTCTCGAGCGGCTATTTCCACAATGTCGGCCCCGCGTGGCACGGGGTACGGGCGCTGGCCGTCCCCTCGCTCGACCAGGTGTGGGAGGCAACCCTCCCCGAGGGAGACCCCGCCCTCGTCGCCAATCCGAGCGGCCTAGTCGCCACCGCGGGCGGGGTGGCCTTTGTGGGGTACCAGGGCACGCTCTTCGCAATCGATTACGCCACCGGCGCGCTCGTTTGGCAGTACCCGCTTGGAGGGAACCTCTCGGCGCCACCCATCACCGTGCGCCATAGGGGCGCGCAACTCCTGCTAGTGGTGAGCGGCCACGATATCGTCGCCTTCGATCTCGCCCGTTGAGTCCCGGAGGCGATATATGATCACGCGATCCTCCTGGGCAATGACCGCGAGCTGATATCGTCTCAGAGATCGGTTGAGCTCGACGTTCGAGTCGGCGCTCTGATGCAGGGCCTCGAGGCTGTACGAGTCCGTATATACCCCTCGCCCTCGGTGGACCTCCCCCCAAATGAAGTCCTGTCGATCCAGGAACGTGCCGGCGCTACGGAAGGGCGGCGAGACCCAATAGCCCTTGCGGACAAATGGAACCACGATGTTCCCCGCCACAGTTCCAGCTTCGTCGAGCAACGGGGGCAGCACATCCGTCGCGATGATGCTGCCAGGGGAGACCGCGCGGCGGTAGGCGGCGGCGGTGGCGGAGTGCCAGGGAAACTCGTACAGCGATCGGCTGTGGCGGACGTAGTGCTGGTATACGAAGCATTGCCGAACAGCCGGGTCAAGCGAGCTGACCATCCCCGCGAGCGCGATCACGCAGACCGCTGAGCCGGTCCCGACCCGCCACCAAGTGCCCTGGCGGACGCCATCCCGGATGAGCCGAAGTGCTGAGGCCACGCCCGCGCCGATGGCGAGCGCGACGAGAGGCACCAACGGCGCCATGAATCGGAGGCTCTGATAGTAGTATCCGGAATAGAGCGCGAGCGTGAGCGCCGAGAAGAGCGCGGCGAACACGCAGACGGCTCGCACCGGAGTCCTGGCCGACCGGCATCCGACGACGGCGCCTGCCAGCGCCACCAGGAGCGACCAGACAGGGAAGGCCTGCCGGGAAGCGTACTTCAGGTAGTAGACGGCATTCGGGATATCGGCCGGCGGTCGATCCCAGGCCCCAGGGGCGTCGAAGGCGTAGGAAAGCGAGAACGTCTTGCCGAGTGAGGAGTACCAGTAGGGCACCCAGAAACGGTAGCCGGTGCCGGAGATCGTCCCGAACGTGTGGACCGCGTACGCAGCCAGCGCCAGAGCGGCTGCCGCGGGTCCGATCCCGAACCAGGCCCACCCACGGGCACCCCGTCCCAAGGCCCGACCATGGAGAGGCAGAGCGAGCGGGACGGCCACAAGCAAGATCGCGTTTGGGAAACGCACGAGAAGGGCGAGACCGCACAAGAGACCGAGCACGACGAGCAATCCCGGCTGCCGCCCGTCCCCGCCGCGCGATGCCGTGAGGTAGAGACAAAGCGCGACGGCGGAGACCAGGGCTGCCGTAGCTGTCTCCCCCATGACCTGGTGGCTCCACTCGAGATATGGAGAACAGAGCAGGAGGCTCACGGCTGCCACAACGCCACCCGCGAACCCGCTCGCTACCCGGCCCAGGAGATAAACGCACAAAACCCCGATCACTCCGAACGCCACCACCCCGTAGACTCCGTCGCTCAGGCTGACGCTCGGCGCCAGGTACGCGGGCGTCAGAAGTGCCGAGAGGCCGAACGGATAGCGCGGCGGATATGGGTTGCCCAGGACATGGATCGTGTAAGTACCTGAGTGAGCGAGGTTGCGCGCGGCTATTGCGTACTCCACCGCATCCGGGAACGGGCGAGGATCGGCTCTCCACGACGCAGGAATGACGAGGACAGTGGCTGACGCGGCGGCGACGATTGCCGCGGCAACGAGTTCGAGCCGCCATGCCTTCAGCCTGGAGATGTAGCGCATCAGCGGCTCCGGGGCTGAGACGCGTCCGGGCGACGTCGCGTGTCGGCCACCTCCGCTACGGCGACGCAGGCCAGAAGCGGCACCAGCCAAATGACCCGGCTCTGATACCGGTCATTTACGGACGAGAGCGCCCCCATGACGAGTGCGTTGAGGACCACCCCGGCGAGCCCGACTCCAAGAAGGGCGAGAACCGTTTGGCTCCCCCGCGCCCAAAGCACGGGCAGGCACCCGAGCAGGACGAGCAGGGCGAGCCAGACGCATGCTTCCTGGACCTCGCTCGCCGCCGCAAGGGGCAGCGCGCGCTGTGCCTGGCGCGACCCCCAGTACGCCGAGAGCGTGGACGGTCCGAATTCCGCCAGGGCCGGGGCCACCTCGATCTCCGACCGGTGCCAACCGGGCTCCGTGCCGAAGGTCTTGAGCTGGCGCTTTGCGTTCCGCAGCGATGCGACCACTTGCCGGCGCCATCGCGCTCGCAGCGTAGCCCTGACGATCTCCCGCGCCTCGGTCAGAAAGGTCGGATCCTGCTGGTATTTCGACCACGGCCCGGCCGGATCCCAAAGGAACCAGTCGGAATCCTGCCGGAGGCTGTCCCGCTGGGCACAGAGCAGATATACCCGGGTGGCGCAGGCGCGGTCGAGGTATCGCTGTGCGGTCCCGTCACCGACCAGACGCGCGAGGTAGAACAAGTCGGCGCTCTCCGAGAGTACCGGCTTCCGGTTCACCAGCATGTTCGATGCGATCAGTCCCGCGACTGCAACCGCGAGCGGCCCGACGGAACGCAGGGCGAGTTCGCGTACAGGGAGCGTCTCGCGGGCGGCGAGCTTGCGCCAGACCAAGCCCACCGCCAACAGCCCGACGTAAAGCGGCAGGTGGCTGAGGTGGCTGGCGAGGCTCAGAGTGAGGATCCCAGCGGTGCCGAGCTTCTCCCACCGCGTGAGTCGGTCGCCACCCCACAGGTTGGTGAAGGCGAGGAGAATGACGAGGCTCGTGAAGATGTCCGGCATCACCTGGCCGGAGAACCAAGGCAGGCTGGTCCCCACGGACAGGCCGGCAATCAGGAGCAGAAACGTCCGTGTGGGAAGCGAGACGCCGGCACACCGTAGCGCGAGGTTCACGACGAACGCGACCATGATACCCTGCGCAAAGGGCAGCACCCAAATCGTCGCGGGCGTGGCGAAGGGTGTCAGGAACAGCGAATATGTGATCGGGCGGTAGAAAAACGGGTTGGTGAACGGACCGTCCCTGGTCGGTGGATGTACCCCGTGCGCAAACGCGTACGCGTTCTTGAGATATCCTCCCGAATCGAAGTATGTCAGGGGAAAGCGGTTGAGCAGCGCGACGACGCAGGTGAACGCGGCGGCGGGCACGAGCCTCCGCAAGAAGGTGCCGGGCGGCTCGCCCGACGTCGAACCTGCCGTCATCAGACCGGCGCTGCTCGTACGGGCAAATGAACCTCCTCTCACAAGGTACTGCAGCGCCGGTGCGTTGCGCGAGGCCGGGTCGCGAGCGGCACCGTTCTGAAAGAGAAAGGCCGCTTTTGTGAGCGGCCTTGAGACTCGCAACCATCAGCGGCTTCAGTGAGGTGAAGCCAATGCGCCCAGAGGGAGTCGAACCCCCAGCCTTCAGATCCGTAGTCTGACGCTCTATCCAGTTGAGCTATGGGCGCGCCGCGGAACCTCGCTCCCAGCGCGGCTCCCGCATGGGCGGTACAAGACTCGAACTTGTGACCTCCACGATGTCAACGTGGCGCTCTAACCAACTGAGCTAACCGCCCGTCCTGAGGCTCGAACGGCGGGAAAAGCGGGAAGGGGATCACGCCACCCCCGATGCTCCCGTTCTTCCCGCCTCGATCACCGGCCAGTAGCGGGGGTGGGATTTGAACCCACGACCTCCGGGTTATGAGCCCGGCGAGC